>JASJBW010000023.1 GCA_030066315.1 Gammaproteobacteria bacterium
AAGCCTATAACGACCAGCTGAGGCGGCAACAACTGGTCGATTCTGCTGAAATGGCTTTGCGTAAGATTGCGACTGATGTAAGGCGAGCTTTACCCAACAGTGTGCGCCTGATCGATAATTCACCCAATAGTTGGGCATTGGAAATGGTGAATACGGTTGATGGTGCTCGTTACCGTGATGAAGTGGGAGGAGCGGGTTATAACACTGCGAACGAATTGCTCGATTTTTCAGGAGTGGATGATAACTTCAATGTGTTAGGGCGATTTACAACGTTATCAGTACCTTTCAGTGATGCGGGTTATAGAGCAGCCATCTACAGCACGAATCCTGGCGATATCTATGCTGATGCTGCGGCAAACAATAATCCCGGAATTATTAGCCTTCCAGGGCTGTCGGTGAGTTTATCAGGTAACGAACACCATCTGACTCTTGATAACGCCTTTCAATTCAATTTACAGTCTCCCACGCAACGGGTGTTTATTGTCGATGGGCCTATTAGTTATATCTGTGATGCGATAACTGGGGTGCTAACCAGGATTGAAAGTTATCCCTATCAGTCTGCTCAGATTGCTACACTCGCGGGATTTCCCTTAACGGCCAATACTGGCCGCGTGGCTACCCAGGTCTCTAGTTGTAACATCAGTTATCAAGCCGGTACCGCCCAGAGAGGAGGATTGGTGTCTATAGATTTGGCTTTGACTGATAATGATAATGAGGGCGTACGTCTGTTGAATCAGATACACGTGGATAATGTACCGTGAGCAAGCAATTCGGCAATCAAGGATTTTCTTTGGTAACAGCACTTTTCCTGATCGTGGTTTTGGCAGTTCTGGCGGGTTACATGATCAATTTAAGAGGTGTGCAGCAGTTTACCGTGGTCATGAGTGTACAAGGGGCAAGGGCATTACAAGCTGCGCGGGCCGGGCTTGAGTATGGTGCATTTCGTGCTTTGAACGCAGGTAGCTGTAATGCTTCTGAAACCATTGTTTTTGGTGCTGCAGAACCTGCGCTGGAACCATTTTCCGTGGCTCTGACCTGCATACAGTCTTCTCATACCGAAGATACGACAACCATCAATTTCTATGAATTAACAGCTACCGCTACGAATGGCAATTATGGCTCTGGTATTAACGCCAATCCTGATTATGTTTCGCGCCGATTGCGTACCACTGTTTCTAATGTGCCGCCATAAAAATGGATGTCGTGTGGATATATCCTTATTTATCAATAATTTTTATGGCTTTGTTCAAGTAATATTTGAATTGTCGAGATTCCGACATTATACTGTTTTAACGATATGTTAAGGTAAAGTGATGGACTCTGCAGCAATCTCCGCCCCCACATTATTGCTGGTTGA
This sequence comes from Gammaproteobacteria bacterium, assembly GCA_030066315.1. Taxonomy (GTDB): domain Bacteria; phylum Pseudomonadota; class Gammaproteobacteria; genus JACNJF01. The sequence goes on from JASJBW010000023.1 coordinate 1,358, forward strand.
TGATGATGCCATCATCGCTGAGAGTCTAGAATATGTCCTAAGTACGGAATACCAGGTATCCGTTGCTAAAAATCGTCAACAGGGCATCGATTTGCTCACAGGAATGGACTCTCCTCCACAACTGGCTTTGATAGATTTGGGCTTGCCACCCGATACGCATAAACCAGATGAAGGTTTTGCATTAATCGATTATATCAATGAACATTTTCCTTCCACACGGATCCTGGTGTTATCTGGTCAGGATGGGAATAAATTTGTCGATGGTGCAAAAAAACTAGGTGCGGTGGATTTTGTTGCCAAACCCTGTGATGTGGCGGAATTAAAGGTCCGACTCAATAAACAGCTGGAATTCGTTAATCATCCCTCATTGGATCAAACCACGATCAAGGGTATTGTTGGAAAAAGTCCTGCTATTGAGCTGTTACGTATGCAGATCAAACAACTGGCAGACTCCCCCTATCCGGTTTTAATCCAGGGCGAATCGGGTAGTGGCAAGGAATTAACGGCCCAGAACCTGCATTCATGTAGTCAACGGGCCGGTGCCCCGTTTCTCACCCTTAATTGTGCCGCTTTTAATAGTGAATTACTGGAGTCTCAATTATTTGGCCATGTTAAAGGTGCTTTTACCGGCGCTACAGAGAATCGCAAGGGATTTTTTGAAGAGGCGGGTGAAGGTACGTTATTCTTGGATGAAATTGGTGATTTACCCATGGACCTGCAAGCCAAGTTGCTGCGTGTGCTGGAAAATGGTGAATATTATCGCCTCGGTGAAACTCAACCCAGAAAAGCATCTGCCAGGGTGCTGGCGGCCAGTAACAAAAACCTGTTGGCAGCCATTAATGAAGGGCTCTTTCGCGAGGATCTGTTTCATCGGCTGAGTGTCTTAACCATTCATGTGCCTTCCATGAAAGATCGGGACGGCGACAAGATGCTACTTTTGGAACATTTTCAGCAACAGATGGATTCACAGTTGCTGGGATTTAAGTTCGATGATGAGGCCAGAGCGTTATGGCAAACCTACGATTTTCCAGGCAATGTACGTGAATTGCGTAACATTATTATAAGGCTCTCTGCCAAGTATCCTGGTCAAGTGGTTAAAACAGCGATTCTTCAGCAAGAAATGGGAGCATTGGTTACAAAGCCTTTAGATTTTGATGAGATCCAGCTGTTTAGAGAGAATTTAAATGCACAGGGGTTTCAATTGAATGATGAGCTTAAAAGAATTGAAAGGCAGTATATCGAACTCGCACTGGCTGAAAATGATAACAACATGAGCAAGGCAGCCAGTATGCTGGGTGTTAATCGTTCAACGCTATATGGACGATTGGAGCGAAAGGAATCCTGATAATTTGACATGAGTCATGATACAGGAGGGCAAAAGAGTGAATGATTATACATTCGGTTATGACAACGACAGATGTTGGAGCAAATTTAAGATAAGCCCATGTATGAAGAGTATTTTGGTTTAAAACGTTCACCTTTCCGAATTACACCGGATACCTCGTTATTTTATGACGGAGGACAGCGTGGAGATATTCTGGGCGCGTTGGTTTATGCGGTACATCGTGGTGAAGGCATCATCAAGGTCGTCGGTGAAGTGGGCAGTGGCAAGACCATGTTATGCCGAATGCTGCAACTCGAATTACCGGAAAATGTTGAAATTATCTATATTGCGAATCCGAGCGTCTCTCCGGAAGATATCCTGTATGTGATCGCCGCAGAATTAAAGTTTGATCTCAGCAAGGATGCCAGTAAGCATGAAGTACATACTTTGCTGCAGAATTATCTGTTACGAAAACATGCAGAAGACAAGCAGGTAGTCTTGTTTATCGAAGAAGCGCAAGGGATGCCGTTGGAAACCTTGGAAGAAATCAGGCTCTTATCGAATTTGGAGACTGATCAGCATAAATTATTGCAGATTATTCTGTTTGGTCAGCCGGAACTGGACCAAAACCTGGAGAATAACTCTATTCGACAATTACGTGAGCGTATTACTCATGATTTTCAATTATCACCGCTATCTCCCAAGCAAATTCATACTTATTTGAATTTCAGGTTGCGTGAGGTTGGTTATACCGGCCCCGAGCTGGTGAATGAAAAACTCGCCTCGAAGATGGCGGTCTATTCCAAGGGTTTGTTACGTCGTATCAATATATTGGCAGACAAGATGCTGTTGTCAGCTTTTGCGGATAGCACGCACACCCTGACTAACAAGCATTTACTGGATGCGGTTAATGACAGTGGTTTCAGTTCAGTCTCTTCCTCTCCAGGCACCGGCCCAAAATGGCGCTTAACCATTACCGTTATGGGATTAATTGTTGTGGCCGCTCTGGCCTATGCGCTTTACCTGGTTAACCAGGGCGCTTTTTTAAAAGCATTTCCTGCTGCTAGATCCATAATGAAACCCTCTGTGATGGATCAGCCAGTAGCAATAACAGAAAATACTGCAGTTGAAGATAAGACAGGGTCATCCGATGTGGAACCCCTGGTTTCGAAAACACTTGTGGAAGAGCCTATCAGCAAGCTTGATCTGGTGGCACAAAAAATCAAGTTGGATAATGAAGAAAAGGAACGGATAAAGCGGGTTTTGGATACGGTTACAGATCAAGAGGTCGTAGGAACTTCGGCCGAAATGGAGGCTGGTTCAAAAAAAAATCAACAAACTGATGCTAAACTTGATAAAGTTGTAGTAAATCAATCTGTTGAGCCTCGAATTTCAAGTAAAAAATTGGACGCTCATGAGCAGTGGCTCAAAACAAAAATTGCCTCGAGCAAACAGTGGTTACGACAGGCGGATAAACAGGGTGTGTCGATACAGGTTATGATGCGAAGTAAGTCAGCGGCAAAAGAACTGGCTATCTACCTGCAGACGGAATGGCCCTTGGATCTGGATAAAACATACTTATACGAAGTGAACATGAAAGATAGGCAGATCTACCGGGTATTTTATAATGAATACCCAACCATCACCTTGGGCCAAATGAAGATGAAGCAATTGCCAGAATCTGTACGTATAAATTCACCTTACCTGCATTCCATTTATAGAATGCAGAAAGCATTACTGTAAATATGAGTCAGGGCCGATTAAGAACTGGGAAAAACCTATGAAATATCTAATAGCAATAACAACACTTCTTGCGCTGGTTGCCTGCCAGACAGGTGTACCGCCAAAAGACGAACGTATGAAGGTTTCCGGGCATTTGGATGAAACCGCCCCAAGGAAAAAACCGGAGCAGGCGATTCCTCCCGTCGTCAATCAGGTCCCTATCGTTGAAGCCCCCAAACCTGCGGAGAAGCTACAAACCTTTACCGTGGTTGCTACAGATTTGCCGGCCTCTGAATTGCTCTTTGCGTTAGCGCGGGACGCGCGACTGAATCTGGATATTGACCCCTCCATCAACGGAAATGTCAGTATCAATGCTATTGACCAAACGCTACCACAAATTTTGAAGCGTATCGCCCGTCAAGTCAGCCTTCATTATTATATAGATGGGCCTAACCTCGTAATTGAACGTGATCTTCCATTTTCTAGGATCTACAAGATTGACTATCTCAATATGAGCCGTAATACAGCCTCAGATGTTTCTATTGCGACCCAGATTGCTTCAACTGGTACAAACGCTGAAGGTTCAACCGGAGGCAGTAATTCCTCAACCAAAATAACCAATACATCCAATAACGATTTCTGGTCTTCCCTGGAAGACAATTTATCCAAAATTGCCGGAAATCCGGTGGTTTCCAATCGAGAGAGCGGGACGATCTCTGTTTTGGCAACAGCGTCTGCTCACGAAGCGGTCCAGCAGTTTCTTGATGAAGTTTTAAGTAGTGCTCGCAAGCAGGTATTGATTGAAGCTACCGTGGTTGAAGTTACCTTAAACGATGATTTTCAAGCGGGAGTAGACTGGTCAAGATTGGCGGTTGGTGATGGTTGGGATGTAAATCTAAGCACTTTAGGTTCCGATCTGACTGCTTCGCCTTTTGTATCCGCCACCTATACTGATACCGATGCTGATAGAAGCCTGACAGCTTCAATTAGAGCACTGGATAGCTTTGGTGATGTTTCAGTAATGTCTAGCCCGAAAATCATGGCGATTAACAATCAAACTTCAATTTTGAAAGTCGTAAACAACAGGGTTTATTTTACGACTGAAATCGAAGAAGAAGAAAATGACCCTGATACCGCGGCAGATGATACAAGAACCTTCACCACCACCATTAATACGGTGCCTGTTGGTTTTGTCATGAATGTGACGCCTTATATCACTGATAATGATGAAATTATTTTGAATGTAAGGCCTACCATTTCCCGTATTCTTCAGTTTGTCGATGCTCCAGTACCAGCAGGTGTTGTCATTTCAGGTAGCACCCAGGTGCCCGAAATCCAGGTTAGGGAGATGGAATCCGTATTACGTGTGGCTGATGGTGATACCGCTATTATCGGTGGTTTAATGGAAGATACAGTAAATGAAAATTCAAAAGGATTGCCCGGGCTACATGATGTCGATGGTTTTGGGATTTTATTCGGAACCCAGGAAAGACTCGCCAGTAAAACCGAGCTGGTCATATTTTTAAGGCCTCGGATTATCAAATCGGCCAATTTAAATTCTGATTTAAGTGATTTTACTCGTTTCCTTAAACCCAGGCTGTTATCTGAATAGATTCGCCTCATAGGGGTAAAACGATGAGTTTACTGTTAGATGCTTTAAAAAAAGCTGCTGAAAAAAAAGCAAAAAAAACAGCTGAAGGCTCGGATGCTGTTGATGAAACTCAAGTAGATTCGACTGAGCTGGAGGCTGATGCGACAGAGCAGTTAAATGCCCAGGCCGACTCGACAGAATTCGATGAAACACTTCAGCAAACAGAAGTTGAAGCCACTGAATTGGATTATTCAGAGGATCAAACTCGGCTTGATGAAACCCTATCCGAGGAAACTGAGCAATTATCAGGAGCAGCTCATTCTTTAGATGATGATACCGAAATCCAGACGCAGGCCGAATTTGAAGAGGTTGGGATTGAAGGAGAAACCGAGTTCGATCAAACCGAACAACAAATTCAATATGATTCTATTGAAGGCGATACTGCTGAGATTCCAGAACTCGCTGATGAGGATAGTACCCTCTTCATCGCGGATGATGCCGATGAAAATGTCATCATAAAAGCGTCTGATTCTTCCACGGAAGAAGTCACTCATAGTGAACTTACAGATACCTATTCCATGACGGAAGAAATGGGTGAAGAAATGGAGTTAACGGATGATGATGTTACAGAATTTATGGGTGATGGTTTAAGAGATGATACGCAAACATTAACACCCTTAGGTTCAACTGCAGCCACTCAGGAAGATACGACTGTTACCAATCCAGACTCATTAAGTTTGACAGACTTGGCTTATGAAGAGGATTTATCTTTAAATGCTTTGGAGGACACCCATCAAGCAGAACCTCAAGCAGCGGAAAAAGCACAAGATTCAATTTCACAAGAGCAATCAGGTAGCGGTAAGGATGATACGGTGACTTCGGGCTTTAGTCTGGATGAAATCCCTGAGCCAGAACGCACCACGCAAATGGTTGATCAATCCACTAGTTCATCAGTTGATATCGATCAGTTAACCAATGATCAAACGGTGACGGTAAAATCAACCACCGCTACGCGTACTCTAGCTCCAGATAATTACGATAGAACGTTACTAAGGTTTTCTGATTCTGATACATCCAATATTTTTCCTGGGTTAAAGTCTGATTCCAACACGGTCATGACTCCTGATTATGCCAAGAAGGTATTTATCAGAAAATCTCAGGGAATAAAGACCGGTAATTTAAAATTATTTTCGGGATTGGGATTATTAATTCTGGTGCTTGTTATGGTATGGGGTTTATTTGGTCTGCAAGAAGAATCTGAAACCATTGATAATGGCCTGGTCCGTTTGAAGCGTGATCCGATGCCGGGAGTAATCAAGCCAAAAACAGATAAGGAATCGGTCAGATTGTTTGAGAAAGAAAACGAGCAAGCCGATGGCAAAGTTATTGAGATGATTGCTACTGCAGATCAAATCATTGAGTCTGATGCAGAAACTGTTGAGGTGTCGGATGCATCCAGTTTGGGGACCATTGTGTCATCCGATAAACCCGATGAAAACGTTCAGACTGGTGGCGATCAAGATGATCAAACTGGAATAGCAAAGCAAGCGGTAGAGGATGCTGAATTACCTGCAGATCAAAGTGAAAAAAGACCCGCCAATAATGAATTGGCTATGGCCGATGTGGGCTTGAGCCAGTCATCAAATTCAAATGAAGGTCAATCATCTCCAGGTGAGAAATCGACTGATATCACAATTACCACCAGTAGCCGGATTTCAGAAAAAGATAATTTACTGTCCTCGGCTTATTCCAGTTACGAATCCGGTGATATTGCAAAAGCCAAAAGCCAGTATGATCAAGTCATAGCGTTGGATGGTGATAATCGAGATGCTTTGTTAGGTCGTGCGGCTATCCATGTGATTGATCAAGAATTTGAGGAGGCTATAACGCTTTATCAGAAACTCCTGCTTTCAAATCCTAAAGATAGTTTAGCGATGACCTCATTGATATCCGTAGCTAATATCGATCCCAGGGCCGGAGAAAGTCAATTGAAAGGATTGTTACGCGAACAACCGGAATCACCTTACCTATATTTTGCATTAGGGAATATGTATGGCATTCAAGAGCGTTGGGTCGAGGCCCAATCGGCTTATTTCAGGGCGCTTGAATTGAAACCAGAAGATCCCAACTATGCCTACAATCTTGCGGTGAGTCTGGAACATATTAATAAGCCCGATTCTGCAATTATTTTTTATCAGCAAGCACTAGAGAACCAAACCAATGCTCTGGCCAGTTTCGATACTCAGCTGGTCACTCAACGCGTTGAGGTACTGAGTCAGTGAGAACTGCAACAGGTGCCAACAAACCCAAGCGACTGGGTGAAATTCTGATCGATGAAGGTGTAATTACTAAAGATCAGCTCAATATCGCTTTAACTGAACAGAAAAAAGTCGATTTGCCGCTGGGAAAACTCCTGGTAAATCTTGGCTTTGCCACAGAAGCTATTATGCGTTCAGCGTTGGGCGAGGCGCTAGAACAGGAAAGTGTAGATCTTAAGAATGTGGTGCCGGATCCTGAAGCCATTCAACTCATTGATTCAGAAACAGCACGAAAACATAAAGTCATACCCATAAACTATAATCCTATGGCAGGTTCGCTGACCATCGCCATGTCGGATACCTTTAATCTATTCACTCTGGATCGAATTCGTATTCAAGTTGGCCAGCATATTGATATTTATCCGGTGTTAGCCGGTGAAACTGAAATTTCAAATGCGATTGATCAATTCTATGGCTATGAATTATCGATTGACGGAATCTTGCGTGAAATTGAAACAGGTGAAGCGGATTACACGAATTATCAGGGAGATATAGAAGAATACAGCCAGCCTTTGGTGCGTCTTGTTGATGTTATGTTAGCCGATGCCGTTAAGCGAGGATCCTCAGATATACACTTCGAGCCAGAAGAAAGTTTTCTGCGTATCCGCTATCGAATCGATGGTGTTCTTAGACAAATTCGAAGTCTACATAAAACCTATTGGTCAGCAATTGCGGTTCGGCTTAAGGTTATGGCCAATATGAATATAGCTGAAACTCGTGCGCCACAGGATGGGCGTATTTCGCGTGTAATTGTGGGTCGACAAGTGGATTTCCGTGTGGCATCGCAGCCTACTATCCATGGTGAAAATATCGTGCTGCGTATTCTGGATAGGGAAAAAGGAGTGATACCACTCTCAGGTTTGGAATTACCTAAAGATTCCATGCGCAAGCTCGAGATCATGATGGCTAGACCTGAAGGGATCATTCTGGTTACAGGTCCAACTGGAAGTGGTAAAACCACTACGCTTTATTCACTACTCAATCATATTAGTACCGAGCAAGTCAACATAATGACCCTGGAAGACCCTGTTGAATATCCATTTCCATTGATAAGGCAAACCACGGTCAACGAGATGGCTGGCATGGATTTTTCTAATGGTATTAAATCCTTAATGCGCCAGGATCCGGATATTATACTGGTGGGTGAAATACGTGATGAAGATACTGCAGAAATGGCTTTTAGAGCAGCAATGACTGGCCACCAGGTATTCTCTACACTGCATACCAACTCTGCGATCGGTGCGTTACCCCGATTGAATGATATTGGCATTATTCCAGAAATCATGGCGGGAAATATAATAGGGGTCATAGCGCAACGACTGGTTCGTAAACTTTGTAAATATTGTAAAGTGGCTTATACCCCCAGTGATGCTGAAAGAGCGCTTTTGTATAACAGAGAAGGGCTAAAACCTGAAAGAGTATTTAAAGCAGCAGGTTGTAAAGCCTGTGATCATACCGGTTATAAGGGTAGGCTTGCGCTTCTTGAAATTTTAAAAATGAATTCTGATCTGGATGATATGCTTGTGCATCGAGCTACGGCAAAAGAAATAAAGGAAGCTGCTTATGAGCAGGGGTTCTTAACCTTGGCTGATGATGGTATCAGGCGAGTGTTAGATGGCATAACCTCTATACAAGAAATTTCTCGTGTAACTGACTTGACCGAACGGATGAGTTAGATATGCCTCTCTATAAATACAAAGCCGTCGATAGTAAAGGAAAATATATTCAAGGGAGCCTGGATGCCGGTAATGTGGCTGATCTAGAGAGTCGACTGGATAAAATGAATCTTGATCTTGTTTCTAGTAAACAGAAACAAGCCGGGGCAGATATATTTGGTCGCAATAAAGTCACTCGACGCGATCTGATTAATTTTAGTTTCCATCTTGAGCAATTATCAAGATCCGGCGTGCCTATTTTAGAAGGCTTGGCTGATTTACGTGAAGGAGAGGAAAATCCGGGGTTCCGTGATGTGTTATCCAGTGTTATTGAGGCTATTGAATCCGGTAGCTCTTTTTCGCAAGCATTGGAAATGTACCCCAAGGTATTTGATGAAGTATTTGTTAGTTTAATACGAGTGGGTGAACGGAGTGGGCAGATGGCAGATGTGTTGGCCGATATTACTGACTCATTAAAGTGGCAAGATGAGATTTTGGCCAAGGCCAGAAAAATAATCACTTATCCAGCAGTTATTGGGACATTAATTCTTGCAGTTATATTGTTCCTGATGATTTTCGTAGTACCAGATATCATGACTGCGATTGTAGCCTTAGGGGGTGAAATTCCATTTGAAACCAGGGCATTAATGGCGACGTCAGAATTTCTGGTTAATTATTGGTATTTAGTACTTTCGCTGCCTTTTGTATTGTTTTTTATACTCCGTTATCTCTATAAAACAAATGAAAAAATAAGATTCAAGATTGATGGTATGTTGCTGAACATCTGGGCGATCGGCGACGTAAATGAAAAGATAAAGGTTTCACGTTTTACGCGATACTTTGCACTAATGTTTGCATCAGGAATCACTGTATTGGATGCGATCAAGCTCAGTAAAAATGTGGTCAGTAATCAAGTTCTCGAAGATGGAATAGATAGGGCATGGACACAGATTTCTGAAGGCGGCAGTATCAGTGAAAGTTTCCAAAATATCGGTATTTTTCCTCCATTGGTCATTCGCATGCTTAGAGTCGGGGAATCCACAGGTAGAATGGATGTGTCACTTAAAAACGTGAGTTATTTTTTTGAAAGGGATATCAACGATAAAATTGAAAAACTTGAACCAGTAATGCAAACCACCTTAATGGCCGTTATTGGTGCCATTGTCCTCTGGTTGGCACTATCTGTACTTGGGCCCATATACGACACGATCAGTACAATAGAATTTTAAACATATTATGAAAAGAATACTCTACTTTACCGGATACAGAATGGTTGCCCAGGAATGGAGTGGGAGCAAACTGAAAAGTAGTGTCTATTTTGAACCTGATGAGCAGGGACTGGATTTATTTTCAGCCTATCTCACTTCACTGAAAAACGAGCCTATTCGATTATTGGTTGATCTCATCGAGGAAGAATTTCGACAGGAAAAGATTCCGCTTTTAAGGGGTTCTGATCGAGGTAAGATGATTGATAGGTTCTATGAAAAATATTTCAGAAATTCACGATTTAGGGTAGCTAAACAAATTGAAGTCATTAAAAAAGATCGAAAGGAAGAAAGATTACTTATTGCGGGTCTTACGAATCCAGATCTTTTAAAACCATGGTTGGAAATAATAAGAAATACCAAAACTCCATTAGTGGGTATTCAAAGCCTCCCAATTGTCAGTGAATCTTTAATAAATTCTCTTGAATCTGACCATAATTGCATCATTATGGTGAGCCAGCAGGTGCCCAGTAACTTAAGGCAGTCGGTGTTTATCAATGGCAAACTCATTTTAAGCCGTCTTGTACCCATCGCGAGCTTCTATCAAGGCGATTATGCATCGGACGTTACCCGTGATGTTGAGAGTACTCAAAGGTATTTAGTCAGTCAGCGAATTATCGACCGATCTGAAACCATAGCGGTGCATATTTTAAGTAATGATAGGCATCTTGATAAGCTAAAAATTAAATGCGAAAAAGATAATTATTTCGACTACAAAATTCATAAAATCAAAGATCTTATTGATGAGCATAAGATTGAAGTTGACGAAGATCCCGATTTTAGTTCGGCGATTTTTTGTTATTTAGCGACCAAGAAACGCTATACCAATCATTACGCCACTAATAAAGAAAAAAAATATCTGTACCATTATTGGGGTTCATTAGGGTTAAAGTTAGCAGGCATTACTTCGATAGCAATTGGTATCGGTTTTATACTGACTTCTGTTGCCAAAGGATTTATTTATGATGAATCCATCAAGGAAATGACATTGCTGGAGCAAAAATATAACTCAAAATTCAATCAACTGAATGAGCAAATGATTGATTCATCCGTCAGTACGATAAATATGAAGAATGTTGTGCTGACGATTGAGCAATTAGAAAAAAAATATATCCGATCTCCTTATGAATTAATGGCACTCGTCAGTGAAGATATTGCCTTGTTCCCAGATATGAGAATATCTTCATTAAACTGGTATGTAGCAAGCTCACCAACTGCAACTACCGCAGATAGTCAGGCTAAAAATGTCAGCAGTAATCGTCGTCGAGCGAGAAATACTCGTTCCAGAGCTAATCAGCTGTATGAAATTCTTACGGTTAGGGGAGAGCTCATTGACTTTAATGGGGACTATCGATATGCGCTCAGTGTCATCGATGACATAGAAGACACGATGAAGGTGTCTAAAAAATATGATGATGTCATTATCACTCAAAGACCCCTCAATATTGAATCAAATGAAAAACTATCAGGCGATGTGAGCCAGAAGGTGAATATATCGAGATCTGGTAGAAGGGCGCAATTTGCGTTTAAAGTGGTTAAGGAGGTCAACTTAAATGAAAAATAAAATTGACTTCCAATATATCAAGTATCCACTCATTTTTTTTCTAATTGCCATTTTTATTGCAATTGGCCTCTCATTTTTTGGCAATACGATGGAGACCTCCAAGCAAGAGGCCTTTAATAGTTCCAAACAATCTTTAAGTGCTGCACATGCCAAATATGTCAAATTGGTTGAGGATATCGATCGAATCGAACAATATACTGAAAAATATAATCGGTATCGAGAAAGTGGCTTAATAGGTCCAGAGAGGCGCCTAAGCTGGATAGAAACCTTGGAAGCGGTTAATGACGCAATCAAGTTACCAAGAATGACCTATACCTTGTCGCCACAAGAGAAGTTTGTGAAACCTAAACTTAAGGTTGATAAAAAGGTCATATTAAATAGCACACCTATGATTTTAGGCGTTGATCTGCTACATGAAGAAGATATTTTTGCTGTCTTTGAAGGTATTGATAGTTCAATCGA
>JASJBW010000130.1 GCA_030066315.1 Gammaproteobacteria bacterium
AATCAGCGCAATGCCTGCTTCGGTATTCGCTGCTGGCCCTGTAATCAAATCTGGTTTCATACCAAAAGCTTTCTCGATGCCCAGTACGGCGTAGGGGTCCATTGCACTTAAAACGGTCATATTGATCTTGTTCTCAAGCAACTTCATGGCGACTGATCCGTTATAGGGTTCCAGTGGTGAGGCTCCCAGTTCAGCAATCAATATATCGGCGTCCGTTGCGGCAATACGTGACATCAAGTTTTTCATGCGCTCTTCAAATTTATCCGGCATACAAACGGTTGAAGGTAAGCCGACATCGACGAAATCAAAGATATAGTCTGCACCTGCATCGGCATAACTCAACACGTCTCTATAGCGCCCTGCTCCGGTGAATTTTGCCGCGGCAACCTTTAATCCCAGGCGTTTGAGTTCATGAATAATGATGCGTCCAGAGGTGGTTTTGCCTGCAGACATCGACGTGCCAATCAACATAATGATTGGCATCTCGAGAGCCTGGTGCTCTGTTTCTTTTACAAAATGATGCATACAGACTTTTCGTCCTTTACGTAAGACATGGCCTTTGTAGTTCAATCTCATCAAAGGGGCCATTAAGTGAGACTGGGAAGTGAGCTTTCCAAATAATCCGCCTGAAGTTAGAGCGTGTAAGCTTCCGTCCTCTCCAATTGCTTCCCAACTGCCAACAGCATCTACTGTAGCCGCACGTTTACCCAATGCACCCACAACATAATCGCCCTGTAAAACAGGTGCCATGCGTCCCGATGACTGTTCAACAAGATAAGTTGGCGTAGCTCGACCGTGAACCTCACAAACTACATAATCTCCAGTTGCCCATCGTTCCCGTTCTATACTGGCATAGTCATAGGGGTGTTCTTCAAGGTCGGATATGCGGGTTACTGAACAGTAAAAAGGGTTTAACATGTCATCCTCCTCCGATCGAGCTTATATTTTAAGGGGTGGTGCGAGTAGTAATAGGGTCAATAGCGCAGCTCTTTCCAGGGTTTTATCAATATCGATGTGCTCATGGTCTGCGTGGGCACCATCACCTACGGCACCCAAACCATCTAGCGTGGCAGCATACTGACTGGTCGTATTACCATCAGAACCACCACCAGCCTGCCCTTGTTCAAGCTGGATGCCTATTTCAGCGGCAAGCTCTTGAGACAATTGCCATAATGCCTGATTTCTGGGTGTTCTTTCCAATGCAGGCCTTCCGATCCGGCCTTCGATCACGAGTTGAGTACCTGGTGTATCCGCTTGTAAGGAAAGGATGGCCTGTTCCACAGATTCTGCATCTGCCTGTGTCCGAGTGCGCACATCCACGATGGCCTGGCTTTGTGGCGCAATAACATTGGCACGCAAGCCACCATCGATGGTTCCGACATTGACGGTGATTCCTTTCTCAGGATCGTTGAGGGCGAATAGTTTTTGAATCACGTGAGAGAGTTCGAGGATGGCGCTAGCACCTCCTTCAGGATCTAGTCCTGCATGGGCGGCTTTGCCCTTGACGGTTATTTGGTAACGACCTACGGCTTTACGCGCTGTTTTTAATTTGCCATTAGGCCCCAGTGATGGCTCAAGTACAAAGACACGGTTAACACATTTTGCCAGTCGACGAATGTATCGAGTAGATTCATGACTGCCAATTTCCTCATCGGAATTAAGAAAAATCACCGGTAACACATCGGGTTCAAGCTCCATTGACTTTAATGTTTTGAGTGCCAGGATAGCTTGAATAATCCCGGCTTTCATGTCATAGGTACCCGGCCCACGAACAATGTTACCTTCAATTTCAAAAGGCATGGTCTCCAAGGTGCCGACTGGCCAAACCGTATCATAATGGCCAAGCATCATCTGTATACTTTGGCCCTTTAATTTTTTAACCGGACGGGCATAAAGCATTCCTCCACTGCTTTTACCCTTAATATGGATGGTTTTATAACCCAGTTTATTCAGGGCTTTTGATATTTTTTTTCTGACCTTAGACTGGGTTTCGGGCTCTGTAGAGGGCGATTCCTTAAGTGTCAGCTTTTTGAGCAAATCCAGGGCGTCACTTTTATACTGCTTGACCTGGTTTAGAATGAGGTTTCCGTGAGGCGCATTCATGCTAATCAACCTATTTTTTCATACCCTTGGGAAATGGAAAGGCCATCGAATCTCGAATTTGGGTAAAACGACCAGGATGAAGGTAGCTGATTAATGGGTTATTGAATATTAATTCCTGGTCATCCTGATCGGCATCTCGTAATGCATCGCTATCCACGTGAGTGCGAATGATTTTACCCACGATCAGACTATTGATATCAAAATCATCAATAATGCGGTCAATTTCGCATTCAAAATAAAGATAGCCATCATGGACAAAGACGCCGTCTATCTCTTCAGCAGGGAAGGTTTTCAAGGCTTTTAATGCCGGCTTATGACCTTCCGAATCTCGTGGAGAAGCGGCGAGAGAGGATTGTAACCATTGTGTCGGATTAGGGTAGCTCACTGTGAAGACACCTTCCCTTTTAGCATTATGGTAGGTGCCATGCCTGGGCGTGCAGACAAATCCAAAATGATTTTGCCAACTCAGAGGTATCGCCATATGTTTTGGGGCCAGATCATAACTGCCATCTTCTTCCCGTGTGCCGATAATAACCAGCGGAAAGACCATAAAAACACGGTCCCAAATAGGTTGTTGTGGTGTGAAGGTGCTAAGGTTTGCCGGTTTATTCATATTGGTCTCCTGGCAAGCATAGTAAGATACCACTCAGTATTAAGAGCAAAACATAACACACTTGCCTTCTCTAATATGATATCTGAATGAAGTGTATCGTATTTAGTATCAGGAGGTGTTTGATCTAGGTCCTTAAAGTATCAAGTAGTCCACCCAGATCAATCATGAGATTTCAGGCAAGTCCTTTAGCGTATATCAGTGGCGTACCATTTGTGTCGCTATTTGCTCTCGAAGTTTTTTGTTAGCCAGTAATTCAATGAGTTCCAGTGCAAAATCCATCGCTGTTCCCGGCCCTCGAGAGGTAGCGATATTGCCGTCAATTTCGACAGTTTTACCGCTGATTTCAAAGTCGCTCGAGTCGACTTGATCTAGCGCTCCTGGAAAACAAGTAATTGTCTTACCCGTCAGTACACCTGCAGCAACGAGAGCCCTTGGGGCTGCACAAATGGCACCGATGGTCTTACCGGAAAGATGTTGTCTCTTGATCAGTTTTTGTACCGTGGGATTATCGCGTAAGTTATCAGCGCCGGGTAATCCGCCCGGGAGTACAATTAAATCGAAGTCTTCATTTTCAACTTGCGTGATGGAAACGTCCGGAATCACTATCGTTTTTCTACTGGCTTGAACCGGTTGGTCATCCATACCTGCCGTGATGACTTCAAAGCCGGCTCTTCTTAACAAGTCGATAATGGTGATGGCTTCTAGTTCTTCGAATCCTGTTGCCAATGGGACAAGTACTTTGGCCATGAGTTTTTCTCCTTTTGGGTCATTGCGATCAGTTGCGAAGCAGTCATGTAGTCAAATTCACTTTTGGTCGCTTCTATTTTTTGCTTCAGTAAAGTCATGGTGGACTGGTAAGGATGGGCAATGGCTACCGCATGACCTTTACGCTGGGCTTTTTTCAGCCATCGCTTAAATTGATAGGCAATGGATTCCGCGTTGGTGTGATCATAATCCAGAAAAACGTCCCGTTTTAGCGTCGGAACACCGGCACGTAGCGCTTGCTGGTAGGCTTTACTCAAGGGCGTCGTGCGGCTATCCAGAAAATAAAAGTTTTTTTTCTGTTGTTTGATGGTCTCCATAACTGGCCGCATGATGTAGCCCATTTCAGTCAATTTGCTGCCCATGTGGTTATTGATACCCTTGATGTAGGGTACTTCCTGGATCATCCTGGCTACATTATGCGTTATTTCCTCTTCACTCATGTTGTCGAGTAAAGCGGTCGATTCAATGACAAGATCCACCGAGGATTGCATGGGCATATGCAAGATAATCTCATGCCCATTCTGGTGGGCATAACGGGCAATTTTCTGACTGTAAGTGGTTGATGGGATGATGGCGTAGGTGTGTTCTCCGGGAAGTTGGAAGACCTGTTTTGCCTGTTCAAAAGAGTAGCCCAGGTCGTCTATAACCAGAGATAGGGCGGGTTTATCGGCGTGGGCATTGTTGATCAATATAACAATGCCCAACACCCATAGTTTTTTTATCATCCGTTGCTCTGTTGGATTTTACTCGCAATGGTTAGACCTTTAAGAAGATTGAGCGCTTCAAACAACTGATAATCGGTTTCCGATAATTTCTCAACGTCATCTTCAGAGGACTCTTCGCTAGCATCATCTTGCAGAGCCCCATCTTCCCCATTAACTGGATTGCTTAAATGTCCAGACAGGTCTTTTTCTGAGACGGTTTTAGATTGGTCGTTTTCACTGACTTCAATATCACGCAAAACGATATCCGGTTTGATCCCTTCGGCCTGAATCGAGCGACCATTCGGAGTGTAATAACGAGCGGTGGTCAGTTTTACAGCGGATCCATTGCGCATTTCCTGAATGGTCTGGACAGAGCCCTTGCCAAAGGTTTTATAACCCATAATGATGGCTCGGTTATGATCCTGCATGGCGCCCGCTACAATTTCAGAAGCCGAGGCCGATCCCCCATTTACCAGAATGACAAGGGGGGCGCCATTCAAAATGTCACCCGGGGTGGCAGTATATTTCAGACTAGAATCATCAATCCGGCCTTCGGTATAGACGATTAATCCATCTTCCAGGAAAGCATCCGACACGCCGACAGCACCATTCAGCACACCACCGGGATTATTACGTAAATCCAGTACTAATCCTTGAAGGCCTTCTTCCTCCTGTAAATCGGAAATCGACTTCAGTAAATCGGTGGCTGTACGGGATTGGAAGTTAGTGATACGGACATAACCATAACCGGGTTCCAGAATACGTTTTTTGACACTTTTGACCCGAATAATTTCACGGGTAATATTGAATATCAAAGGCTTAGGCTCTCCATCCCGCACGATCGTCAGCTTGATATCGGTATCAGGTTTGCCACGCATCAGTTTCACCGCCTCGCTTAAGGTGAGCCCTTTTACTGGCTTATCATCCAAACGAATAATTAAATCGCTGGCCTTGATACCTGCACGTGATGCTGGTGTATCGTCAATGGGTGAAATGACTTTTACAAATCCATTTTCCATACCGACTTCAATGCCCAGTCCTCCAAACTGGCCCGTGGTACCAATACGTAATTCACTGAATTCTTCGTTATCGAGGTAAGAAGAGTGAGGATCCAGGCCGGAAAGCATGCCACGAATGGCATCTTCTAACAGTTTCTTGTCATCGACATCTTCTACGTAATCAGACTTGATCCTGGAAAATACGTCGGTAAATGCTTGTAGGTCTTCAAAAGGAATGGCTTTTTCGTTTTCTTTTAAGGCAAAAACACTATGTCCGATGGCCATTGATAAGCCTATCAACAAACCTGCAACAAAAAAGGTTGATGTTCTGAGTTTATGCAACATGTAATTCTCCAATGGCTATTGCTTTATTGTAGACCAATTAAACCAGCGTTAGTTGTTATTTATTGGATGCATTTGCCCATTGGCCAATATCGAAACTATATTACAGAATCAGTGCTTTGCATAAGTTATTTAGAGAACGATTCTGTCAATGATCAGGTTGTAAACCAGTATTTGCTATCGCACCACCGGGAGGGATTCTGGGGTTTGCCTTTCTTGCGAATCTCAAAATAGAGTCCGGGAGTCTTTTGCCCGCCGCTATTACCGATGCTACCAATGATATCCCCGGCTTCTACCCATTCTCCAGTAGTCTTGAATAAAGCCTGATTATGGCCGTACAAAGAAAGATAGTTATTACCATGATCGATAATAATCAGATTGCCCATACCACGTAACCAGTCGGAGAAAGCCACCCGACCATGCGATATGGCCCTGACGTTATTGCCTTGAGGCGCTTTAATGATCACGCCCTGCCAGCGAAGATTGGAAAGAGGTTTGGGTTTACCGTAAAGCTTTTTTACTGTTCCTTTGACGGGCCAGGATAACTTGCCTTTTAATTTGGCAAAAGGTTTGTGCTCTTTGGCGGGTGGGATATCGGTTAATATTTCTGATAAAGATTCTATCAGCTGTTTGAGATTGCGGGCGTTTTCTTCCAATTGCGTCAAATGTCTTCCTTGTTTTTTTAATTCCCGCTCCAGGTCAGCCACAATGCCTTTGCGTTTTTTACGATCCTTGGCGAGGGCTGTTTTTTGCTGATTTTGGGTATCCCTGACTTTCTCCAGTTCCAGTTTGGCTGATTTAATCTTTTTTTCATTGCCAAGCAGTTCTGTAAAGTTTTGATTGGCCTGCTCAATTAGGTCCAGACGATAACGAGAAAAATAGGTGTAATAGGTAAGATTGCGTTGCAACGCAGTCGCGTTTTGTTGGGAAAAGAGTAATTTCAATTGTTCCTGTTGTCCCAAGGTGTATGCCGCATGG
>JASJBW010000131.1 GCA_030066315.1 Gammaproteobacteria bacterium
TGTTTGTTAAAACTGGATCCACCCGAGAGAGAGACTGCCACTATTTATTTACAGCGTGCTCTGGCGATTCGTAATAATTATACTCCGGCATTAATTAACATTGCTGAAATCAGTTTTGACGATGGGAATTATGATCTTACTAATCTATATCTCGAGCGGCTTCATCGAATTATTCAGCCCACGGCAAGGAGCTTGTGGCTAAAAATTCGTTATGAATTAAAAAATGACAATCCTGAGCGAGCTGATGTTTTAGCCGAACAACTTAAAACTGATTTTGCCGATTCAACCGAATACCAATCTTGGTTATCACTACAACGATGAGTAATAATCCAAGCACACAAATAGATCCACCAGCCAGTGGACTGGGTCCCGGCGAACGTTTACAGGCGGCCAGAATTTCCCTGGGGCTGACCCTCGACGATGTAGCTAATCGCATGCATCTGTCTCCGGCTATATTATCTAGCCTGGAAGAAAATCATTTTGAAGAAATTACGGCGCCCATCTTTGTGAAGGGTTATCTGCGCTCATATGCTCGTATCGTTAATGTCAGCGAAGACGAGATCATCCAGCAATATGCCAGTTATTGTCCGGACTGTGACCCACCCATTACTTCAACCAGTAATACCACCGCAGACTTAAATGCCGATGATAGTCGGATCAAATGGTTCACCTGGATCGTTATACTCGGACTGTTTATTGCATTGGTGATCTGGTGGTGGGATCGTTATCAGCAGCCTGCAGAAACACTCAGTCTGGATACTTCAGATTCCAGCGAAACGATCAAACTGGTGGAAACAGAATCGATGGCTGAAGAGGTGCCTGTCATTCCGGCTACCGAAGAGAACATTGCTGTCGGTCAAGACGAGAATGAAGCGCTGACTCAACAGGTTCAGAATGATTTGGCTGTTTTAAATCAAAATCCAACAGCAAACACCAAGTCATCTGAAATCAACCCTGAAGTGGATTCAAAAACTCTAGTCAATGAAACTCAACAGCAATCAGAAGACATACCCGCACGTCCAGTGACGGTGAATGATTCTGATGAAACGTCCCCCACGATACCTGACGAGGAGGTTGAAGCTGTAGAGGAAAAAACCGAGGCAACTGTCTTACCCAAAAAGGGTCTGGTCATTACCGTGAATGCGGATACTTGGACCGATGTTCGTGATGCGGCAGGTAATAAACTGGTCTATGACCTGTTACGTTCTGGCGAAACGGTTACGGTTGATGCCAAAGGACCTCTACGGGCCTTTTTTGGTAATGGTTATGGTGTCAGTATGGTTTACCAGGGAGAGGAAATCGATCTTAGTGCCGTGATCAAACCGGATAATACTGCGAAAATTCGTTTAGGGCAGTAATATGGCGGAACAGATAAAAGTCATTCGCGGTATGCATGACATACTGCCAGAACACATCACGGTCTGGCAACAGATAGAAGATACCTACCGAAACTTAGCCGAACAATATGGCTATCGCCAGATCAGGACTCCCATTGTAGAAAAAACCAGCCTGTTTCATCGATCGATAGGTGAAGTCACAGATATTGTCGAAAAAGAAATGTACAGTTTTGATGATCGGAATGGTGACAGTCTGAGCCTCCGCCCAGAGGGTACGGCCAGTGTGGTAAGAGCTGGAATTGAGCACGGCTTGCTGGTAAACCAGCAACAACGTTGGTGGTACAACGGCGCCATGTTTCGACATGAGCGACCCCAGAAAGGACGTTATCGTCAATTCCATCAATTAGGAGCAGAGACCTTTGGTATAAAGGGTGCGGATATTGAAGCGGAATTAATTCTGTTAGCCGCACGTTTTTGGAACTTACTGAATATAGAGGGTATTGAATTACAGCTGAATACGCTGGGTACGGCAGAATCCAGAGCCTCGTACAAAGCACTCCTGGTCGACTATCTGAACGACCATCATAATCAGCTGGATGACGATTCCCAGCGACGCTTAACCACGAACCCTTTACGTATCCTGGATAGTAAAAATCCTGACATGCAGGCTCTCATTGAAGCGGCTCCTAAGATGCAGCAACATTTGGATCAGGAATCCCAAGATCATTTTGCTGAACTACTGGATATACTGGATTTCGCTGGACAACCCTATGTGATCAATCCTCGCCTGGTCAGGGGGCTGGATTATTATAGCCACAGTGTTTTTGAATGGGTTACTGATACTCTGGGGGCTCAAGGAACAGTCTGTGCCGGAGGGCGCTATGACGGTCTTGTTGAACAATTGGGCGGTAAGCCAACCTTTGCAGCGGGTTACGCGATGGGTATTGAACGCCTGGTCACGATGTTAATAGATCAGAATCAAACTCAAGCGGACTCTAAAGCGGATATCTACCTGGTGATGTCTGGTGAAAATACCATAAAACAGGGACATAAACTGGCTGAGTCATTAAGGGATGGCATACCGGGAATCCGATTAACGGTTCATGCGGGTGGCGGTAGCTTCAAGAGTCAGATGAAAAAGGCCGATAAATCCGGGGCCGGAATCGCGCTGATCCTGGGTGAAAACGAGCTGCAAAAAGATACCTTAACCGTAAAATATTTGCGGGAGGACAAGCCACAAGGCGAGATTCAGCATTCACAGCTGATTGATCAGGTAAAGTCGCTAATGGAAAACAATGAGATTGTAGAGATTACACAATGACTGAATATTTAACAGATGAAGAACAGGTAGAACGGATCAAGAAATGGTGGTCGGATAATGGTAGTTCCGTCATTGCGGGTCTGGTGATAGGTATTGGAGGGTTGTCCGGTTGGCGTTTCTGGGTAGATTATCGCGACAATTTAGCTGCCGAGGCTTCTGCTCAATTTAGCGAGATGGTGGCAGCGCTGGATCAGCGCCAACATGATAGTGCGATTGAACATGCCAATATCATACTCGATGAGTATGGCTCCACGGCTTATGCTGACCTGGCCCGTTTATCATTAGCCAAGGCTTACGTAGAAGCGGGTGAATTTAATCAGGCGGGACAACAACTGGAAATGATTGTGGATGGTAATTCAGAGGCTGCCATAAAATTGATTGCACGCCAGCGACTGGCTGCGGTGTTATTGCAACAGGGTAAACTTGAACAGGCTTTGAGTACTGTAAACATCGAATACCCCTCTGAATTTGCGGCAGTTTTTGAGGAATTAAAAGGAGATATTCTCGTTGCTCAGGGCAAAAATGAGCAAGCCATTGAAGCCTATCAGAAGGCACGTCTGGCCCAACCAGCCGTACCCAATGCACAGTTTTTGCAACAGAAGCTTGAAGATCTTGGTCGAAATTCACTGAATAGCTAATTTACTTTATTCATGATGTTATTTTCATTACCCAAGCGATTATTGGTCGCGCTGTTGATTTTAGTGCTGTCGGCATGTGATACACCGGATAATAGTGAGCCGCCTGCAGAACTGACTGACATTGAGAATGCTGAATATGTGCGAGAACGTTGGAGTGTCGATACCGGTAAGGGAGCAATAGAGAATTTCTTTGATATGCAGCCTCTGGTGTTGGGGCCAAAGATTTTCACCATTGATACAACAGGATTGATTCAGCAAATTGATTCTAAAAAAGGAAAAATCGAATGGTCCTTTGAATCCGGTCTAACCGCAATTGCTGGACTCTCTGGAAACGAACAATACCTGGTAGCCACTTCCAGCGAAGGTCAGGTTTCATTGTTTGAGCGAAACACTGAAGATCTGACCCTGCTATGGCAAACAAACCTCAATAGCGAGATTCGAAGTCGGGCTATTTTGGACGGGCAGCAAGTATTTGCACGCACAGTAGATGGACACTTGAGTGCTATAAATACGGCTGATGGAGCAGTTTCCTGGTCGCTATCTCGACGTGTTCCCGCCTTGTCATTAACGGGTCATAGCCATCCCATCGTAACTGAAGATTTGGTAATCAGTGGTTTTGATAATGGGAAATTATTGGCTCTGGAAAAAGACGATGGCACCGTTATCTGGGAAGCTACCGTGGGGGTCCCAACCGGAAGAACCGAAATTGAACGCTTAATTGACCTTGATGGACAATTCATTGTGCGTGATGGCGTTATTTACATCTGTGCTTTTCAAGGCAAGTTGGCCGCGATCACGGTTAATAGTGGGCAGGTGTTATGGACTCGCAAATTCTCCAGTTTTCAGGCGATTGAGGCCGATAATGAATCGCTATATATCACCGATGATCGAAGTCATTTGTGGTCAATCGATCGCCGAACCGGCAGTGCTTTTTGGAAGCAGGATATATTGAATGCAAGAAAAATCACGGCACCCCGTTTGGTCGATGACAAACTTGTGGTTGCTGATCTGGAAGGATATGTTCACTGGTTCAATAAACAGGATGGTAAACTGGTTTCTAGAATAGCCACTCATGGCCATCGTTATATCTCTCAGCCCGTCGCCCTCGATACTCATGCTATCGTCCTCGATGCCAGTGGTCAGCTCACAGCCTTAACCCAAAAGCGTTGACATGATACCCGTCATCGCCCTGATCGGCCGTCCCAATGTCGGCAAATCAACCCTATTTAATGCACTCACTCGTAGCCGCGACGCCATCGTTGCGGATGAACCCGGTTTAACCCGCGACCGCCAATATGGTGTGTGTAAGGTGGGCGCAAAAAAATTTATTGTGGTGGATACGGGTGGGCTCAGTGGTGACCAGCAAAATCTGGATGATTTGATGGCACGTCAAACCCTGCTGGCACTGGAAGAAGCTGACTGTGTAATGTTCATGGTAGATGCTCGCGCAGGCATCACCAGTGGTGATGAGGTTATTGCCGATATGGTACGACGAGCAGGTAAACCCACCACAGTCGTAATCAATAAAGTGGATGGTGTCAATCCCGTTGAGGCTGAAGCCGAATTTTATGCGTTGGGCTTTTCCGATATGGCGCTCGTGGCGGCATCACAACGCAAGGGTATCAACCCGCTGATTGAGCGGGTGCTGAAAGACTATCCTGATATTGAACAAGATGAAGCGCATCAACAAGGACCTTCGATTGCCGTTATCGGTCGTCCCAACGTAGGGAAATCCACGCTGATTAATCGCCTGGTTGGGGAAGAGCGTGTCGTCGCTTTTGACCAGCCGGGAACCACACGTGATGCTATTTCAGTGCCTTTTGAGCGACATGGGAAACACTATACATTAATTGATACCGCCGGAGTCCGGCGTCGCGGTAAGGTTCATGAGGCCATCGAAAAATTCAGTGTGATCAAGACCCTGGAGGCAATTGATAAAGCCAACGTCGTGGTACTGGTAATAGATGCTCAAGATGGTATTACCGATCAAGATCTGACGTTACTGGGATATATCTTGGACAGCGGCCGGTCTCTTGCGCTGGCAATTAACAAGTGGGATGGACTGGAATCGGAGCAGCGTGAGTTCAACAAAACCGCACTCAATCGTCGCTTATCCTTTATCAATTTTGCGAATCAACATTTTATTTCAGCATTGCATGGTACTGGGGTTGGGGACTTGATGAAGTCCATCGATCAGGCTTATGCCTCGGCATTTAAACAATTTACGACCAAGGATTTAACGGATTTACTGGAAGAAGCTGTTGTCAAGCATAATCCCCCGCTACATAATGGGCGCAGAGTCAAATTACGTTATGCTCATCAAGGCGGAAAGAATCCACCCATTATCGTTATACATGGCAGCAAGACTGATAAGCTCAATGAAGCTTATCAACGTTATCTGATGAATTTTTTCATTACCCGACTTAGACTCAAAGGAACCCCGGTTAGACTTGAATTTAAAAAGGGTGAGAATCCTTATGCCGGAAAACGTAATAAGCTGACACGGCGACAAATGGAAAAGAAAAAACGCTTAATTAAACACGTAAAAAAGCGTGGTCGTTGAGTCTTTTCTATTTTAAAAAGTATAGGGTTGCTGTTATAAGCGAGTGATGAATGAAAAAGTTAATTTGGTTTTTTCTTTTCGGTTTTTCTATGTTGATAAGTGCCTGCGATCAAACGAAGGAAACCTTACCACAAAAAGAAAATAACAATTTCTCCGGTCAAGACTTAAACCAGCAAAATAAGGCAGTGTCTGAAGCAAAGGATCTGTCAGAAAATTCAGCTGCCCTGAAAACAGATAAAAGGGAAGTTTTGCCTTTGCCAACCGAGATCACCCGCGCTGCAGAAAATAAGGCGCCACTAAAACTGGAATTGGAAGTGACTGATATCCCTGCTTTAGATGAAGATCAAAGTGATAGGTCATTGTTTTCTGATGATGATTTTGAATCACTTTTTGAAGACACATCAAAAGATAAACAACTTAACATAAGCAGTGATGTGATTTTATCAGAGGATGCCATTGATACCGAGATTCGTGTGGAGGATATGATTAAGCAAATTGATGGCGCTGAAGTGAATCTTGAGTATAAGTTTTAATTAAGTAAAAATATCAGCAGCATCATACTGATTTGCGGATTGAGTCAGCCGAAATCATACCAAGGGGCTCGTAAACCTTTAGGGAATGATTAGAAACCTCTTGTTGA
>JASJBW010000129.1 GCA_030066315.1 Gammaproteobacteria bacterium
AATGGTGCCCAGGGGCGGAATCGAACCACCGACACGGGGATTTTCAGTCCCCTGCTCTACCGACTGAGCTACCTGGGCATGGACCCTGCACGAACATGCAGATTCGACGAAGCGCGTATTAAATAGAGTTGCGTGGCTCGAGTCAAGTCTGACTTGTTTTGGACTTTAATTTGCATAGGAATTATAACCGCCACCAGCATTTTGGATGCAAATAAAACACCGCCAGCGCCATGAGCATTCCCGATTCTCTAGGTGCCACTGAATTGATCACACCGATAACGGCCAGCCATTAACTATTTTTTCCCGTAATTCCAGCCGTCAAAGCAAAACGCATGGCTTCCTCCAGGCTCATGTTTAATGGTCGTACCTGCACACTATCAATAAAGATGGTAAAACCCCCAATCATATAACTCATCGGAATGTAGACCAGCACTTTATCCTGGTCACGGAACGATTCTGGGAGTTTCTGTTGATCGGTCTGTGTTATGAAACCTATTACTTCCATATTGTTATAGGTTACGGCCACTACCTGACCTAGCCCTTCCTTTTTCGGGGTAAAAAAATCAAACAGATCGCGAATGGCCCGGTAGATATTTTTGATAAGAGGCAGGTGAAAAAGGATTTGCTCGCCCAAATCAAATAACTGTTGCACCAGCAAGGCTTTCATCAAGAGGCCTATCAAAAAAACTACCATAAGACCCATCAGCATACCCAGCCCGGGAAAGTAAAAAATATCAGGCAATAACAGTTGTAAGAAACCGCCCATTACGTTTTCAGAAGTCACTGCCAGCCAGTACAGCAGGTACAGGGTTAATACCACCGGTACGATAGTGAAAAATCCTGTTAAGAAGGTTCTACCTATGGACTTGAACATAATTGCCTCAGTTTTTAATGATCAAAACACGACTGGAAATGAGATACACATTCGATTCTTATTGAATCAGATTGTGGCCCTTTTTTTATGTAATTGCCATGAAACCATCATCGCAATGATGGCTCCCATAAAGGCCAAAAAGGCATCTTTCTGGGCATCCCATTCATCCCCCTGCGTGCCCAGATAAGCCGAACCCAACTCAGGACTGACAATCATTGCGGTGACGCCTTCGATAACTTCATATACAGCGCTGAAAGCCATAATTACATTGATAGCAATAAAATAAGACCAGGCTCTTTTGATACCGGATAACCGAAGTAACAACTCTTGAAAGGGGTAGGCAATCAGTAAACCAAAACTAAAATGGACAATTCGGTCGTAATGGTTGCGATCAAATCCGAACCACTCCTGCAGCCAAAAACCAAAGGGGGTTTCAGCATAAGTGTAATGCGCCCCTGGTAAATGCAGTGATAAAAAAAGCGTGAATAACGCATAAGACAGGTTAGAGAACTGGAACCAACGATAAGTAAAGACCAACAAGGCCCCATAGATAAAAACAAGCAGGTTTTCCAATAACCAATCTCGTGGATATAGTGGATTGATGGCCGTGACAACCCATAGCACCACCAGCCAGATCACAAGACCTTGTAAAACATGATTCCGTCGAAAGAGATTAGTCATGGTTGATGAAACTGAGCCTCATCAAGAGATTATTAAAGCCAGGCAATAGCCTGGCTTTAATAAATAAGCTGTTGGGTTTAGAGATCGCCCTCGGCACCCGCGGTCATAATGGAATAAATGTTATTACGCACCTGTAATCCCAGGCCTTGAAGTTCCTTGGGTAGCGCAGCATCACTCATGGTTTTATCCATGTTAAGAGTGATTAACCAAACCTGTCCATCCTTATCTTCGATTACCGAAATTCGACAGGGTAAGTAACCGGCAAATGCCAAACTGAACTTGACCATCTGTGCAGCTATCATGGCATCACAAAACTGAAAAATCTCCATACGTGTGGATTTTCCACCCATGGCTTCGACCTGTTCAGACAATGGCATGTGGCCAACCAATTTGAAGTTGAGCATGTTGGCACGCAGTTTCATGGAATCGATGGCATCGTCGGCACTGACATCTTCTGCCAACTTGCATTTGATCATATTCATGGGCGCTTCTTCACAGGTTTCTGCGAGCTCAACCAAGTCCTGGGCCTGTACATTAAGGGAAAAACCTAGCAATAGTAGGCCGGATAACAGTAAATTCTTCATAAGTCCTCGTTTGTTTTATGTTTAATTCTGGGCGATGGCTGGCTATTATTGACTAATTTACTGGCCATTCAAACCGTTTTTACATCACCGATATGGCAATCGATCAAGCGGTAGACCCTTAACACGAGGATTTTATTCCATGCCAGAAAATTACCAATTGGTTAAAACTCGATTACAAACCCCACTGGATAATGGTGATACGGTATGTAACCTCTGCCTGTGGCGCTGTCGTTTACGGCACGGCCAGCGAGGATTTTGCCAGGCTCATGTCAACCGTAATGGAACCCTTTATAACCTTTCATACGGTATTGTCTCGGCAATCGATGTGGAAGCGATTGAAAACAAGCCCGTCTATCATTACCGGCCAGGCACTCAAGTGATGTCAATTGGCAGTTATGGTTGCAGTTTTCGTTGCAAAGGCTGCCACAACCTGGACATCTCTTGGGGAGTGCAAGCATTAGATCAACTCGCACGTGGAGAATCCACAGATGCCTGGGTTAAACCCGAAGAAATAATAGCGCTCGCGCAGAAGCATGGCGTGGAAGGTATTGCGTTTACCTATTCTGAACCGGCGGTCTGGCTGGAATATGTTATTGATGTAGGCAGGCTTGCCAAGGAAGCGGGGCTCTATACTGTTTATGTATCCAACAGTTATGTGACCAACGAAGCATTGGAAGCCGTGGCTCCTTACATTGATGTCATGTGTTCAGATATCAAAAGCCTTTCCGATCAATTTTACCAGGACATCTGTCCCACCAGTCACGTTAACGAAGTATTAAAGTCTATTAAAAAAGCTCATGAGTTGGGCATACACGTCGAAACCAGAACCAATGTCATTCCTGGCAAGAACGATAATCCAGAAGAACTGAAGCAGATCGCCGAATGGATACGTGACAACCTGGGTGCAGATAGTCCCTGGCATGTCACCAAGTTCTTTCCTGCCTACCAATTATCGCACTTACCGGAAACTCCGCATGAAATTATTGAAACAGCTGTTGCGCAGGCTAAAACCATTGGTTTAAGTCACGCCTATGCACATACAGACATCAGTTGTGATTGCGCCGCAGAGAATGCGACCGTTGATGACTGGCTGGGTAAGGAACCAGGCGATATAAAACAAATGAATAAATGTTCTGCCAGTTGTTGTGGGTCGGAAGGTATTGTCGTCAAAAAGTTTGAAAAGGAAGCGGGGCTGATCAAATAGCGGCCCAAATTGAACCTATAAACAAAGCGGGCTTACTCATTCAAAGCTTTGATCACCATAAGCAATCCCGCAATACTGCGTGCTTCAGAGAAATCATCCCGGTTTAACAAATCATCAACCTGTGTCAGAGGATACCGGACTACCTGGGGTGGTTCCGGCTCATCGCCACTGTCTAACCGATGCTCATACAAATCGGTAGCCAGAACCAGATCGGTGTCATGTTTGAAATAACCCGGGGATACCTTGATGGTTTTTATTAGTTTTAAGGATCTCGCTGCATACCCGGTTTCTTCAGCCAACTCACGATTAGCCGCCTCCAGACTGTCTTCATCAGTTTCAACAATGCCTTTGGGCAACTGTAATTCATAACTTTCCGTACCTGCGGCATATTCACGCACCAGCACAATCTCCCGATTTGACGTAATGGCGGCCACCATAACAGCACGTCCCGCATTTGCCTTGATACGTTCAAATTCAGCGGTCTGACCATTGGAAAACTCCAGAGATAACTGCTCTATGGTAAACAGACGAGAATGTCCGAGCTGGATGATATTGTTTATCTTGGGCTTTTGATTCATGAGAATAACCATTAAAAAGTCGATTTCAAACACCGGTTTGTGCATTATAAACGACACTTTAACGCTAACACCGGCAAACAGAGCTTATTATGATCAACTGGACTCAGATAGATACTGTATTACTCGATATGGATGGCACACTGCTGGATTTAAACTTTGACAATTACTTCTGGTTGGAATATTTGCCGCAACGCTTTTCTGAAGAAAAAAACATGTCATCAGAACAGGCTAAAGCGTTTATTTACGAAAAATATCAAAAGGTCGAAGGCACGCTTCAATGGTATAGCACAACTTATTGGACGGAGGTTTTGGGAATCAATGTGGTGGCACTGAAACATGAAGTACGCCATCTAGTGACTGAGCTCCCTTTTTGTCATGAATTTCTAGACGAGTTAAAAATGGCCGAAAAGGATATCGTCATGGTCACCAACGCGCATCATGACAGCTTGAATCTTAAAATGGATATCACTGGTCTTGCCCATAAATTCGATAAACTCATCACCGTGCATGAATTTTCTTTACCCAAGGAAGATATTGCCTGTTGGAGTGAAGTGCAGAAACTGCATCCGTTTGACTGCCAACGAACGCTACTGGTGGATGACAACTTGAACGTTCTCAAGTCTGCAGAGCAGTATGGCATCGCCAACCTGTTGGCCGTTTATCAGCCAGACAGCAAGGCACCTAAAAAAGACGTCGAACATTTTCAGGCCATCCATAGTTTCCAGGATATTCTGCCCATACTCAAATCCGAGAAAGTGTCATGAAAACCATTGGCCTGTTAGGTGGAATGAGTTGGCACAGTACTGCGCTATATTACCGCTTGTTAAACGAAGGCATACAGCAAAAATTGGGGGGATTACATTCTGCCCGTATCTTACTTTCCAGCCTGGATTTTGCAGAAATTGCAACACTGCAAGATAATCGTGATTGGAACACAGCCGGACATCTATTGGCAGATCATGCGTTTAAACTTCAGCAGGCTGGTGCTGATTTTATTCTGATTGGCACCAATACCATGCATATCTCGGTGCCCATTATTGAACAGGTTATCGATATTCCAGTTTTACATATTGCAGATGCTACTGCGGACGTCATCATCAAAGCCGGATACCAGACTACCGGGCTAATAGGTACCCGCTTTACCATGCAAATGGATTACTACAAGGAGCGGTTGCAAGCCAAGGGATTACAGGTATTGGTGCCTGATGAATTTGGTTGCACTCGAATCAACGATGTAATCTTTGAAGAATTGTGTTACGGCGAAATTCGGGACGGCTCGAAACAGGATTATCTAGAGTTTATCGACCAACTCGTAGAAAAGGGGGCAGAATGTGTTATTGAGGGTTGCACCGAGATTACCCTGCTAGTCAAACAGGAGGACACAACGGTTAAATTGTTTGATACTACAGCTATTCATGCCCAAGCTGCAGTGGAATTTGCCCTATCAACAGGCTAAACCTGTAGAACTCAACCTGCAAATAGAATTATAACTCTATAACTAAAAGGTTTTGCTCAACAATAATATACATGGCAATCTAGGCCGCAATAATTTGTTGAGAAGATAGTGATCCCAAAGAGATTTAATCTTGCTGTTCACCCGATCCAAAACACTATGGAGATACTGTTGATTAACTATAATGGGGCCAGTGACAATTGTCCTTATATGTCAGATAGGCTCGTAACTTTTTGAAAACCGTACTCAGTATCCTTTGGAATGCTTAGATTGACTTTTATATGAATTTGCTTGAGGTGTAATATGACAGTGATTTGTGAACTTGATGATCTACGTCGGTTGTATCATAAGCGCGTGCCAAAAATGTTCCAGGGCTACTGTGAGTCCGGTTCGTGGTCGCAACAAACCCTGGCTGAAAATACTCTCGATTTCCAGTCCATCCACTTTCGTCAACGGGTAGCCCGCGACCTGACACCGCGTTCGCTGCAAACATCGATGGTAGGCATCGAATCTAAAATGCCGCTGGCACTAGCCCCGGTGGGTCTGTTAGGTATGCAGCATGCGGATGGTGAAATCAAGGCAGCCCGCGCGGCCGAACGTTTCGGTATTCCCTTCACCCTGTCCACCATGAGTATTTGCTCAATCGAAGCCGTGGCCGAAGCCACACAATCACCATTCTGGTTTCAACTCTATGTACAACGTGACCGTGATTTCACACGAAAACTGATCGAACGCGCCAAGGCGGTTTCGTGTTCAGCACTCATGGTCACACTTGATCTGCAGATGATTGGCAAACGGCATGCAGATTACCGTAATGGCATGACCGCTCCCCCGCGCTTGACTCTCCCCAATATAATCGATATCGCTCGTCGCCCTCGCTGGGCCTTGGGTATGCTGGGTACCAAAAATCGCGAATTCGGTAACATACAAGGCTGCGCTTCAGGTGTGGATGATATGAACGATCTCATGAAATGGACGGCTAACAGCTTCGACCATAAACTTAAATGGGATGATATCAAGCTGTTCCGGGATTTATGGGATGGGCCACTTATTATCAAGGGCATACTGGAAGCCAGTGATGCTGAAGAGTGCGTGAAGCTGGGCGCAGATGCACTGGTAGTCTCAAACCATGGTGGTCGCCAGCTGGATGGTGCGCGCTCGTCAATCTCAGTGTTACCGGAAGTGGTGGACGCAGTGGGTAAGCAAATCGAAGTTT
>JASJBW010000128.1 GCA_030066315.1 Gammaproteobacteria bacterium
GGATTAAAAGGGTAGAACGGGCATGGATGATTATAGATTCACGACCGCTACAAGCTGCCGCGTTATCAGTAGCGCAGCGACTTCCATCGTATAAAGTATTACCTGAATCATGGTCACCACTTTTTGCATCTGGTGTGGTTCCATCAAAATTGATGATATCGATTAATTCACCTTTATTTTCCGGAGAAATCACCAATGCATCGTACACACCATTGCCATTGATATCCAAGAATGGTTCTTCTAAATCAGAATTAAAAGCAACCGTTGCTTGATCAAAGGCATCAAATTCGCCATCATCATCAGCGTCAAAAAAGGACTCTTCACCGACCGTATAGGCAGTGATAGCTACTCGACAACTGCCGGGAGCACTCGTGGGATCACCCGATACCCAAGTGACCGAACAAGACCCATTTGAAATTACACAGGAATCACGTTCATCTAACCAACCACCCCACTCTGCTTTAAAATTAACAGTCTGCCCATTTACTTCCACAAGATCATTGATATCTTCTGCAAAAGCAGTAATGGTCACTGATTCTTGAGTAAAGTTTAAATCCTCATCAAATACACTGGGTACAGCAGGGTCGTAGAGTACATAAAAACCGTCCGCTGTAATTCGACCGGTAGGTGTTGAGTCACCTAAATTCCCATTTCCAGAACTTCCACCACCATTGGCTGCTGAAGCAGACTCATCATCATCCCCACAGCCTGAAACCATTCCAAGCGAGGCTAACAACATTATTGAGATTAATAATCGGGTTATCTTCATTAGATTATCCTGTGTATCAGTACCTGATTGAATTGATCTTATTTCTGTTCTTGTTGAAGTATGATTGATCTTCGACAAAATAGTAGGTAAAACCTAAACCAATGGTATCGAAGGTAAAATCACCATCGTCAACGGACTTGTCAATCATCCGCAAGTACTCAAAAGTGACCGCTGTAGTTTTACTACCAAAAATTTCAATGCCTACACCAAGAGATCCCCCACTTTCTGTCACATCGTCAAAATCATCATCGTAAGCATGCAGACCGCTGGCTCCAAGCAGTCCGTAAATCTTATAGTCCCCTAAATCTTTACTCGCTCTGAGATAGGCGCCGTAAGTAATAATTCCTCGATTCTCACTAGAGTTAGTTGTTAAGCCCAACTGACCTTCCCAGGAAATATATTCACTGACCATTTTTCCATATTTGGCTTTGACATGACCCCGGCTTATTTCATCATCGAAAGCACTATCAATATCCGAGTCGAATTCGTCGTTGCTTTCAGAAAACTGTATACCCCAGTAGGTTCCGGTATAGTCAATTTCAGCAGCAGCTGTGGAAGATATCGCTAAAAAACATAACGAAATTAATACAGTAATCCAGGATTGGAAGGAGGCGATACTATTATCTTTTTTCATGAGTTTCCTTGTTGACTCACATTTATAATTAGGCTGAGTATAGCAGTCTTTTAATAAATTACCTTAAGATTATAAAATAAATAATTGGCTTACAAGGTTTTTTATTTTTAGTTAAACCATCGAATCAACAGAATCGATGGTAGACCGCACTCAATCCAGTTGCGTATGTAATGAAATTAGTTGGATTTCTTTAAAAATCAAGCTCATTGAAATATGAATGGATCAATTTTATTAAATTGAATATCTTGATATTAATCTGCCACGGCTAATTCTTTTTTCGCGGGATATACAGATCAGTAATGGTGCCTTCCGCCATTTCCGCAGCAAAGTTAAAAGTCTCCGATAGCGTTGGATGAGGATGGATCGTTAAGCCGATATCTTCCGCATCAGCTCCCATTTCCAGTGCCAGTACCGCTTCTGCAATAAGTTCACCGGCATTGGGGCCGACAATCCCTGCCCCAAGAATACGTTTGGTTTCTTTATCAAATAATATCTTGGTTAGGCCTTCATCGCGGTCAGTGCCCAGGGCACGGCCACTTGCAGCCCAGGGAAATGCGCCTTTTTCATATTCAATTCCCTGCTCTTTGGCCTCAGTTTCAGTGAGTCCCATCCAAGCCACTTCCGGATCGGTATAAGCCACCGAGGGAATCGTTAGCGGCTCAAAGAATGACTTCAAGCCACTGATCACTTCAGCAGCCACTTTGCCTTCATGTGTTGCTTTGTGGGCGAGCATTGGCTGCCCGACAATATCGCCGATTGCAAAAATATGAGGCACATTCGTTCGCATTTGTGCATCAACAGTGATAAATCCATTCTCATTAACTTGGACACCCGCCTTTTCAGCCGCTATCTTGTGTCCGTTTGGACGCCTGCCTACAGCAACCAACACCTTATCAAACAACCTCGCATCCGGTGCATTTTTACCTTCAAAACTGACCTTTAATCCATTCTTTTGTGATTTAATCTCAGCGACTTTAGTGCTCAGTAAGATCTCTTTATAGCGAGACTTGATGACTTTCATCAACGGTCTTACCAGGTCCTTATCACAACCCGGCATCAACTGATCCATAAATTCCACGACAGTGACTTCAGAACCCAGGGCATCATAAACCGTGGCCATTTCCAGACCGATGATGCCGCCCCCTATAATCAACAACTTTTTGGGTATATCGTTCAATTCGAGGGCATCCGTGGAGTCCATCAAACGGTCGTCATCATTTGGAAATACGGGTATCTGCGTCGGTTGTGAACCGGCAGCAATAATACAATGATCAAAGGAAACTGAAGTGGTGCTGCCCTCTTTTTCAACGTTGAGTTGATGCTCATTGACGAACGAACCGGTTCCTGTAATCACTTCTACCTTACGTTGCTTGGCTAATTGCTTTAATCCACCGGTTAACTTGCCTACAACCTTACCCTTGAAACCATTGATACCATTTAGATCAATTTTGGGAGAACCAAAGCTGACACCATTAGCTGACATATGCTCAGCTTCGTTGATTATTTGAGCCGTATGCAATAACGCCTTGGAAGGAATACAACCCACGTTGAGACAAACACCACCTAATGAATCATAACGTTCCACCAGAATGACTTTTTTGCCCAGATCAGCCGCACGGAAAGCGGCGGTATATCCTCCAGGCCCAGCGCCTAAAACCAATACCTCGGCATGCTTATCGGTAGATGAAGCAACAGGCTCTGAATCCTGTGATGGTATTGGACTGGATGGTTCAGCTTCAGATGAGGCTT
The DNA here is from genome assembly GCA_030066315.1 of Gammaproteobacteria bacterium. Classification (GTDB taxonomy): domain Bacteria; phylum Pseudomonadota; class Gammaproteobacteria; genus JACNJF01. The sequence continues at coordinate 3,153 of JASJBW010000128.1, forward strand.
CTGCTGAACCTTCATCGACCGGGGCGGTAACCATCTCGATAACACCCAATTGAGTACCCTCGGATAGTTTATCACCCACTTTTATCGATAATGCGCTGATTTTCCCGCTGACTGGAGCAGGTATATCCATCGTAGCCTTGTCAGATTCCAACGTAATAACCGCATCTTCAACTTCCACACTGTCGCCATTGCTGACATGGACTTCAATGACTTCAACGTTCTCAAAACCACCAATATCCGGCACGATAAGGTCTATTTTACTCATTATAAAAGCACTCTTCTAATGTCAGAGATTACCTGACTCAAATAGTTGGTAAAGCGTGCACCCTGGGCACCATCGATAACACGATGATCATATGACAGTGCCAATGGCAGCATTAATGCCGGTTTAAATGTTCCATCCGGCTGATAGACTGGTTGCATCTTTGAGCGAGCCACTCCAAGTATGGCCACCTCAGGTGCATTCACGATGGGGGTAAATTGTGTCCCACCGATCCCACCCAGGCTGGAGATGGAAAAACACCCACCCTGCATTTCAGCAGGTGTCAGTTTACCTTCACGGGCACGACCAGCTGTTTCAGCCAATTCTCGCGACAAATCAAAGATTCCTTTCTGATCCACATCTCTTATCACCGGCACGACCAGTCCATTAGGTGTATCAACTGCAACCCCGATGTGGAAATATTTTTTTAATATTAGGTTATCACCAGTCGCGTCCAAAGAAGCATTAAACTCCGGATAAGCTTGTAATGCAGCCACAACAGCTTTCATGATAAATACCAATGGTGTCAATCTGACACCTTTTTTATCTGCTTCCTTAGCAAGTGACTTTCTGAAGGCTTCCAGATCGGTAATATCAGCCTCATCGAACTGGGTAACATGCGGAACCGTTACCCAACTACGATGTAAATGAACACCAGAGATTTTTTTAATTCGACTTAATGGTTGATGCTCGATTTCACCAAACTTACTAAAGTCTATAGAGGGGGCTGCAGGAACAGATAGCCCACCGCTAGCGGGTGTCGCACCTGGACCACTGGATAATGCACTCTTGACATATGTCTGAACATCTTCCTTAAGAATGCGCCCCTTGTTACCTGAACCATTAACTTGTGTGATATCTACGCCCAGTTCACGCGCAAATCGTCGAATCGCCGGACTGGCATGCGCACTAGCCCCACTGACTACTATATCGTTATTGGATACTGGTGCAGGCCCTCGAGGCCCAGATTTAATCTCTGTTGAAGTCTTCTCTGGAGCCGGCTTCGCTGGACTGGGAGTTTTTTCAGTTTGTTCAGGTATTTTTTCTTCTATTTCTTCTTGCACTGCGGGAGTTGATTCTGTAGTGGTGTCATCCGTGCTTTCTATAATTGCAATTTCACTACCTTCAGAGATTCTGTCGCCCACCTTGACACTGACACTTTTTATGGTGCCTGTATAAGGGCTGGGAATTTCCATAGTGGCTTTATCTGATTCAAGGGTTATTATGGAATCATCTTTATCGATTACATCACCGTCACTGATAATAACTTCAATAATTTCGATATCATCGAAGTCACCCACATCTGGTAACAAGATTTTCTGAGTGTTAGCCACGCTATTCTCCGCTACTTAATACTTATTTATCGCTGTAAGGTTTTTACACCAAAAGTGGATTAGGTTTTTCCTGATCGATATTGTATTTTTTAATTGCCTGTTGAACGACCTTGGACTCTATGGCGCCTTCGTCCGCCATTGCCTTTAGTGCTGCAACCACAATATAAAAACGATTAACCTCAAAAAAGGTTCTCAGGTTAGCCCGGGTATCACTGCGACCAAAACCATCGGTACCCAAGGTTACATAAGTCATTGGCACAAATTCTCGAATCTGGTTGGTATAGGTACGTGTATAATCTGTCGCGATAACTGCAGGACCTTTACGGCCCTTTAATTGTTGCTCAATGTAACTTAGCTTCGGTTTCTTAGTAGGGTGCAATTGATTCCAGCGTACAACATCATTGGCTTCCCTGGCCAACTCGTTGATACTGGTCATACTCCAGATGTCAGCCTCTATACCATGATCCTGTTTTAATAAATCAGCAGCTGCGATGACTTCGCGTAAAATCGTACCCGACCCCATTAACTGCACACATTGCCCCTTGGAATTGCTATCTCGAATTTGATACATTCCTTTGAGAATACCTTCCTCGGAACCTTTAGGCATAGCCGGGTGATGGTAATTTTCATTCATGGACGTAATGTAATAGAACACGTTTTCCTGATGTTCATACATACGTTTCATGCCATCATGGATAATCACAGCCATCTCATAGGCAAAGGTGGGATCATAAGAAATACAGTTAGGTATCGTTCCGGCGACAATGAGGCTATGCCCATCCTGATGTTGCAAACCCTCACCGGCAAGGGTGGTCCGACCCGCAGTTCCCCCGATTAGGAAACCCCTGACCTGCATGTCTCCCGCTGCCCACGCCAGGTCACCAATACGCTGGAAACCAAACATAGAGTAATAGATATAAAACGGAATCATATTATGGCCATGGGTATAATAGGCCGTGCCAGCCGCAATCCATGACGACATAGCGCCTGCCTCATTGATACCTTCCTGAAGAATTTGGCCCTCTTTATCTTCGCGATAGTACATCACCTGATCAGCATCCATGGGTTTATACAGTTGTCCACTATGCGAGTAAATACCCAGCTGTCTAAACATCCCTTCCATACCGAAGGTTCTGGCCTCATCAGGCACAATAGGGACAATATTTTTCCCGATAGTTTTATTTCGTGCCAGAGTGGAAAGCATTCTTACAAAAGCCATCGTAGTGGAAAATTCACGCTCACCGCTATCTTCCAGCAAGGCACTAAACATATCTAGGCCCGGTATATCCAGAGGCTCAGCCATATCCTTGCGGACGGGCATATAACCGCCCAGGGCCTCGCGCTGCTTGCGCAGATACTGCATCTCTTCACTGTCTTCTGCAAAGCGATAAAAAGGGGCATCAGCAATCTGGTCATCAGAAACCGGGATATTGAATCGATCCCTGAAAGCCTTTAAGGCGTCTTCACCCATTTTCTTCTGTGAGTGCGTGACATTCTGACCTTCTCCAGCCTCGCCCATCCCGTAGCCTTTGACGGTTTTGGCCAGGATAACCGTGGGTTGACCGGTATGTTCCATCGCCGCTGCATAAGCTGCATAGACCTTATTGGGATCATGCCCGCCGCGGTTAAGACGCCATATGTCTTCATCTGACATATTGGCAACCATAGCTTTTAATTCCGGGTATTTGCCAAAAAAGTGTTCTCTTGTGTAAGCACCACCATGAGCTTTATAAGCCTGGTATTCACCATCCACGGCCTCTTCCATGCGTTTTTGCAAGAGCCCATCCTTATCCCTATCTAACAATGCATCCCAATAACCACCCCAGATAACCTTGATTACATTCCAACCCGCTCCGCGGAAAACGGCTTCCAGTTCCTGAATAATCTTACCGTTACCACGTACGGGGCCATCCAGACGCTGCAGATTGCAGTTGAT
>JASJBW010000126.1 GCA_030066315.1 Gammaproteobacteria bacterium
CTTGCATGCCTAAATATTCAAGGCCGATAACATTTTTATCAGCAAATGCTGGATTGTTAATAATCATAATTGAGTTACACAAAGGTTTTGATTTTTAATTATCCAATCAATGTAACATAATCATTTTTCGACTCTTAGATGTAGTTTTAATAAAGTTATGCCAGATCTAGCCTCTACCCAATTGCGGTCCATTTTCTTTCTTTCCAATAGAACAGCGATTACGGCTGAAACGTTGGGTCATAGTCTGCTGGCCCAATTCCCGGATATAGAATTTACAACAGTGACGATCCCTTTTTTGGATACCGAAAAAAAAGCACAAAAAGTGGTCGATAAAATCAACAAGGCAGGGGCGCAATCACAATTAAAACCCATTGTGATATCGACCATGGCGAATGAAGCGATCAGTAAAATTATTTTGCAATCTGATGCCCTGGTCCTCGATCCATTTGATCGTTTTTTACCCGATCTCGAAGAAACATTAAACCAGCATTCGATTCATGAATCCGGGCAATCCCATAGAATCAGCAATGAGAGCCTTTATGAATCACGTATCAATGCGATTGATTTTTCATTAATCCATGATGATGGCATGACTACCAAGATGTATGATCAGACGGATATCATCATAATCGGCGTATCTCGCAGTGGGAAAACACCAACCTGTTTGTATCTCGCATTACAATTTGGTCTAAAAGCGGCTAATTACCCGATTACCGAAGAAGACATGGAATCGGAACATTTACCCAAGACCATTCGAAAATACCAGAATAGATTATTTGGATTAACCACGGATCCCTATCGCCTGGCACATATCCGTGAGGAAAGAAGGCCGAACAGTCGATATGCTTCCATGGAGCAATGCCGGTTTGAAATCAACAGAGCCGAAGAAATGTTCTATCAACACCGCATCCCTTATGTCAATACTTCAAAAATGTCGATAGAAGAGATAGCCACCAAAATCGTTGAGATTGCCGGTTTGCATCGAATCAGCAAGCCCCCAATCAATCATATTGATGTTCCATAAAAAAAGGCAGTCAAAGTACTGCCTTTTTCTGAATGAATATACTTATTTTTACTGCTACATATGTTCAATAATTGCGGCTGCAAAATCAGAGGTACTTAATTCAGTGGCATCCGGTTCATTTCGAGCAAGATCATAGGTCACCTGCTTATTACCAATAGCACCTTCCATGCCCTTGATGATCAAATCGGCGGCTTCAGTCCAGCCCATATAACGTAACATCATTTCCGCTGAAAGTATCAGTGAACCCGGATTAACCTTGTTGAGCCCGGTATATTTGGGCGCAGTCCCATGGGTCGCTTCAAAGACACCTACACTATCGGCAATGTTTGCACCGGGAGCGATACCGATGCCGCCGACCTGGGCGGCGAGGGCGTCTGAAATGTAATCCCCATTCAGGTTTAATGTTGCAATCACATCATATTCCTTCGGCCTTAATACAATCTGCTGTAAGAAGTTGTCAGCGATGACATCCTTTACGGTGATGGTATTGCCTGTTTTCGGATTCTTGAATTCACACCAGGGACCTTCACCAATGAGTGATGCGCCATATTCATCCTTTGCCAGCTCGTATCCCCAGTTGCGGAAAGCGCCTTCGGTAAATTTCATGATATTACCTTTGTGAACGAGCGTTACTGAGCTCCGGTCGTTGTCCACCGCATACTGCAGCGCTTTTCGGATCAAACGCTTGGAACCATCGGAAGATACGGGTTTGACACCAATGCCTGAAGTTTCAGGAAAACGAATACTGGTGACCCCCATTTCTTGGGTCATGAAGTTGATCACTTTTTGCGCTTCATCTGAACCTGACTCCCATTCGATTCCCGCGTAGATGTCTTCTGTGTTTTCACGGAAGATCACCATCTCCGTGTCCTCTGGTTTTTTCAACGGAGTTTCAATTCCGGAAAAATAACGTACAGGACGCACACAGGCATATAAATCCAGTTTCTGTCTAATCGCCACATTGAGTGAACGCATACCACCACCCACGGGTGTGGTTAAAGGCCCTTTAATAGAGACAATGAATTCCTGCATCGCCTGAAGACTTTCATCCGGAAGCCATTCATTCTCACCATAGGTTTGCGTGGCTTTTTCACCGGCAAAGATTTCCATCCAAGCAATTTTTTTTGAACCTCCGTAGGCATTTCTAACAGAAGCATCCACTACTGCATGCATGGCAGGGGTAATGTCCGAACCAATACCATCACCTTCAATGAAAGGTATTATGGGATTATCGGGAACATTCAAACTGTTGTCTGAATTAGACGTAATTGGACTGCCATTATCAGGCACGCTGATCTTCTGGAAGGTCATTTGAATCCTCTGACTGAATGAATCATGGGATTATACACAAGAAAGGGAATTCGAAGAGCATTTATGCTCCTCGAATGCTATGAAACATCGACGAATTGCTTATAAGTCGATTAATAAAAAATCTATGTGAATCAGTTGTTGATTGATCGGATATTTTGAGCCTGAAGGCCTTTGGGACCCTCGTTAATATCAAACTCGATTTTCTGACCGGATGTCAGTTTTTTGTATCCTTCCATCTCGATGGCGGAAAAGTGAACGAAAATATCTTCATCCTCGTTATCATCGGTATTAACGAATCCATAGCCTTTAACGTTACTAAACCATTTTACTGTACCTGTGGCCATTACACTTCCTCTCGTCTGTTTGTACTCAATAAGCCATAGTTGTTATTATAGATAGATATTCATAACAATGAATCACCTCTCTGAATAATTCTACTAAAAAAATCGTCAACTGTAGAGGGTAAATTATTCTCTAAATAAGTTTCAGATAAAGTTGAAAAAGCCCTATCTAAACATTATCTTGCTTGTTATATGCAAAACAGAATTTTTAGTATGAGCGAAAGCACTGATGACGACGATACCATCTTGCTTGAGCGCACCAAACCCAAGCTTAAAAAACCACCTTTGTACAAAGTGGTTTTACTCAATGATGATTACACGCCAATGGAATTTGTGGTTCATATTCTGGAATCGATTTTCAACCACAATCGGGAACAGGCAACCCAGATCATGCTCCATGTCCACAAGCAGGGCAAGGGGGTATGCGGGTTATATACCAAAGATATTGCAGAAACTAAGGTCGTTCAGGTGAATAATTATTCTCGTGAAAATAAACACCCCTTGTTATGTGAAATGGAAGAAGCCTAAGAACTTATTTTGCTTTCAACTAGACTATAAAGTAATACCAAACTGAAGAGACGGTTATGTTAAACAAAGAACTCGAACAGTCACTCAATAGAGCTTTTCTCGAAGCCAAAGAGAAAAGGCATGAGTTCATTACGGTAGAACATATCCTGTTGATGCTAACCGAAAATGATTCAGCCGTGGCCGTGCTCAAAGCCTGCGGTGCGGACGTTGACAAGTTAAAACGTGATTTGGAGCTCTATGTTGATCAAAATACACCGCTACTGCTCGGTGATGAAGACAGGGAAACCCAACCTACCTTAGGCTTTCAAAGAGTGTTACAACGGGCCCTGTTCCATGTTCAATCATCTGGTCAGGGCGAAGTCTCAGGCGCTAATGTTTTGGTCGCTATTTTCTCAGAACAGGATTCACATGCAGTGTATTTATTGCATACCCAGGATATCGAACGCCTTGATGTGACCAACTATCTTTCTCATGGCATCACGCGTATCGATGAAACACCAGATGAAGCAGCCTTTTCCACAGAGGCAGAATCTTTTGCAGAAACGCCTGTTAAGGAAAAACCGCTGGAAATGTATGCGGTCAATCTTAATGAACAGGCCATTGAAGGCACCATAGATCCACTGGTAGGTCGAGAGCAAGAGGTTGAGCGGGTTATACAAACACTTTGTCGACGTCGTAAAAATAATCCATTACTCGTGGGTGAGGCTGGAGTCGGGAAAACGGCTATTGCGGAGGGTCTGGCTCGTCGGATCACCGAAGAGGATGTTCCCGATGTGCTACTGGACGCTACGATTTACTCATTAGATCTGGGGGCATTGGTCGCGGGTACCAAATACCGAGGCGATTTTGAAAAGCGATTAAAAGCAGTCATTAAACAATTAAAAGAAGAGCCTCATGCTGTGCTATTTATCGATGAGATCCATACCATTATTGGTGCAGGTTCTGCCTCGGGTGGCGTCATGGATGCATCCAATTTAATTAAACCCGTACTCGCCAGTGGAGAGATGAAATGCATCGGCTCAACCACTTACCAGGAATTTCGTGGTGTTTTTGAAAAAGATCGAGCCCTGGCACGCCGCTTCCAGAAGATCGATGTACTTGAGCCCAGTGTGGAAGAGACTTTCCAAATTCTCAAGGGCTTGAAAAGCCGCTTCGAAGAACATCATGAAGTCAAATATACCTTGCAGGCCCTGAAAAAAGCTTCTGAATTATCCGCACGTTATATTAATGATCGTCATTTACCTGACAAAGCTATTGATGTCATAGACGAGGCCGGTGCCAAGCGGCGTTTAATTCCGGAAAAACAACGTAAAAAAACCATCGGCATCCACGACATAGAAAAAATCGTATCCAGCATCGCACGTATCCCTTCATCAACTGTCAATACCACCGATATGGATATGCTGAAAAACCTCGGTAAAAATCTTTCACGTGTGGTTTTTGGACAGGATCCTGCTATCAAGGCGCTGGATGCTGCTATTAAAATGTCCCGTTCTGGTCTCGGCCGTGAAGCCAAACCCGTAGGTTCCTTTTTATTTGCGGGTCCCACAGGGGTCGGCAAGACCGAGGTTTGTAAACAACTCGCGCATATCATGGGTGTAGAGTTGATCCGTTTTGATATGTCTGAATACATGGAGCGTCATACCGTATCGCGTCTCATCGGCGCACCACCGGGTTACGTAGGTTTTGATCAGGGCGGATTACTGACTGAAGAGGTCTTAAAACATCCATACTCAGTGGTGTTACTCGATGAAATCGAAAAGGCTCATCCGGATGTTTTCAATTTGTTATTACAGGTCATGGATAACGGCACATTAACAGACAACAACGGCAGGAAGGCTGATTTCCGAAATGTCATTCTGATTATGACCACTAATGCAGGTGCCGACCTGATTAGTCGTTCCACGATGGGTTTTACCACTCAAGACCATAGTACTGATGCTGGTGAAGCCATTAAGAAGATTTTTACGCCTGAGTTTCGTAATCGCCTCGATGCGATCATCCACTTTTCTGCCCTGGATTCGAATGTTATTTTGAATGTTGTTGACAAATTCCTGATCGAACTTGAATCACAATTAGAAGCCAAAAAAGTCAGCCTGACCATCACCGACGCTGCGCGCCGTTACCTTGCAGAAAAAGGCTATGATCCCAAAATGGGGGCTCGCCCCATGGCAAGAGTGATTCAAGATGAGATCAAACAGGTGCTCGCTGATGAATTATTATTCGGCGAATTGGCTAACGGTGGCGATGTCAAAATTGATGTTAAGGACGAAAATTTGGTCTGTTTTTCGAAATCCGCACAACGCGAAAAAGCTGAGGCCTGATCCAGAGAGGCTAAGAATTCAGGGCAAATCGTAAAGATTATCTTTCACGAAATGTAATGCGGCCCTTGGTCAAATCATAAGGGGTCAATTCAACGGTAACTTTGTCGCCTGTGAGTATGCGGATATAGTGCTTACGCATCTTACCCGAGATGTGAGCGGTAACGACGTGACCGTTTTCTAATTCCACTCGGAACATCGTATTCGGCAGGGTGTCGATTACCGTACCATTCATTTCGATATGATCGCCTTTGGGCATTAAAACAATTCCTGAATTGAAAACCGCGTCATTATCCATTTTTCGCGTGGAATCTCAACAGAAATAAACCGATGAATTATGCTAATATGCGGCTTTTTTCCATCCACTCATAATAATGACAAAACTAGCTTTTATATTTCCGGGCCAGGGCTCACAATCCGTGGGCATGATGTCCGACTGGGGGAATTATCAATCCCAGGTAGACAGAACATTTGAAGAAGCTTCTGAAGCGCTGGGGTACAACCTTCAAAAGATTGTTTCAGAAGGTCCCTCAGAACAACTGAACCAAACTGAAACTACACAACCGGCCATGCTGGCTTCTGGAGTGGCTACTTATAGAATCTGGCAGACTGCAGGATTAAAACCTGCTGAAATTGTTTCGGGACATAGCTTGGGTGAATATTCAGCGCTGGTGTGTTCGAATAGCCTCGATTTTTCCGACGCTATTAAACTGGTCGCCCGCCGAGGTCAGCTGATGCAGAATGCTGTTGCCGAGGGTGAGGGCGCCATGGCCGCGATTATTGGGTTAGATGACCAAGATGTCATCCAATCCTGTGCAATGGTGGATAAAGGTATTGTATCTGCAGTTAATTTTAATTCTCCTGGGCAGGTTGTGATTGCCGGTAATGCCCATAGTGTGGAACGCGCCATGGACAACGCTAAAGAACTGGGTGCCAAACGTGCATTACCCTTACCCGTCAGCGTACCTTCCCACTGTGACTTAATGAAAGATGCTGCAGATAGTCTCTATCAAGAATTACTCAATGTTCCATTGAACGTGCCTGATATCCCGGTAATCCATAACCAGAGTGCAGATCAGGCTCGGGATGTTGATGAAATACGCCAATTACTCAAGCTACAACTTTATCAGCCGGTACTTTGGGTTCAGTGTGTTCAACAACTCGTAGCTAAAGGTGCCACTGACTTAATTGAAATGGGGCCGGGAAAAGTTTTATCCGGTTTAACGCGTCGTATTAACAAATCTCTTGGTTCGCATCCTG
>JASJBW010000021.1 GCA_030066315.1 Gammaproteobacteria bacterium
CCGCCGCCACCACCGGATGAACCTGAGGAGGAACCAGATGATGATCCCGGCGCAGTTGAAGAGGTACTGATCGCCTTATCCAAGCTACCGGATAATGAATCTGAGAAAGTGCTGATACTATGATGACGGTTATGATACAAAAATCCACGAGGTTTGTATTCATGGTCTACAAGGCCTGCACTGACGGCCTGTTCGAGTTTTTGGCTCCACGCATGATCAACACCCAGGGCGATGGCATAAGGAAGAAATCGTTCATAGATATCAGTGGTAAAACGCGGTTGTCCTGATAAATTGATTTCATCCTCCTCCGCAATATTCAGGTATTGTTTAAATCCTTCGATTTCATCCAACAATTTTCGACCGGCCCGTGTGGGTGCTTTAAGCCACTGTTGAAAAAGGAGATTACTTGCCATAATCAGGTAGAGACTGATCACGATGGGCCAGGCGACATGGTTAAACATGAGCACGAGTTGACTGAGGGTATCCCCGGCAATGTAGAAAAAGGTTCCTAAAACCACGATCTGCAAAGCGATTTGACTGAAAGCCAGTGTTTTGCGCTTTTTGAAATATCGCTTGAACGTCATACCTATTACAAAAAAAGGTATCATAGTAAAAATGCCTAGGAATATCGTGGCATTTTGTATTTCAGGATTAGGGATTTTACTAAAGGCATAAGCCAGGGAAACCAGGCTGATCAAAATGCCAGGGAAAAAGTATTTTTTGTTGGTCAGAAAATAGAGTTTTTCATAATCTGCACGCAATGAAGTTTCGTGTTGTTTAATAGCCTTGGATAAACGTCGATGATTAGAACGTGACAGGGTTATTTCATTTGAAGTCTCAAATAAGGTATCCAGAATGATGGCTTCACCTGCTGCGAAGTCAGAATATTCCGGATTTAATCGAGATATCACATAATCACCGGAATCGTTTTGATCAATATTGATTTCGCCTTTAATGACCAGGTTGACAATGGCTGCAGTAAAACAACTTTTATCATAGGCCATCTGTGAAATGAAACGAGTGGATGCGGGCGAGAAACCTTTGGGTGCTTGATAACGCGGATGGATAGCGCCTTTGACTGGATCCTTTCCGACCTTCAGCCAGAGTCCTCCGTAGAAAATCAATACCAGTATTAATCCCCCGAGTGCAAGCAGACTATGCTGATTATCTTCAACGAAGCGAGCCTGCAGCTCTTCAGCCGTCGGTGCTTGAATGATACCTTTAGGCCAATTGGCGACCACCGTTAACCCTTCGTTGGGTGCGAGGGGCTGGGTCGTTTTGAAATTGAAGCGTTTCCCATTCTGAATGCGGTGGGTAAGAAATTGCTGGGTGGATCCACTGGCACCGGTATAACCGGTCAAATTGACCTGGCGACCATCCACTGCCTGCGGCAGTATGATATCCGCAGAAGCCTGCTGTATGGGAAATATCCAACCATTGCCAGTGACGTTCCAATAGAGTTCATCATAGTCCGCAAAAAAACCGAGTTGGCGGTTAGTGGTATATTCCAGCTGGTAGCGATAGATTCCGGGGTCCAGTAACGTGTTGCGATCTCCTATGTAAACACGTTGACCATTGCCGTGTGGCTGTAGATGAAAGGGCTCTGCCATACCATCGCGTTTTACCGCAAGTACCTTAAAACCCACACGGGTGATGGCACCCCATTGATCCTGGTAGATGGTAGGAAAATCACGATAAATTCCTCTTTGAATCCGTTGACCTTCCGCTCGAACTTCCAACGTTTCAACGACATGAAGCGCTCCATTGGGAGCGATCGTAATCCGGCTGTGAAAAGATAAAATGGTTTCTTCTGCTAATACAGTATTAAATATCAACAGGAACCATAACCCTAATAGACGCAGCATCATGAATACAAGGTTCCTATTCTAGTTCGAAATAATCTGCAGGTTTAAAGCGTAACAGCCGGGCCACGATCAGGTCTGGAAAGGTGTCGATGCGCGTGTTTAACTGATTAACAGCCCCATTGTAGTAGCGCCTGGCAAAGTGTATATCCTGTTCTACCGCGGTGATTTCCTGTTGTAAGTGCAAGTAACTTTTATTGCTCTTTAGATCCGGATAATCCTCAGCCAGGGCAAAGATGGAAAATAAGGATCCAGAGAGTTGGCTCTCAATTTGCCCACGGGTTTTAACATTTTCCTGGGTACGCGCCTGGCGTCGCAATTCAGTAACGGCTTCCAGTGCAGCCTGTTCAAAACTGGCATATTGTTTCACTGCCGTGACCAGTTTGGGAATGAGATCATGGCGTCTTTTTAACTGAACATCAATATCGCTCCAACCGGAAAACACGCGGTGTTTTTCTCTTACCAGGCGGTTGTAACTGATAATGAGGATGATCAGTAGGGGAAATAAAATCAGTAAAGTGGCCCAGAGCATGGGCAGAACGACTCCGGATACAAGCAGTGTTAAGAAATGATGATCATACTGATTTCAGCCCGGGTTACTAGCCGGGCGAGGCCCATTAGGGAATAAAAAACCCGGCTGAAGCCGGGTTATTCATGATTATCGGCGCAGTTTGGGTTCTATCTTAACGCCATCCTTTTTCTGTCCAAAACCAAAACCACCGGTGTCGTCATAGGGTTCAGCCTCGCCAAACTTGAAGCCTTCACTGAAGTTTTTCATTTCTCCTGGAGCATCCCCAGCTGCGTTTTTGAATTCATCACCGACATCAATTGGATTGGGTACCGAAATGGTCGGAGATTCCCAGCCACCGGGCATACGACCCAGTGAATTAGGGGTAATCATCATGTCTTCCCAGGCCCATGCCATACCCTCTTTGGGATCGTCAAAATCAAACCATTTATCGGGTCCACCACCCGGCTCCCAGAGGTCATCATAATCACGGTTCCAGGGCGCGGGTCCCCAGCCACGATTCCATGGGCCGTCCAACGGGGCAGCGTCTTCCCAGATGCTGTCACGACCAGGCCAAAATTCCTCGCCTATATCCGAATTCCCGGAAAAAGGCATTTTGTTCTTGTTAAAAAATTTGTTCTTTTTCTTGTAGGGGTAATAGCCATAAGGTGCACTATAACCATAGGGTTGGTTATATGCGTAAGGCTGATTGTAGTTGTAAGGGGTTGCATAGTTATAGTTACGGTATCCATAAGGATCGCTGTAGCCATAAGCAGGGGTATTATAGTTATAGGCATTATAATCATACTGATTATAACCGTATCCATACGGAGAATATCCCTGCGCAAAAGCGGGCTGAGCAGTTAAGGCGACAGTAGCCAAACCGGTCAATAATACTGTCTTAATTTTCATGTTCTCGTCATCTCCAAGGTAGCCTGCCCCCAAGAGAAATTATCGAGGACAGGGATTAGATATTGCTTTTCATTGGATCGAAATATACCAAAAAAGTGCCAATAAATCAATATTAGAATATTCTAATATATCTCATAATGCCTTTCAGCAGCGGTTACTGTCTGGGTGATGAGGGTAGCAATGGTCATGGGACCTACCCCACCGGGAACCGGGGTATAAGCATAACAGCGATCCTTAATCGCGCTTAATTCAATGTCACCAATGGCGCCGGGGTGGTAGCCGGCATCAATGACAACAGCATCATCCTTGATCCAATCCCCTTTAATTAACTCAGGCTTTCCAACGGCACCGACGATGATATCGGCCTGTTTTACATAGCGAGGTAAGTCCTGAGTGCGTGAATGACAGATTGTCACCGTGGCGTTTTGGTTGAGCAACATCATTGCCATGGGTTTTCCCAGGATCGCACTTCGGCCAACGACTACGGCATGCTTGCCCGAGATATTGATATCATAATGCTTGAGAATACTCATGATCCCCGCTGGGGTTGCAGAACCATAGGCAAATTCTTGCATGGCCATTTTACCGAAGCCCAGGGAAGTCACGCCATCAACATCTTTGACCAGGGCTATTTGGTCAAAACACCGACGTTCATCAACCTGGGGAGGTACCGGGTGTTGCAATAAAATGCCATGGACATCCGGATTATGATTCAGTTCGTTAATCTCGGTGAGTAATTGATGGGTGTTAATATCACTGTCCATCATGACTTGAATGGACTCCATACCTACACGGCGACAGGCATTGCCTTTCATACGGACATAGGTGGCTGAAGCGGGGTCATCACCCACCAGAATGGTTGCCAGTATAGGTGTGATACCTTGGGTCTTTTCTTTGATGACCTCAACACGTTTGGCCAGTTGTTGTTCCACTTGTGTGGCAAGGGCTTTTCCATCCAGAACGATCGCAGACATCGAGATTCCAAGAGATAAGAACTTACAAAGGGCGGGTATTATATAGGGTGATAATGAGTCGGTCTAACCTTGGTCGAAGATTCGTATAAATGTAAACTTTTTAAAGTATGGGCTTCTGCCAGAACTCAGCGTGACCATGGCGTTCATCCAGTTGATAAGGTGAATAACCGGAAGCAAGATAAGAAACCTTGGCTTTTTCATTATGATTTAAGACTTCAAGTGTCATTTTGCAACAGCCCCGATCACGCGCAATTTCTTCGGCCTTTTGCATCATTTGTGCAGCAATCCCCTGGCCACGATGGCTTTGCTTTACATACACATCATGGATATTCATTAAGGGTCGACTCGCAAAAGTAGAAAATCCTTCAAAACAGTTACATAAACCCACGGCTTCCTTATCATCCCAGGCCAGGATCACCACGCAATCATCACGTTCGGCCAGATGTTTGGCCAGGTTATTTCGGGTGTATTCAGAAAGTGCTTTACCCCCTCCCATGGGGTGAAGGGCGTATTCATTCAAAAGGTTAACAATCGCCGTTGCCTGATGGTTATCAGAAGGGTTCGCACGCTCAATTTTAATCATTTCGTATTTAGAATTTCTGTTACAGATGAGGCAATATGAATCAAGGGTAACTTAGTCTGAATTGATTACCTAACAGAATTAAAATTCAATCAAAAGATATAGCCGATCGATTATTAAAAAAAACCCCCTCATCAGGGGCAAGTTGGGAGGTCAATCGATGAGCAGTATTACTTAGTCACAATCATCATTTTGCACAACCATACCTTGTTGTATTTCTTTGGTACGGATGAACATCATGTGTTCGATTCTGTTGAAATGATCCGTTAACGCGGATTCCACATCCTGTTCAAAGAGTCCATCGTAGATAAAGATCTGTCCTCTCTGCTCCTCGTGGAGGTGCTTTGGACTGGGTTGAAGCAGTCTTTTAAGTTGCCACGAAGCCTGGTTGTTGCCCTGGCTTGGTGTAACCATTAAAAATAAGATCGTAACCGCAACAAAATTGAATGGATAATGTTTCATTGCCTGTCCCTAGGTCAGCATGAAGACTCATTCTAAAACTTTAGTTAAAAGAGTAAATGACAATACGTTGGTGTATGGGTAAACATCACGAAGGCCAGGGCTGAATTGTGTGTCAGAAAATTCTTACTTTTATCCATCACAAGCCTTAATCACACAATAAGTGATCATGCGATTAAGGCATTAGATCATAACGCTGTTATTCATCAGTCAACCATTTATACATAATAAAGGCATCTACCAGACCCAACCGCAGGTGATTGAAAGCTTTGGGCAATCGTCCGATAATTTCAAAGCCAAGTTTGTTCCATAAATGGACCGCTGCTGCATTCGAAGATACGACCAGGTTAAACTGCATGGCCTTATAACCCAGTTCAAGGGCGCTTTGTTGAGAATGCACACAGAGTTGAGTGGCGATGCCTTGCCCTCGTGCTTGGGATGAGACCATGTAACCGCAGTTGCAGACGTGCGCACCAAGGCCGGTTTGATTAGGTTTGATGTAATAGGTACCGACAATTTCCTCATCCAGTTTGGCGACAAAGGTTTTCTGAGGTATTTCCATCCATTGATGAAAGGCCTCTTCTTGGTTGATGTCGGGTGGATATGGATATGTGTCACCCTTGGCTACAATCTCCTGGAAGATGGGCCAGATTTGTTGAAAGTCCTTGGCAGTGGATTCGTGGATGCTCAATAACAATCTTAAATCTCAAAAATATTCATTTAGAATACTTAATCTTATTCAGAATCTACGGTACTCACAAATGTTAGAATCGTCGGGATCATTATTTTCTTTGATGACTTTATCGATTTATGAATAAAAAGCCTTTAGGAGTTCTAGTCCTTCATGGATTTTCTTCGAATCCGGATAATTATCGGCATTTCATTCCGTTATTAGAGACTCTTGAAATTGAATACCGAGTACCGTTGCTCAGTGGCCATGGCGCAGACACTCCTTGGGCGTTAAGTGGCGTGTCTTGGCAATCTTGGATTGAAGACTGCAATTTATCGTTAATTGAACTCAGCTCAAAAGTGGATCGAGTGATCATTCTGGGTCATAGCATGGGAGGATGGTTGGCATTAAATCTCTCGATTGATCATCAATACCTGATTGATAGCGTTATTATCGCCGGGGCTTCGTTACGAACCGTATCCAGATTTGGACCCGGACGCCCGTTGCATTTTTTGGTACCGGCCATGTATCGGATTTACAAACGTTGGGATTTTTCGGCCATTTATACAGATCGAAATCTATCGGAAACGGATCCCAGTTATGACTGGCTTCCTATAGATGCTTTTGCCGAACTCTTTGATTTGTTGAAAATGACAAAAGCGAGAATCCACCACGTCAAGGTACCCACGTTAATTTTACATAGTTTAATGGATTCAACGAATGACCCACGAGGCGTTGATGAATTGGTTGAAGCCATTGCCACGCCTTTTGAAGAAAAACGCGTCGTTTGGTTTGAAAAAACCGAACATTCAATGTTTTTGGATTGTGAGCGAGACCAGGTGAATGCAACCATTCTAGATCACATTAAAGAGCGTACTAAGATTAACGGCAATAATCATTAATGGCATAAAAAAACAGTTTGACGGGTCGAGAATGAGCAAGTGGAGGAGCGTGCATAATCGTGATCGTTCCAATCGCGGTATTCTGACGACACTATCGTTCAATGAAAGCAGTCTGGAAGCGTTTTAATTTGATAGCCTTTTGAAGGCGGATAACCCTTTAGCGTTTGTGTCTCAAGGCGCAGCTATAAGCGTTTTTTGCCCATAATTGAGTAGTCGCTTCATCTTCAAAAAAAGCTTCTGGTGCCTGGTGATAATGCATGTGATAGGGCTTGCCTTTTTTATAGTACGTAAACGGTTTCAGGTTAAGTTGGGTAAATTGAGATTCAGAATCAAGGTCAGACTTTAAATAGAGCTCGTTGTCTGCGATTAAGGCAAACATTAATCCATTGTGAAAAATTCCATAACCGCCAAACATTTTGCGGTAAGTGGTTGGAAATACGTTTTGCAGTCGGTCGATGACTTCGATTACAAAAGGGTCGTCTGCAGTCACTGGTTTTCGGCCAGTTTATCTTCTGCTGTTTTAAACTGACGAATGCCCTCATAGACGATCTTCCATTGTTCGCTTTGATGCTTTTTCCAAAAAATCTCTTTAGGACTGCTGACATTTAGATTACTGCTTTGATAATCCTGATCGTATTGCATCAAGACAAGATCCTGTTCTCCAGGATAATGGAATATATTGAGATTGCTGAATTCAATTTTTATATTGGTGCGGTCACGTTTAACCCAGCGTTTATGACCTTCCCATTCCCTGAAGTCTCTACCATTAGCATTAAAATCAGTTTCAGAATAGTGTCGGATATACTGGTTGTGATCATTACTTTCCCAATCCTTGATCCAACGGGTTAACTGTTGCAGCATCGATTTTTGAGTATCCCGCCATTGCTCAAGTGTTAACCAATTAATACTTTCAGCTATGATCACGGGGGTATGTTGGTCGTGGTTAATGTATTGATCAATTCGGCTAAAGTCAGGATTGCTCACAACGACGCAACCATTGCTGGACCAGGGTGCTCGATTATAGGTGTGAGAAGGAGTGCCATGGATCCAGATGCCACCGCCCGTGCGGTTTTTTCGGATGTCCCAGACGTTGGGATAGTTGACTGGAAAAGCCCCCAGGCCATACAAGTCCGGTAATTCCTGGTCGTCAATATAGCGGGTGACATGATACACACCGATCGGCGTCTTTTGGTCTCCCCGTTTTTGCTTGCCAAAACCTTTAACGCCGATACTGATAAAGTAATCGGTTTCCAACACTGGCATACCGTTCACATTGCGGTACACGTAAAGCCGGGACAGGGATTGGTCAACGACGATGGCATAGGGTTGGTTTTCAGCCAGCTGAATAATATTCTCAGGTAAATAACCTTCATAAGCAGGTGCTTGCTGATTGGATAAACGCTGCTTGATTTCAAAGGTCAAATCATCGAGTTTCGGTTCCGTATGGATACCCGAACCTATCCCGGAAAGGATGCCTGCCTTGGCCATCAGTAGATCGGCATATATCAGTTGTCCCACTTTACTGGTCGGATAATGACGTAAAAATTCACGTGAACCGGTTAAAGCCTGCTCATGATTAAGGTTCTGGATGTCTTCAAGTGTTTTAAAAAGACCTTGTTCGTAATGCAAGGGCGCAGAGCTCTCGGCCATTACTGGCGGGATCAGGGTCGCTGTAAAACAATACAGCAAGAAAGCAAAAAATCTAATCATAGAACGGCCAGGGTATTTTCACGGCTTATTTTCCACTGGTTACCGGATTTAGATAAATATAATCGTTTAACCACTTTATCACTGTAATTTGGAGATGAGTATGCCTGATGAAAATCGATAATAACCTGATTTTGAGTTTGTGATTTTACCCGGATGTTACTGAGTTGAATATTGATTTTACCCGGCCGATTGATGCGGCTTTTACGATATTGACGCCATTGTTCATGGTTGGCTTTGCGGCCCTTGAAGTCCATAGTGTAACTGTTTAAATATGACTTGAAATCTTTATTGCTCCAGGCATTGGCCCAGTCTTGAACTAACTTGATCAAGGCTGATTCAGATGTCATTTTAGCCATCGGCGGGTTGTCATCAACCATGGCGGTAATTTGTTTTACAGGTTTCACTTTCTTGGGTTCAGGCTCTTGTATCTTTGCCAGCTGAACCGGTTTATTCTCGGGTTGTAGAGCCGGTGTGGTTTTCGGCAGGCTATGCAGGCTGGTTAAAGCCGTTAACTGGATTTTGTGAACGACACTACTGGGGTCCTTTTCTTCACTGAGGGCACGTCGATAAGCCTCGCTGGCGAGCCCGCGATAGACATTACTGAGGTTCAGCCAGGCAGTGGCATAGGCAGGGTGTGTTTTTAATGATGTGATCAGTAAGTCAACGGCCTGGTCATGTTGTCCCTGTTGAAGATAGATCATTGCCAGGTTGTTGCGAGGTTCAGGTAACTTGGGATGGGTTTTAATGATCTGTTGATAATATTTTTTGGCCAGTAAAGGCTGGTTGTTTTTCTGAAGTGCCACAGCGGTTAAAAATTTAACCTGAGTATCATCGGGGGATTCGCGCAGCATCGAAAGACCGGTCGTGGCTGCCGAGGCATATTTATTTAAGGCCAAT
Source organism: Gammaproteobacteria bacterium (assembly GCA_030066315.1). Taxonomy (GTDB): domain Bacteria; phylum Pseudomonadota; class Gammaproteobacteria; genus JACNJF01. The sequence continues at coordinate 9,475 of JASJBW010000021.1, forward strand.
TCTTTCTCCAGCTGTTGAAGTGAGTTAGCGCTAGCAAGTCCCGGTAATAAGCTGATCAGCAGGAGTAAGTTAAATCGAAGCATCGGATTGGGCAATTTATAAAATTAACGTTAAAGTATAGCAAAGTCGTTCGTAAAAAGCCGAATCTGTAAGTTATTGTCAGGGCACTGATGTGCGGCTATTCACAGACTTCGAAACCTATAATTTTGTAACACTCACATTATTGAACAGGCTGTAAAGATTTGCAGAATCGATTATACCTGGTGGACTCTAGTATCTATGTCTTTAAGGCCTGGTTTAGCCTACCTGATACATTGGCCAATACTCAGGGAGAGCCGAATAATGCCTTTCTGGGTTTTACGGATTTTGTCTACCAGTTCTTAATGGCTGAAAAGCCATCAAGAGTGGTGTTTGCTTTTGATGAAAGCCTCAAATCGTCTGCGCGTAATGAAATTTATCCAGAGTACAAGGCCAATCGGGAATCGGCGCCGATAGAATTGAAACGTCAATTTAAATGGTGCCGGCAATGGATCAATGCCTTAGGCATCAGCGAAGTGGCCAGCAATCGTTATGAAGCCGATGATCTGATAGGGACGTTGGCAGTAATGCATCGCGATAATCAACACAGTATTGTTATTCTGACAGCTGACAAAGATCTGGCTCAATTGATCAGGCATCAGGATGTCTGGTGGTCTTACGCGACGGGTCAACAGCTAAATTACCGTGCGATTACTAAAAAATTCGGCGTGCGCCCCGAACAGATTGCTGAACAGTTGGCCATTGCCGGTGACAAGGTTGATAACATCCCCGGGATTCCGGGTATTGGCATGACCATTGCCGCAAGGTTATTGACTAAGTTCGAAACCCTGTCAAACCTCAGACAGAATATTAACCAGGTGAAAACAATGAAATTTCGGGGTGCTGAGCGCATCATGAATCTGTTAAAGGAGCATGAGTCCATTCTGGAAATTTCTTCACAGTTGACGCCGATTGATTGCCAGGTTGAAGCAATGCGGAACGTAAATGTGGTCCGAAAAAAGCCTGATCTGGAAGCTTTACGAACGATTTCAGAACAACAAAATATGGGTGATCGTCGCCAGCAGAAATGGTTATCCTTGGTAGCGCAGTATTGATGAGCCAGATCATACTATTTAATAAACCGTACCGGGTACTGAGCCAGTTCAGTCCCGAAGGAGATAAAAGAACATTGGCGGATTACATCGATATACCGGATGTTTACCCGGCAGGTCGTCTGGATTATGAAAGTGAAGGTTTGATGGTACTGACCGACGATGGCAAATTACAGGCACGAATTACTTCACCATCCAGTAAAAAGTACAAAATCTACTGGGCTCAACTTGAGGGAGATATCAATCGTCAAGCATTGATCAAGCTGCAACGAGGGGTAGATTTAAAAGAGGGTCAAACCCTACCCGCCAGGGCTAAAAAAATAGAAGCACCGAAAGATTTATGGCCCCGTAATCCTCCGATTCGATATCGTAAAAATAGTCCTACTTGCTGGATCACCCTGGAAATCCGGGAAGGTAAGAATCGTCAGGTAAGGCGTATGACCGCAGCAGTAGGATTTCCTACATTGAGGCTGGTGCGGATTCAGGTGGACCAGTGGACATTGGAGGGGCTTAAACCGGGAGAATATAAAATAATGGAGCAAACAATATGAACCTGTGGCAACAGGTTGAAGCCGCTATTACAAAACATAGCGGTGCATCTTTTAGTATTTCACGAAAACAGTCGATTGGTGGAGGCAGTATTAACCGGGCTTACCGAGTCACCGATGGTCTACGCACTTATTTTGTCAAGACCAACCGAAAAGAACTTGCTTTCATGTTCGAGGCGGAAGAAAAGGGTCTTGAAGCGTTATATGCTAGCAACAGCATAAAGGTGCCTGAGCCGGTTTCATATGGTGTGTCCGGTCAGGAATGTTACTTTATAATGGAGTGGCTAAACTTGCACGGGCAACCCAAAGGTGATCTCTTTGGCTCAAAGATGGCAGAATTGCACCGCGTCACCCATGAAAAGTTTGGTTTTATTATGGATAACTCGATCGGGTCGACACCACAGCTCAACTCATGGTCCGATAACTGGATCGAGTTTTGGCAACAGCACCGACTGGGTTACCAGTTACAATTGGCCAAGCAAAACGGTTTGAAATCCCGGTTCATAGAAAAGGGTTGGTTGCTTAGTGAATCAACACCACTCTTTTTTAACACTTACCATCCTGTGGCCTCCCTGTTACATGGTGATTTATGGAGTGGTAACTGGGGTGCTGATGAAGCCGGAGTGCCGGTCATATTTGATCCTGCAACCTATTACGGTGATCGGGAAGCCGATCTTGCAATGATGGAATTATTCGGTCATCCGGGCCGTGCATTTTATAACGCCTACCAGGAGGCTTATCCTTTGGATGAGGGGTTTGGCATCCGCAAGACTTTTTATAATCTTTATCATATTCTTAATCACGCCAATATGTTTGGAGGCGGTTATGCCAGCCAGGCGGAGACCATGATTGATCGTTTGTTGGCGGAAGTGAAAAGTTAATCTGTAATGCTAATTACAGATGAGTTGTTGATTCCAGCTGGTATCCTGCTTTTCATCGGTTTCTGGACAAATCGGCATTCCACTCACATAGACTCTTTCTTCGAAAGGTTTGTCTTCGATGGCCGCCATTTCCTTGCGAAACTCATTTTCCTCTTCGATGGCTTGCCGTTCCGACTTAAAATAACGCCAGGTACCCTGCATCATATGCAGAGCGTGAGCCAATTCGTGATACAAGTTCTGCGCCGCTGTGTATTCAATCGGTTTACGGGTGCCGCTAAAGACCTTATGACTGCCAAAATCTGGGATTTCAGCATTGAAATGTATGTCAACCGACTCGCCTTTGCCGTTGATCAAGTTAGCAGAAGCCGGGGCTGAGGTTCTACCGGAAGACACCATGGAATAAACCGAATGATAGATAAACAGTTTATGGCCGCTTTGCTGAATTTTGATCAGTGTATCCAGGCCTTTAGGCACCGCTGCGATTTGGGCCATCCATTTACGCAGTTTGGCAATTTGATCAGGCGTGCCGTGCAAAGAGATATTTTTACCGTATTTCTTATTGGATTGTTCGGAAAGGGCGTGCAAGGGCACCAGGCCAATGCTGAAAGCAAAGACTTTGAGAGGCGTCATTGATAAGATGACCAGGAAAAACAGGGCTTTTTTCATCATAAAACTCCATCTATCACTATCCTTACCTGTTGTTTATAAAGTGAAAAATGAGTTTTTGCAATAAATCTGTAACATTTCTATGAAATGAATCGTTTTGGGGCATATTTAATTGATTTTTGACACTCTGATAACCGCGGAACAATTAGCCAGTCGTATTGATCAACCTGACGGGTTAATTTTTGATTGCCGTTTTGATCTAGCGGATGTTGAAAAAGGTCATGCTGCGTACCTGGAGTCACATATACCCGGCGCCATTTATGCACATCTGGATCATCACTTGTCGGGTCCAATCACTCCCTTATCCGGTCGTCATCCGTTGCCTGACATGCGTGAGCTGGCGCATTGGTTGCAACAACAGGGCATGACGTCATCTCGACAGGTCGTGGTTTATGATGACAGTTTTGGCGCGATGGCTGCACGTTTATGGTGGCTGTTGAAATGTCTTGGACATCATGCCGTGGCTCTACTCGATGGGGGTTGGCAAGCCTGGACGGCTGCAGGATACACGATAGACAACCAAGTTATTCAACCTGAAGCAGGATCCTTTGACGCCAGTTTTAATCGTTCTTGTGTGGTGTCATCAGAACAGGTTCTGCACAATCTCGAAAACCAAGAATTCTGCCTGGTGGATGTGCGTGCTTCCGAGCGTTTCAAAGGTATCCATGAGCCGATTGATCCGGTTGCCGGGCATATACCGCACAGTTGCAACCTGCCCCTGACTCATAATCTGGATGACCAGGGATTTTTTAAATCGGCACAGGAGCTCAGAGCGATCTACAAAGAGATCAATGAAAAATGTAGTCCAAAACAACAGGTCTACATGTGTGGTTCCGGTGTGACTGCCTGTCATTCCTTGGTCGCTTTAAGTGTGGCTGGCTTTGATAGGCCACGGATCTATGCGGGATCCTGGAGCGAATGGATTCGTGATCCATCCAGGCCCATAATTATGCACCAACCTGAATAACTCGATTAGAATCCATGACTGATAACGTCTTGCCATTTCCGGGAAAGCTAAAAGATGACATTGATGAAAAGGGCTGGAAAGCATTACAGGCCGAGTTTTATCTTGATTGCTATTTCGCCACTAAGGGTGTGCCGGCCAGTGATCCTGAAGACCTGCAGGCTTGGTTGCTGAAGGCAAAGATTAAAGCTGAAATGGAAAATCCTTTTTTTAGGGGCTGGTTAGTCAGACGATTAAGCGAAGAAAATACGGTATAAATGATATGACTCAAATTGGAACACCTAACTCGCCCACCGCAACCCGAGTCTTATTGTGTGGAGGTGGGGAGCTGGGTAGGGAGGTGGTGATTGAATTACAACGTTTTGGTGTTGAAGTCATCGTGGTCGATCGTTACGAACAGGCTCCTGCCATGCAGGTTGCCCATCGATCCCATGTCATATCGATGTTGGACGGTAAAGCCCTACGCGAAGTGATTGAACAGGAGCAGCCTCATTATATCGTGCCTGAAATTGAAGCTATCGCCACCGATACGTTGGCAGAATTAGAGCAGGAAGGTTTTCATGTGATACCGAATGCCCGTGCCACACAATTAACCATGAATCGAGAGGGCATACGACGCCTGGCCGCAGAAGAACTGGGTTTATTGACATCCGCTTATCGATTTGCCGCTTCACGACAGGAGCTTGATGAAGCGATCGACCAGGTGGGGTTACCTTGTATCATCAAGCCCATCATGAGTTCATCGGGTAAAGGGCAGAGTCTGATTACCACATCTGACGACATTGAACGGGCCTGGAACTATGCACAGGAGGGTGGGCGTAGCGGTGCGGGCAAAGTTATTGTTGAAGGCTTCGTGGAATTTGATTATGAGATCACCCAGCTCACCGTACGCACCGCAGCGCAGACATTGTTCTGTGAACCCATAGGGCATGTGCAGGTCGGGGGGGATTATCGTCAGTCCTGGCAGCCGCAATCCATGAGCACCCAGGCTTTAAGCGAAGCCAGGAAGGTGGCCCAAAAAATAACTGATGCCCTGGGAGGAAGAGGTGTTTTTGGAGTGGAACTTTTTATCAAAGGTGATGCGGTCATTTTTAGTGAAGTATCCCCGCGCCCACACGATACGGGAATGGTAACGATGATTTCACAGGATTTATCGCAATTTGCCTTGCATGCTCGGGCTATCCTGGGGCTTCCAATTCCGGTTATCCACCCATTCGGACCCTCGGCTTCCAGTGTGATTTTGGTTGAGGGAGAATCTGAACAAGTGGCTTTCGCTAACCTGGATCAAGCATTGAGCCAAACCGATACCCAGATACGTTTATTTGGCAAACCCGAAGTTAAAGGTCAAAGGCGTATGGGAGTGGCTTTGGCCCGCGCTGAATCGGTCGATGCCGCAATAGAAAAGGCAAAAGCGGTATCCAACGCCGTTAACATCAATTTATAACATGGCCTTTATTCCCCTGCTGCTGGGGATGTTGATAGGTTCCAGCCTGTTGTTATTTACCGGGCTTCCGGAAAGTTGGCATTACTTACGATCCGTAAAAGCGGCCTGGAATCTTGGACATGTTGTGTATTTTGCGTTATTCACGCTGCTATTGAATTTATGGCCTTTGATTGCTCGACAGCAGTTGTGGTTTCGATGGCTCTTGTCCCTATCCATCGCCTTAGTTTTAGGTGTTGTTATCGAGCTTTTGCAATATGGCTCAAACCGAACGCCGGATCCGATGGATCTCATCCGAAACCTGTTGGGCAGCCTATTGGTGTTGGTGTTTTACCGCCCTTTTTTGCATGATGTATCTGGAGTTGTTCTGAGGCTCTGGCAAGGAATGGTGAGTGGCTTGATGCTCTTGCTACTGATGCCGCTGCTGGGGGCATTAACCGATGAATATCGAGGTTATCGACAGTTTCCGGTATTGTCAGATTTCAGCTCTAGGCTTGAATTACAACGCTGGAAGGGCGAGGCGGGGATTATGCGCGTGAAGTCGATGGAACATGATGAAGGCCATCTGCTAAAAGTGAATCTATCAACCGCACACTATTCCGGCACCGGTATGCAGTACCTGGAAGGGGATTGGAGCCAATACCAATGGTTAAATTTTCGCTTCTATCAACCACAAGCCGAGGCCTTGAGACTTACGATAAGAATACATGATGATAGACATAACAATGCCTACACCGATCGTTTCAATCAGTCTTATGTGCTCAAGCAGGGTTGGTCAACGATTTCAATTGAACTGGATAAAGTGCGTCATGCGCCAGATTCGAGGGAGATGGATATGAAGCATATCCGTGATGTCAGTTTTTTTTCTGTAAAGCTAATGCAGCCCAGAACGGTTTACCTGGATAGTCTTTACCTGTCTGATCAGTAACTGCGTTCCACGGCATAATCCGCGAGAAACTCCAGCGCTTGCCGCGCCTTTGAATTGGGGAGTTGTTTAAGGTTTTGTTTGGCGTTTTCGGCATGTTCAATGGCTTTTTGATGCGTGTATTTGAGTGCGCCGGTTTCTTGAATGGTGCGGGTGATCGCTTCGATATGCTCGAGCCCCCCTTCTTCGATCGCGCCACGAATCAAGCGTGATTCTTCTTTAGACCCTTTCTGCATGGCAAAAATGAGCGGTAACGTGGGTTTACCCTCGGCCAGGTCGTCGCCTACGTTTTTACCAAGTTCCTCACTGTCGGCTTCATAATCCAGTGCATCGTCGACGAGTTGAAAGGCAATACCTAAATGTTTGCCGTACTCACCCAGTGCATTTTGCAGCTTGGCTTCAGATTGCGTAATGATGGCGCCGATTTTACAGGCCGCTTCAAACAGGCAGGCCGTTTTACTATAGATGACCTCATAGTATTTTTCTTCGGTCGTATCAGGCTCATTGATGTTGAGAAGCTGCATCACCTCACCTTGTGCGATGGTATTGGTGGTGTCGGCCATCAAGTTCATTATTTCGAGCGAATCAGCTTTTACCATCATCTGGAAAGCACGTGAATAGAGGTAATCACCCACCAGGACCGCAGCTTCGTTACCCCAGATATTGCTGGCAGTTTCTTGACCACGACGCATCTCTGAATCATCGACGACGTCATCGTGTAACAAGGTAGCAGTATGAATAAATTCTATGATTGCCGCGAGCAGGGCGTCTATTTTGCCTTGATAGGCACATGCCTGAGCAGCCAGGATGACCAACATGGGACGGAGCCGTTTACCGCCACTGTGAATGATGTGCTGGCTTAGTTGATTGATCAACACTACATCGGATTGCAAATGATGTTCAATGACCTGGTTGACACGGGCCATATCTTGAGCGGTGAAGGCTTTCAGGCGCTCTAACGTGAAGCTTTCGATGGGTGTAGATTGTGCAAAGGTC
>JASJBW010000127.1 GCA_030066315.1 Gammaproteobacteria bacterium
AAACCTAATCAATCCAAACATCATCGACTGTCGATTGGCATGAATATCGGCCTTAAATCGGGCCTTCAATACGACAGTTAATGCATTGAAAATGGCCTTTCATAACCTCAATTGATCTGAAGCTGCCCGTCTCCAACCTGCCCTTCTATACTCAGGGTATTTGACTGGTAAACCTTTATGAAATCCTATTATCAAGTCAGCTGCCTGTTGACCACCACCTGTATCTTGTTATTCGGTTGTGGCTCCAGTAGTGATGGTGATCATCACATTTCAGCGTCAACAAGTTCGGTAGGCAAAAAGATATTTTTTGACGAATCCTTGTCAAGTCAGAATAATCAGTCCTGCGGTAGCTGTCATGATCCCAATAACGGATTTTCAGACCCCCGCGTCAGTAATGCCAATCCAGTATCGGAAGGCTCGGAATCTGGAGCCTTTGGCACACGTAATGCCCCGACTGCTGCCTATGCCTCATTTATTCCATTATTCGATGCCGTGAGTAGCACCACGGCTGACGGGACTGTCTCACAATTCCAAGGTGGTCAGTTCCTCGATGGTCGTGCTACAGACCTGGTGACCCAGGCGAAGGCTCCCTTTGTCAATCCCGTGGAAATGAATAATACTGATAAGGCCGAGGTGGTCGCCAAGCTGCAAAATGCTCATTATGCCAATGAATTTATGGAAGTATTCGGTGCCAATGTTTTTGATGATATTGAGACTGCCTACAACAACATGACATTAGCTATTGCAGCTTTTGAAGCCTCATCCGAAATGAGCCCTTTTTCATCGAAATTCGACGCAGTAATGGCTGGAACTGAAAGTTTTAGCGCTGCAGAACTCAACGGTTTTGACCTATTCAAGAATAAAGCGAAATGTGCCAACTGCCATACCGTTAATGATCCACCCGAACGCTCACTATTTACGGATTTCAATTTTTTCAATGTGGGCACTCCGGTCAATACGAATAATCCTGCTTTCATTGCTAATAACTCATTTCGTGATCAGGGACTTGCAGATAATCTACATATCACGAATCCCACTGACCGGGATGCTCAACGTGGTAAATTCAGGACACCGACGCTTCGCAATGTGGCACTGACTGCTCCCTATATGCACAACGGCCGTTATCAGTCACTGCAAGAAGTCATCAACCATTATGATGTTATTGTTTCCAGTGCTGAGGCAGGATTTACTCCCATGGGTAACTACCCTGAAATCGATGAAAATATTGCCAATGAATTGAATTTTGGTGATCCCAATTTTGCTCCAGCGCTTGGCTTGAGCCCACAGTAAACAAATGATTTGGAAGCCTTTTTATTGACCCTGACAGACGGATATCTTTAGCTATTTATGAACCTTGTTGGCATCGATTAATCGGCTGCAGACTATCACGCCATCCGCGGCCAGAAACCCTGTTAAAGTCATTCAACTTCAGGCAACGGCCCACCTCGTTTTCGTACCAACCGGTATCATGCTGATGAGGCTCAGCTTCATAGCACCACCACTGGCCGTCCGCATCCATGGCGAGCCAGGAAGCCCAGCCAGGGATAGTTTCAGTGTTCTCCGCGGCCATATTAATAAAAACACGTTAGGCATAAAAAAAGCCTGCAAGCAGGCTTTTGGTTCGAGATAAGAAATTATTGATGTTTTTCCTTGTAATTAGTGATTGCTGCGGCAATGGCATCCTCGGCCAGAACCGAACAATGGATTTTCACCGGGGGTAAAGCCAATTCTTCAGCAATTTGCGTGTTTTTAATTTCCGCAGCTTCATCTAACGTTTTGCCTTTGACCCACTCGGTCACCAGTGAACTGGAAGCAATTGCCGAACCACAGCCATAAGTTTTAAATTTAGCATCTTCAATGATGCCTTCATCACTGACCTTGATTTGTAGTTTCATGACATCACCACAGGCAGGTGCACCGACCATCCCTGTACCGACATTGTCATCTTCTTCGATCACACCCACGTTACGTGGATTTTCATAATGATCTAAAACTTTTTCGCTATATGCCATTTCAGTTACCTCAATAAAATGTTAATGGGCTACCCATTCAACAGAATTTAAATCTATACCCGCTTTATACATATCCCACAGTGGAGACAACTCACGTAATTTGATCACAGCATTCCTGACGAGTTCGATGGTGTAATCGATTTCTTCGATCGTAGTATAGCGGCCAATGGTAAAACGGATGGAACTATGTGCTAACTCATCATTGCGTCCAAGGGCTCGTAAAACATAGGACGGTTCCAGGCTAGCTGAAGTACAGGCTGATCCGGATGAAACAGCCAGATCTCTTAATGCCATAATCAGGGACTCGCCCTCTACAAAGTTAAAACTGATATTCAGATTACCTGCAATACGGTGTTCAAGGTCACCGTTCACATAGACTTCTTCCATATCCTTTAAACCATTATAAAGCCGATCCCTTAACATGCGGATACGTTCATTCTCAGTGGCCATTTCTTCCTTGGCAATTTTGAAAGCTTCTCCCATGCCCACGATTTGATGAGTGGGTAATGTTCCAGAGCGCAGTCCGCGTTCATGCCCACCCCCGTGCATCTGGGCTTCCAGACGAATGCGGGGCTTACGACGAACGTACAATGCGCCAATACCCTTGGGTCCATAGACCTTATGAGCGGAGAATGACATGAGGTCCACTTTCATTTCGGCCAGATCAATTTTAACCTTGCCAGGTGATTGTGCCGCATCGACATGAAATATAATCTTATGCTCTCGACAGATATCACCGATTGCGGCGATGTCCTGAATGACCCCAATTTCGTTATTGACGTGCATGACTGAGAGGAGGATCGTGTCTTCACGGATTGCATCTTTGAGCTTGTCCAGATCCAACAAACCATTATCTTCGGGTTCGAGGTAAGTCACTTCAAAACCTTCACGCTCTAACTGGCGACACGTATCCAGAACAGCCTTGTGTTCAGTTTTAAGCGTGATGATATGTTTGCCCTTCTTCTGGTAAAAGTGAGCGGCTCCCTTGATAGCCAGGTTATCAGATTCAGTTGCACCGCTGGTCCAGATAATTTCACGTGGATCTGCATTGACGAGATCAGCGACCTGTTGACGGGCCAGGTCAATCGCTTCCTCGGCTTTCCAACCAAAGTCATGGCTGCGTGAAGCTGGGTTCCCAAACTTACCCTCAATGGTCAAATACTCAGCCATCTTCTTGGCCACTCGTTCATCTATCGGATTTGTTGCACTGTAATCCAGGTAGATAGGTACTTTAACGTCGCTCATTTTTTTAACTCTGTTGTAATTTCTAAATCAATCAGGCCGCTGTGCGCCGATTAAGAAATCGGCCATATTGTACATCCTGTTTTTTCACTAGTTCACTTATCTGGGGACGATTGACATATTGATCAAGCTTGATACCCCCGAGATAGCGATGGAGATCGCAAGTCAGGTCAAACCATAACTGGTGTGTTATACACTTTTTACCTTGATTACAATTACCCTTACCGCCACATTTGGTCAGATCAAGCTTTTCGTCCACTGAATCAATAATATCGGCTACTGAAATATCACTGGCGGGTTTAGCCAGGCGGTAACCACCACCGGGACCCCGAACACCTTTCACCAAGCCATTCTTGCGTAACTTGGAAAATAGCTGTTCCAGATAGGACAAGGAAATGCCCTGGCATTGAGAAATGTCTGCCAAGGTGACAGGACCAACCTTTTCATGCAATGCGATATCCATCATTGCGGTTACGGCATAGCGTCCTTTGGTAGATAATTTCATAGACTCTCCGGATAATTCCTGACTAAATTACTCAGGAATTTATCCGAACGATTGTTTGCCGTCAAGAAAATTTTAAATTGAATTGAATATAATTAACTATATTACCTATATATCAACTAGTTAGGCAATATTTTTCAAGTTATTTATTAAGTATTAAAGGCTTTTAAATTGGATACAGGATGAAAGTAATGACCCTGGAAAATGCAGTACCCTAACCATTTATATAAAAACCTGTTGAGTTTCCATTTCTGTTCCAGGGTTTGGCCACTGTAAATACGGCGGTGTTTTCGATCCAGGCGATCCTGAACTTCAGCTATTCGAGCATCATGATAGATGCGGATATGCATGTCCGGCTGACAAACCATTTTACCATTTTGTTGAAATTGATAAGTCATACGAAGCATGGTGGTGTATTTACATCGTTCGCTCACAGATAGGTAAAGATCAAGATGACCAGGACTGACTGAGATCATTTCATCTGCAATTTCAAGATCGGGAACGATCTTACGTAATCGTAGATAGTTATGCTCATAGAGGTCCATTAACCCTGAAAAACTTCGCGGGATTATAATCTGACCTGTTCGAACTGATTCAAAATCAGCTAACATATTTTGATCTCATTTAATTGACGTCTAAAACGAGTATAGTGAGTTTTATCAACAAAACTATCCGCTAAAACCAGCCGGTTAAACTTTTGTTTGCCCTGACCTAACTGTAACAGGATGAACCAGCGTGAAGCCACTAGTTTTATTTCATCCAGGTTATAGACTTTTTCTCCTTGCTGATCATACCAGATCAATTTATGGGCTTGACCATGAATCTCGATCGCGGCTTGATTAAATTGCGCAATGATTGATTGAGTTTGAAAAAATTGGATCGTTAACAGTACAAATAGCAGCACAAAAAGACTAAGCCAGGTATCCTGGATTAACTGAACAATAGCTATTAACAGCAATACATGAATTGCGATTTCTATCCCCAGAATAATTCTTGAATACTTGAGTTTGTAGAGCTGAGCAGGTTCTGATCTTACCGGCGACGCCATGGTTACAGCCTCCATTGCTGATACGGTTCCAGGATATATTTGTAACAGCACCTGCTTAGAAAAATCAAGGATCGTAAAGCATCACCCATGGCAAAGCCAAAAAATTATGAACGCAATAAATCTGGAGCTAATTCATCAAGGATCTCGTAAAGTGTTTTATCTTCCAGCTTGAGCAGGAAGAGTTTAGGGTCGACAACCTGGAATTTACCCGCTTGGATTGACAAGTAAGTGATATCGCTTTTGGGATCCACCCATTCAACGCGCTCGATACGATTGATACACTGACGCAAAAAGCCCAGGTTTTTCTTAACCGTTAAGTCGCTTGGATCAGCGGCAACCTGACTGGGTGTCGTCGCGAATATATTAATACGCTTGAATCTTTCGATATCAATAAATCGATCAAGCTCAAAAATCTGCATCCAGCCCTGGGTTCCTCGGGCAATGAGTTTTGGTAAAGTGCCTTTCGGAACACTGTTATCCATAAATTTGAAAGAATAACGCGGTTTTTTGTTCGCCAACCATTTAAACAGTAATTTCGGCATACCCTCATACGCTTCTACGCAGTGGCCGAGATAATCCTCCACTGCTTTATAACGCCCGCGCTCAAGACCTCGTTGCCAGCCACGTTCAACCGTTGCCTCGGGTGGAGTAACGATAAAGTACATGTACATGGTGTCGACACGATGCACATAGGTCTTGTGTAACACACGGCCGACCTTTTCACTGGCAAAACTATCGAAACGGAAGCGATCCACCACCAGGTGGGGTATCGAGTGATACTTTTCCGCTTTAGCTCGAATGTAGCGATCCAACTTAGCGTCAATAATACTGACTTCATGGCTGGTAAAGCGCCCGGCATACTTATAACTTTCACCCAAGATTTCATAGTCAAGCAGTAATTTTCGCCATATGTCCGGGCTAATGGTTCCGTAGCCATCATCTTTGATGCCGAGTTGCGCCATCTTGGAACGTAACATGGGTCGCAAATAGCTTTTACCTGAAGCCGACGCCCCCTTGAGACTGAAGAGTATTGGCTTTTCTGCATTCGGGATTATGCTGTAACCTTCTCTATCAATGGCCAGTTTGACAAGCTCCTCGACCTTTGCGCCGATATACCGGCTACCCAGATACTGGCTGGCATGACGAACACAAATCGGCGCTAAATATTCAGACTGATGACCAATAAAACCTCGCGTCCGCGCTATTGAGCCCAACACACGGTGAAGACTGCGATAGACTGCGGCTTCATATTCATCCTGTACTTCCAGTCCACGGTTTTTATAATCGTTGATGAGCTCTAATTCGCGTTCCTCCCGGGTTTGATGCATAACGGGTGGTTTGGGTTTGCTGCCGGTCAGTCGCTGCCAGAGATTGGGGGGCGGAGCCTTAGCTGGGCTCAGATGTTTGAATGCTGCTTGAAGTTCACTGCGCATCAATTGTTCGATACGCTGACAGACCTCTAGGTAACTTTGTTCAATTTGGCTCAAATAAGGCTCGATATAACCGTCCAGGATTCGGTGGGTAATCTTGCGAAAATTGATACCGAGATCCTCCTCAGCCTCCCCTTCGAGTACCACTATATCCGCTGTAATACGAACAATCAGCTCATGCAACACTATGCGCTGCGGGCGAAAACTGATCAATTCAAGGGCATCCAGGCCGGTTTCATCAACAAGCCGATTTACCTCTTCAAGCGAAGTAAACACATGGTTGGCATCGTAAATGGTTTCAAGCTCACGGTAAGCTCGTGGAATTTCTGATTCAATACCTGGATTCCAGGCAGAAAAAATAGCGTTTTTCTTATTTTCAGGCATCGTCAGATTTTACTCGCATACAGCCCTCGTATCATATCATTTGAAATCAATCCAGGAATATAGGGATAACCACTCAATCAAATACAACGCTTTTAACCTGAAGCTATGGCTTCTGAGGCCATACATGGCGATAAAAACCTATTCGGCT
>JASJBW010000022.1 GCA_030066315.1 Gammaproteobacteria bacterium
GTTATAAACCAGGTATTGAAGAGGTATGAGTACCTAGAACAGCTAGTCATGGGTGGCTTAGGGTAATTAGCAACAATCCAATCCTACCTGTTCCAATATCTTCTTACAGGAAGCACACGTTCTATTACAATTTCTTCAACTGCAGCTAAGCGCCAATAGCCGACATAACGGTTTCGTAGCATAATAGGCATGTGACCATAACCTCATTTATCTGGCTTCCATGCTTAAGGTCAAGCCGATTGGCACGTTGGGTAGGTCCAGTTTGAATACTTAAATTCAAGACAACTCGATAATACGGGGTATAGAGATGCGAAAAGGCGGTTGTCAATGTGGCCAGGTACGTTTCGAGTTCACCGGCGAACCGATCAATCAGGTCTTCTGCTACTGCACAGACTGTCAGTTGAGAACGGGTAGCGATCATTGGTTCGGGATATGGGTGCCTAGTGTTAACTTCAAATACGTTGGTGAAACTGCTCCAACGATATACACAACGCAAGCGGATACGGGTGGAGATATCCATTGTCATACTTGTCCTAATTGTGGTGTTAGTTTAAGTATTGAATTTTCATTTGCAGGTTTTCATACAGTAGCTGCCTCAAGTATTGAGGATAATGGTGAGTTCAAACCTAAAATGGCCATCTTTACATCTTCAGCACCGAAGTGGGCCATTCTACCCACCGATATTCCAGTGTTTGATAAAATGCCACCAGACATGGGTGGGTAAGAACCAGCAGACACTGGAAAGGAGACCTGTAACTTTACTGAAACTTTTAAAAATACTTTAATTTCCTAAGTCATTAGCATGATAAACAGATGAACTGGCTGGCCCATATCTTTGTTTCCGGAGAAACGGTGGATTACCAGCTCGGCAACCTTTTAGCTGATCCGTTAAAAGGCAAACCCTGGTCGGGCGCCAGTAAGGCCACTCGAAATGGTTTTGCCATGCATAAGATTATCGACCAGTTCACTGATCATCATCCTGCGTTTATCAACAGTAAAATGAGACTGGGCAAGCAGGGCTTTCTGCGAGGAGTGATTATCGACATTGTGTATGACCATCTATTAATCCAGTCATGGGATCAATACTCGTTCATTGACCTGGCTACTTTTGTTGAATCATTCCACATAAAGGCTTTACAAGCTGCAGACTATTACCCAGAACAACCCAAACAAATTGTTCGGGGAGTTGTTGGTTCAGATTATCTATTCAGCTATACAGATTTTGATGGTTTACAGCGCGCTCTAGAACGTATCGATATTCGTTTATCAAGAAAAGGCTCGAGAAAAAAACAGGCTGTAGAATACATGCCAGTGATCGAATCCCAATTACACGGTCTTCAACAGGACTTTAATGTTTTTTTCCCCAAGCTGCTGGATCATTTTAAAACAACAAGTGGGCTATATGACCACCATTGGATAAAATGAATTTCTAATAGAGGCACTCGTACTATTACTAGAATAACCCGAAGATCAGCTCTTCATATTTTTGGTTACTCAGCCACCCCAGGTTCATGAAGGATTGTATTAACTGGGCATAATATCACTGGGGAATGATAAATATTCTTTTCCATCAATGAGGCAACCACTTTTACCATTCTTATAAATCTTGCCATCTTGTCGAAATCTTCCCCAAGACTTCCAATAAAAGTGAACACCCTGTAATTCACATTGATGTTGCAAAGATCTTACCCAACCGATATCGGTTTTTCTAGCTTCTTTTCCGCTTTCTCCACCCCCTACTACTAGCCTGACCCCTTTCAAGTTGATACCCCCAAGATCTTCAAGTAAGGGTTCACAACAAATATGTTTGTTTAAAGCTTTTATCCGTTGAAGATCTGTGAGCCTAGGCAAGCCGTATTTCTTATTTTCAACAGTTACGCCCAACCATAAATTGTCTGGAACGATTCTATTTTTAAAAAATTCCCTCATTCTATCGCTTCGTTTTGTAAGAGTATAAAAATTGTGCCAATGAGCTTCTTTTACGATGTCTATGATTGCATTGATACTCTGATCATCAGCATCTTCATGAAATGTATCGCTCATATTATTGATGAAGTACAAAGTGGGCTTTTTTCGTTTTAAGGGAGCAGCTTTATCTATTCGATCTTGGTGCGTAGTGAACCGGAATTTATTTTCATATCCAGCCGTTCCCCATCTATTAAGTTTTAGGGCTAACTCTTCTGCATAACAATGTTCACAAGCAGGCGATATTTTTGTACAGCCTGTGAAAGGATTCCAAGACGTAACCTCAAGCTTTCGTGTTGTACTCTCAGCCATTGAGTTTTCTAGATTAAATTAAAATGTTTGAGCAATTGTAATTTTATACATTGTTTTTTTCTGACCAAGCCCGCAAATCATCTAGTATATTTAATGCACTTCGGCCAAACTCGGTAAGTTCATAGGTAACAGCAATTGGTCGTTCGCAGATGACTTTGCGAATTACCATACCCTCTTTCTCAAGTTCCTTGAGACGCTGGTCCACCATTCTTTTACTGGCACCGCCAAGCATTCGTACCAAATCATTGAAACGAACAGGCTTATCTTTTAGGTGATAGATGATTGACCCCTTCCATTTACCGCCGATCAACCGCATACCCTTTTCAATAGCACAAGGTTCTGTACAGACATTAATCGCGGATTTCTTTCCACTTGAATCAATTTCAATATAGCTTTTCATAATGCCATTATAAATTAAGGTTACTTTTTTTATACTAGTTGCAAAATATAACCTGGATAGCATAATCCAGTCCAATCTTTCACTACAACTGGAACCAATATGAACAACGTTTTCCTGATTAATGCCCATCAACCTTATCCGTTTGCAGAAGGTCGTTTAAACCGTACCCTGGTGGAAAAAGCTCAAGCCATTTTTGAGGCCAAAGGGTATACGGTTAAGAAAACTGCGAGTGCCGATGGATACGATGTTGAAGCAGAATTGAACAAGCATCTGTGGGCTGATTTTATAATTTTACAGACTCCAGTCAACTGGATGGGTGTGCCCTGGAGTTTTAAGAAATATATGGATGAGGTGTATTCCGCGGGTATGGATGGCCGGCTTTGTCAAGGTGATGGTCGAACATCGGAGGCACCCAAGCAGAATTATGGTGCAGGAGGCACTCTTAATGGAAAGAAATATATGCTATCTCTAACTTTTAACGCACCAGCTGAGGCTTTTAATGATGAGCAAGAATATTTATTTCAAGGCAAAAGTGTTGATGATTTGTTCTTTCCTATGCATATGAACTTTAGATTCTTCGGAATGGAGCCCGTAGAGACATTTGCATGCTATGACGTAATGAAGAATCCAGAAGTTGAAAACGATTTAAACCGCTTTGATAAGCACTTAAACAAGTTATTTTAGGGGTGGGAATATGAGTAACCAATATAAAGTACATTGCGATTGTAATGAAATTGAGCTTGAAATGACGGGTACACCCAGGGTACATGCATTTTGTCATTGTGAAGATTGTCGCGCGTTGCTCGATGTGCCATATCACTCTGTAACCGCCTGGGATGCTGAAAATGTAACCATTACACGCGGTGAAGATAATGCGACTGTGTATAAATATCCCACATTGGAAATGACGCGAGTTTTTTGCAAGCACTGTGGTGAGACGGTATACAATACCAATGCCATGGGTTGGCGGTTAGTTTCCCAGTTACTGATTAGTAAATGTAATAACGATGAGTTACCCTCCGAGCTAAAATCCAATGCACACTTTTTCTATGACCGCCGTATCGTGGATATAGATGATCAGATACCAAAGAGTTAATGAACTCGCTCCCGATAAAAAAATAATCATGTTATGTCTGTAACACTATACTCAGCTTGGTACTGCCCTTTCGCTCAACGTGCCTGGATGGCCTTGATGCATAAGCAGATTGGTTTTGAGTATATTGAAGTCGATCCCTATCAGGATTCGTCCTGGTGGAAGGGTGTCTCTCGAGGACTAAACCTTGTACCCGTACTGGTCGTTAAACCAGAAGATAAAGCAGAATCAGCCACTATTGTTGATTCAACCCGCGTTTTGGAATATTTGGAAGACCTTAAACCAAACAGTGCTCAGCTATTTCCCAGTAATCCTGAAGAAAAAGCTGAAATCCGCTTTTGGATGGATCATATAAACCAGCGTATCGTTCCTTATATCTATCGATTTCTTGAAGCTCAAGAGCCTGGTGATTATCGTAATGAATCAAGAGAATCGTTAATCGTGGGCATACAGCAACTCATGGATAATCAATACATATCGGGTCCTTTTTTTGGCGGCAAAAACATTAATGTGCTTGATCTATTATTGATTCCATTCGCTTTCCGTATCGATGCATTACTTGGCTATTACCGAGAATTTTCATTGCCAACGGGAGGCAAAGAATGGTCGCGATATGAGCAGTGGTATAACTCCATGAAAAACCATGAAGTATTTAAAAAATCACAAACACATGGAGAGGATTACAGACAGAGACTCATTGAACACTATTTACCTTACAGTCAGGGTCAAGGCCAGCAAGATGTGACGAAGGTGTAACGCCTACCTATGCAAGAGTCGATCTAGTAAGGTTGAATGATAAACCTGCCGTTATGGAGTTGGAATTAATCGAACCAGAGTTGTTTCTCCCTTATCATCCCGAGAGTGTAGA
Organism: Gammaproteobacteria bacterium; assembly: GCA_030066315.1. Taxonomy (GTDB): domain Bacteria; phylum Pseudomonadota; class Gammaproteobacteria; genus JACNJF01. The sequence continues at coordinate 4,639 of JASJBW010000022.1, forward strand.
GCGCTTCATCAAGGTTTTACTGAATAAACTGAAAATACTTAACATTAGAATCTCTTAAGTGATTATAAAGCGATTCTGGCCTAATGGGTCTGCTAAGTACTCGAAGTTCCGATAGAACCCAAAAGTAGCTGATCGATAAATCAAATCAATCGGTTTTAAACTGTTGTGACAACTGCATCATGTTCTGTGCCAATTCAGTCAGCTGTTTACTGGCCTGATTTGTTTTTTGTCCACCTTCAAGAATTTTATGAGTCTGTTCTTTGATAACAGCGACATTGCCATCAACCTCAGCAGCCACGGCCCCCTGCTCTTCAGCTGCACTGGCGATTTCAAAATTAGCGGTGCTGATATGAGACACGGCCTGAGTAATCTGCTGTAGTGCCTCGCCTGCTTTTTCCGCCAGTTCAACCGTACTTTCGGCTTTCTGACTACCCGCTTCCATATCCGCTACCGTTAATCGGGTTCCTTCCTGCAATCGTTCAATCATTGCCTGGATTTCTTCAGTAGATTCTTGTGTCCGGCTGGCCAAAGAACGGACTTCATCCGCCACCACGGCAAATCCCCTTCCCTGTTCCCCGGCTCGTGCTGCTTCAATGGCAGCATTTAGGGCTAATAAATTGGTTTGTTCAGCAATACCCCGAATCACATCAAGCACGGACCCGATTTCGATGGAATTGGATTCCACTGTTTGCACGGCCTGCGCAGTCTTCTTGACATTGTCTGACAGGTCGCGCATGGAGGCCACCATATCATGAACGATTTGATCACTCTGCTTGGCTAAATCATCGGCACTTTGAGATTGAGCGGCTGCCTGGTTCGCATTTTCAGCCACATTTTGTATTGTCGTGGCCATTTGAGACATAGCGGCAGACACCGACTCCGTTTCCAGTTGCTGATCATTGAGTTGCTCAAGATTACCCTGGCTCACTTCGTCGAGTTCACTGGCATTCGATACCAGGTTTTGAGCAGTCGATTGCAGCTCTTTTACTATGCCACCCAGCTGGGTTTTCACTGTTTCTGCATTACACGCAATCTGCCCAAATTCGTCCTTGGAACTGATCGAGACATGTTCTGAAAAATCGCCTTTAGCCAACAACACGAGGTAATCCCGTAATTGCATCACCGGGGTCAGAATGAAGCGTTTCATCATCCAGATTAAAGCCAAAATACTTAAAATGATCGTCACAAAAATAGCCCCTAGTGTGATCAGTTCGAATCGAGCTATTTGATTAAGCTTTTCAGTATCATCTTTGGCCACCAGTAAATAGCCCAGTATTTCCTTGTCTATGTTGAATACAGGCTGTTTACTGATGACCAATTTATTTTGTTCTGCATTCAATACGTCGACCAGGTGGGTTTCTTCAGTTCTGATATACGACAAAGCCTGTTCATTTTCCGGTATGCCCACATTAGCCAGCAGCTCATTATTCACTGATGACAAGCCCACAGCATATTCGCCGCGTTCGGCTAATTGATTCAGCACGGGGGTCAGGTTCTTAATGAAAATGCCGTAGCCCAATAATTTTTTTCGGGATTTCATGGCAAAAGACATGGCACTGTAAACTTGACCATCTGAGGTCGTAACCAGATCTTTATAGGGTTTTTTGGTATCCCCAGCGCGGTCTAGTAATCCAAGTAGTTGTGATATTTTTAAATCTGGGTTAGAGCTGTAGGCAAATTCTTGGTTCTTGGTAAATAATTGAAAGGCATCGTAATTGCCCAGATCTCCTGTCAAATTGAAGTATTTGTCCGCATAGGTTTTTAATTCATCGAGTTTCTCGTTTTTCAACGCAACACGGAGTTCATATTCATCGTTGATCTCGCCGGCGAGACTGTCCATCTGATCCTGGTTATTGTCTAGTAACTGGTTCCAGATGAGGTCATTACTCAGGAACACCACATCCGTCACACGCTGTTCCATCTTGGAAATTAACAAAAATTTTGCCCCAACAAATATTCCGGTAATGGATAAAATTGGCAACAACAGCATGATAATCATTCGGTTTCTGAGTGACATAACAGGTCCCTAGGGACGATTAAAGTTTAAATTTCTTAACGATTTGATTTGTTAAGTGATCACTTTCTATATATCGACCTCTGTATAAAATCTTTAAACTTTTTTTCACTGTATTTCCGTGTGAGATCGACAAGCAAATAATTACGTTTTAATATTATTATTCAATAGGTTATATTATTTATTTAAAGTATTTTATTAAATATATGTTCGGTTGAATCATTCATCAACCAGAAAAAGATGAATCCTGCATCCATCGAAAAGGATTATTTTGAGGGTGTTTGTAGCTGCGAGACTAATTCGTTAACGACTTGTTTAACCGAAACCACCGAGTGAATGCCATCCACACTTTTACCCGCCTGCCAATATTCCGATTCGGCTGCGTTATCGCTTATGGCTTTTTTTAACCCCATGATAGAGCGCAAACTGAGATAAAGACGGGCAAGATGCTTAAAACGACGGGATTGCAGCATCCAACCCAGCACTCCCTGAGCTTTTAAATCTCGTTCACTCTTCATTTCCGGTTTAATAATGGAAACGGGTACGCCCGTCATTTTTTCAGTTAACGCGATATCGCTTTCATCAGCATTAATTATGGCTTTTTTATAACTATCACTGACCTTGCATTCATCAGTAGCGATAAACCGGGTACCTAATTGACAAGCCTGGTATCCAAGATCCAGCATGTCTTTGAGAGCCTCAGCAGTGGCCACCCCTCCTGCACAGACCAAGGGTTTATCAAAATCCAGGCACTGCTCAACCAATTCCTGCGGGCTTAATCCACCGCAATGACCACCCGCACGATTATTGACACAAATCAGTCCATCAACACCACAATCCACACCAATCTGTGCCCATTTACGTTCAGTAACATCGTGATAAACCTGACCACCGTAGCCATGGACCCTTTTAACCACCCAATCCGGTTTCCCCAGTGAAGTGATAAAAAACTTTACTCCCTGATCAAGGGCTATATCAATCCAGGTTGACATACGTTCGTGGTATTTACGTGATGATTTTTCGATCAACGCATTAAAACCAATTGGGTTTTGCGTTAAAGATTGAATGTAGCGAAGCCCTTCAAGGAAGTCATATCCATGAACATAAGTCAGAGAAAGTGGTTGTACGACCCCCAATACACCAGCCTCTGATTGGGCGGCAACCAATTCAGGATTGCTGCATGGGTACATGGGACCGCCAATAATAGGGTATTCAACACCAGTGGATTCGAGAAATTGATTCATATCATGCAGAACTAAATACGTCACCGCTTAATGGTTTTGATTCCTGTCGAACAAGATTATATTAATAGTATCAGCAATCATAGAGATGGAGGTGCATATGACCGATCAAAAAGACAAGCTGTTACAAGCATTTAACCACATGATCGATGAAATCCATGCGGCAATGGAAAAAGCAGAAGAGAACTTGTCACCCACCATCGATGAGATGGTTCATAACGCGGAAAAGATGAGTAAAAAACTGTATGCCTTAACACAGGATGAAGCCAGGAGCATTTCAGCGCATGTTAAACGTGATATAGCCAATGCCCGTGAGTATTTTAAAACCGATGGTAAGGAGCTCAATCAATGGCTGAAGTTTGATATACAGCTCGTAGAGGACCGGTTTGCTGATTTTCTGGCTAAAGCCGCCGACAAGAACTGGTTGGATTTCCGTGCCTTCAAAGATCATCAGCAAAACACTTTGTATAAAACGGGTGAAATCTGCACTGCAGGCACCCTTCGTTGTTTAGATTGTGGACAGGAAATGACTTTCAAAAAGAACAGTCATATTCCGCCGTGCCCCAAGTGTCATAACACAAATTTTGAACGCGTGGTCAGTTAACCGATAACACCATAATCTAAACGGTTAGAGAAATTCGCAGAGCGCCGATGCGGCCTGCTCGGCACCATTTAAAGGCTGTTTCGGTTTTTTTGGTTGCTCCCACAATGAAGCCAATGGCTTTGTAAAGTTACCTGTTAACCATTCCCCTTTACTGATTTCCAGTGCACGGGCATGTTGATCCAGCCATTGAGAGATCACCGGTTCATCAGGGAAGTGTCCCCTGCGGGTATAAACAAAAGGTAAATCATGAGCAGCAACCTCAATTGCCATACCATAACCCGGCTTTCCAATGACACCGTCAACAGAAGCAATAATATGTCGATAGGGCCAATGAGACAGACGCTCTATGGTGTGCAGGTGATCCATTGTGGGCAGCACCCGATCCACATGTATTAACCAATGAAAATCGCTTTGTTTCTGCATAGCTTCAACCGGTATTTGTTCACTACCGATGCCACCCAGGCTGCATAATACCAAGGGTCTCGTATCGTCATGATCAATGTCCAGTTCCTTGCGTATGCTTGAGTTTTTCTGCCCCGGAATGTACACCGGCGCTATCGGCTGAACCCGTTTGAAATTTTCCCCTGTCAAGGCCGGTTCGGGTAAGAGTGCCAGAGTTGATTGCTCATAGGCCTCTTTAATGTGCTGATACCAAACCAGCACCTGGGTAGATTCCATATCGAAATAAGCTTTAACAATATGGTCCCAAGACAGTGATGCTAATGCGATGCCTGGAATATCCGCATGGGCAGCAGCGGCCAATGCCAGGTATGAAATATCAGACAATACAATATCCGCTCCCCAATCTCTCAGTTTGAGCGCTTCTTCTTTAACTTTTTCTTCGAAACGGTCATGAAAAACGGCATAGGCCTCTAAACTGGACATGAGATCCACATGCAGTGGATCAGGCTGAACCAAGCCGACATCCATTTGAATTTTTTCATGATCAAAATCAAGATTACCCAGCCGATCAGCAATAATAGCGCGATCAAGATCAGATTGAATGCGTAAAACCATGTTTTCATGGTGATGAGCCAATGCCTGTAATACCGCGACCGTCTGCGTTAAATGACCATAGCCATGTGCTGAGATGGCGACATTGATTCTTGGTGATGAAAAATCCATAGCTAGTGACTCAGAGGACGTCTGATTATGACGATATATTCAGGACGTTAAGTTAAATTCGATATCCATACCACAGAACATCAACCTTTGCCTAAAAATTCCTGTATAGGTTAATCAGAAATTAAAACAGAGCGTTAAGTTTCTGAATAAAAGCTGTTTTTTCCATCTATATTCAAATTACTCTTCTACAATTAAACCTATATTCAATAGGTTACATCGATTTTTACTTTTTTTATCAGGGTTGCATAGTTTATAAAGTTCACCCAGAATCATTGAACTTAAGATATTTGAATGACCCTGATAAAAGGTACTCCTGTAATACTAATGGGGTTATACAAGAATAAAAATATACCATCGAATTACCTGGATGATAGGTAACAATCTCATCCATCAACCGGACACCATTATGAATGACAATAATAAAACACGTAACCTGGGTAAGAACTTCTTGATTTTAATTGTTCTGGTATTTGCAGGTTTGGCCTGTGTGGGTATGGGCTTATTCATGTACAACATGGGCAACGACATGAGCACAATGACTAAAGCAGTCACCCAGATGACCGAAGATGTTCATTCCATGTCAAAAGACATGACCGGTATGGCGCAAAAAATGACGTTAATGGCTCAAAGCATGGTGGAAGGACAAGCCAGCATGGGTAAGGATTTTGCCCAGGTTGCAGGGGATATGCGCACCATGACCATGAGTATGCGCAACATGGGTAATGACATGGGCGCATTAGGAAACGATATAGGTACGATGAATAAAAATATGGCCGCCATGACACAAGCGATGAACCGTATGAGTGGAGATATGTCGGTGATGAACCAAAATATGGGACGAATGGCCTATGATATCAATCAATTCACCGAACCCGAAAAAATAATGGTGCCCTTTATGCGCTAACGCCCTGATTCAAAAAGCGATAATCAAATTATTTTACGTTCTGCCCGGTTATTGTCTTTGATCCAATAGAACCTGTAGGTAACGCTCATGTCCAACGAATACTGCTAAACGTATTTGTGACACTCTTATGCTTAAAATCATTACCCTGGGTTCGCTCTTGTTTTTACTCGGTTGCCAGTCATTGGGTATAAACTCACCCCCCCCCTCACAGATAAGAATACCCGTTGGAAGTACTATTACCTTAAATCAACCGCTAAAATTTCAAATTGGATACAGCCGCAGTTTTATTCAATTTGGCAAACCTGTTCAATCCAAGGAATTACGAGAGCGATACCCTTATTGCCAGTTTTATCGTTATGAACATCCTGACGACCTGGAGACAGAACGCACCTTACAACCCGATACATTCACAGTGACTCGATCATATCGAGCAATGGACTACTTGCAATCAGGTAGTGGTCTAAATCCATTTACCTCTCAAGGTGAGGCGGGTGGACCTCCGGATGACAACGTTCTGGGTAACATCATGAAAATAAATTCAGCGCAACAACCTGAAATAGTAGAATTAAAATGTGCTGTATTAACCGAGCCAACTTTGCAAAACTATCTGACTACTGCTGAGATAGAAGAGGTTCTAGGCTCAATAGTGACGATCTCAGTGAAATAACTTCATAAAGAGGTACGTCTATTGGTCAATACATATTTATTATAAAGTACTTTAAATTTATAATTTAAGGTATTGTTTTAATTACTATTATATAAATAAAAGGAGCGGCGAACATGAAACCACGAAATACAATTATGAATTCAGTTTCAGACCGAATGGTTACATTCTGGGGGAGTGTACTGATGTTAATCATTCTGAGTCTGGGGCCCCTTAACCCAGTCTCGGCTGATACCGAAGATGATGTGGTCAAGGTCGTCTATCATGCGGATTTTGCAGATCCACGTCGTTTCTCTGCGATGCTGACCAGCATTAATAACATGGTCACCTATTACAATAATGAACTCATAGAATTTGACGTCCGTATTGTATTTGTGGCACACGGCATACGTTTTGTCACTGACGATAAACTCAACAATACCCCTTTCATGGCTGACGCGGCACTGGAAGAAAGACGGGATAACCTTAAAGGTCGATTGGTCAGTTTAAATGATGTACATGAGGTGAAATTAGAACTCTGTGATATCACTCGCAGCCAGATCAACCTCCCCCAGGACAAGATATTCGAGGAAGTCGAAAGTGTACCTTCCGGGGTTGTGCGCATAGCCCAACTGCAAAGTGAAGGATTCTCTTACATCAAGGTGGAATAGACGATAACAGTTAAAACCTACAGTTCGTAGTTTTTACCCAACACCATATTGTGCTCTTCTTCCAGTGCTCGTTTTGCCGGATCTATTAGACCCGGCAAAACACGGCGCAGGCTTTTGTATAATTTTTCCCCACCAATATCGATGACATAACCCGTGATCCATTTATTGTCCTTTTCTCCCATCTGTTCACTAACGTGATCACCCAATATTCGCAGGAAGACAAAGCTGGGACCATCCATTCGGTTGAACTGGCAATGAGAGTATTCACCAAACCTCTGGTTAAGAATGTTCAGGAAAACGCGACTGTGATCACCTTCGCCATCCGTTTCCAGGCGGTTATCCAACAATATACCGGCCATGTGTAAACCCGCCGCAGTAATCAATTCATTACGTTGTTCCAGCTCAAATTGTTCATAGACCATACGGTCTACCAACTGTAGCAGGTAGGCGGCATATTCAGTTAATACATTGAGGCGCTGAGATTGGGTATCAGTCTGAAAACCTTCATTTTCCAGGTCTAACACGCCCTGGCCGGCAATCTGCCAGATATTAAAGCTGATAGCAGAGCCTATTTCTTCCAGGCTGCGGTCACGACCGCGCTGATTCCAGCCACCTTTTAATCTTGCCATATCAATCCAATCTCAAGTAGAAATTCTGGGTATCGAATGCTAGCATAAAATTCCTGAGTATTTTAGTAGGTTTTATGAGTGAATGCCTCTCAAGTTTTAACAACTGAACAGGCTCAATGGGTTGAGCAGGTTCAATATAATTGTGATATTTCTGATGCCAATCATGCTGGCAATTACACGCTTTGTATTTATCTTTTAAAGATGCGTGAGTATTTCCGCTGGATTCATGCCCTGGATTTTGAACAATCCTTAAATAGTGATGAGATGAGTCAATGGTTACGGGATAAAGAAGAAATCTGGGATCAGGTAATTGACGAAAACTTCAGGCCCATAAGGATTCAACACAATGAATACGATATATATGATACTGAGGGTATCAATGCCAGCATACAGTCTTCCAATCTTTTTTATCACGCTGGCATTGGACAAAAATCCGCACAACATTTTTTTATTGCAAACCTTGCGGATCACTACGAACATGAAGGTATAAAAATCAACGTTACCGGCACTGAGTTTGCGCGTGATTTAACTGCGCCACCTGCCTTATCCAACCAAAGTGAAATCATCGTCCGCCAGGAATCCCTGAAACGGATGTGCTGGGAGCGCTACCAGGAATGGCATTGGAGTCAATTAAAAAACCCGATGGGAACCGCGTTATCCTATTATCCATTTGCAGACTCAATTTCCGAAGCTTTACAGCTCATGGTGCAAACCGAGCAGGATACGCTGATTTATCATGAAATCGGTGAAATGCAAATCAGTCAACAATGGGGCGAGCAATGGTCGGTCATGATGTTAAACCTTTTGGGGACAAAGGCGGAACTCTTAGCAAGGGCCGTCCGCGATCATCTTGCTGATTGCTTAAGTACCCTGCCCCGATTACTGGAAATCAACAATCCCGCCTCTATTCATTTCTACTTTGCCAACCTCACCCATATACGCAAAGACTTGTTTCCATCTGCGATGGAGGCCTATCAAAACTGGCAAAAAAGAAAACAAATCCAAGAACTTGAAAGTCTGACGGATAAGGCGGCTATTCACTGGGAAAAAACCTTGCAATCCCTGCTTGCAATTCATCATCGGAAACCCGAGAATTCCGCAGCCGAAATAGTTGCCCTGATTGAGGGCTCCCGATATTAATGACCCCATTAAAAACCATTCGCGAAGTCAAACCCCTATCCTTCATCTTTGAAAAACCGGATGCACTGCCGGGATTCCTGTGTGACAACATGGTTGAACGTTTTGAACAGGCCAAGGATGAACAGTACCTTGGGCGTATCGGCCAGACCTTTAATCAGGATCGTTCTATCAAGAAATCTACTGATCTTGTGGTCAGTGGAAAAGAACACTGGAAAGATGTAGACAATAATCTGTTTCGCTCATTGGGTATGGCCCTGCAGGAATTCAAACAAACCTATGAGTATTTTCAGGGACCCTTCAAGGACAATGGTTATGCTATTCAACGTACCGAGGTGGGCGAACATTATCATTGGCATATCGATGGCGGCAGTCATGATTTCAGTCAGCGCCAACTGGTCGCCGTATGGTATCTGAATGATGTCCCCGGACCGGGCGGCGAGACTGAATTCCTTTTTCAGGACATCAAGGTAAAACCCGAAAAAGGAAAACTCGTTCTATTCCCACCCTTCTGGACACATGAACATCGGGGCGTCACCCTTGAAAAGGGCGTTAAATATATCGCCACGACCTGGGTGGTCTTTGCCTGATTAATCCACTGCGGTTTGAAAAGACCGGTCGTCTACACGTCGTTGCCGTTGGAGAAAATAAACCAGTAAAAACAAAACGATAGCCGGTCCATACATCAGATGCTTCGGTGGACGGTCGGTTTTTGTTTGAATGGATTTCACTTCCCAATCAAAGTCGATACCGGCTTTTTCCGCGGCACTACCAAATACGACATTATCTACCAACCACTTGTCATCAGATTCTTTGAGTTCCAAACCCGCCTCAGTCAGACGTTCTTGAGGAGAAGCAGCTGCTGGCATTTGTAGCATGACTGTTTTATCAACCAGTTTGCCTTCAAGCGTTTCCCCGACCACGCGTAAACGCAGTTGAGCATCTGTTTCAGTTTTATCTATGATTTTAAAGATCTGACTGGCCGAGCTTTCTTCCAAGGGTGGATAAATTTTATCCCACCAATAACCCGGTTGAAAAAATGTAAATGCAATGACCAGCAACAGAATACCCTCAAGTGCGGTATTCCTGACCAGGTAAAAGCCCTGGGTCGCCGCAGAAAATGCAATCATGCCTGCCATACAGCCCAGTGCCACAACCACAAAATGTACTGGGCCTGTGATACCGATCATGATCAGTTCAGTATTAAAAATAAACATGAACGGTAAAATCGCGGTTCGAATATCATAGGTAAAACCTTGAATACCGGTTCGAATCGGATCACCCTGTGAAATGGCTGCCGCAGCATAGGCGGCCAGGCCCACCGGAGGCGTATCATCGGCCAGTATACCGAAATAAAATACAAACAAGTGCACGGCGATTAAGGGTACGATCAAACCGTTAGCAGCCCCGAGACTGACAATAACCGGTGCCATCAACGTGGATACCACGATGTAATTGGCTGTTGTGGGTAAGCCCATGCCGAGGATCAAACTGATCATCGCGGTTAACAACAGCATCAAAATCAGATTACCACCGGAAATAAATTCAACAAACTCGGTCATGACCAGGCCCACGCCCGTGATGGTAACCGTACCCACCACGATACCCGCAGCGGCAGTCGCCACGCCAATGCCGATCATGTTACGGGCACCACTGACCATACCCTCGATGAGGTCAGAAAAGGCCTTCTTGTTTGCCTGGCTCAATTCGGTCTGATGCTGACTCCGGAAAAACACCTTCAACTGACGATGGGTCAGTACGACGAAAATCATAAACATGGCCGCCCAAAATGCAGACAGCCCGGGGGATAATCTTTCTACCGTTAAACTCCAGACCAATACGACAATGGGTAAAAGAAAATAGAGCCCGGATTTAACCGTGGGTCCCACTTCAGGCAATTCATTGATTTCGTGTGAAGTATCCAGATCAGGAAACAGCGAAGCATATTTAACCAGTCCAAGGTAAGCGATTATTAACACAATTGTAGCGATATAAGGTGTTGCGTCACCGGCTACTGATTTGGTCCAACCGAGACCATAGTAGATAATGCCTGATAAAATAATGATGCCCCCCACAATAAAAATGAAGGTCATCAGTTTTTGCAAGAAAGGCGATATGGTTCTACGTGGCAATCCCTGTAGATTGGCTTTCATTGCTTCCAGGTGCACGATGTAAACCAATGCTATGTAGGAAACAATAGCGGGCAGAAAAGCATGTTTGATGACCTCTATGTAGCTGATACCTACATACTCGATCATCAGGAATGCGGCCGCACCCATAATGGGTGGGGTTAATTGTCCATTGGTTGATGAAGCCACCTCAACCGCACCGGCTTTTTCAGCAGGAAACCCCACTTTTTTCATCAGTGGTATCGTGAAGGTTCCGGTAGTGACCACGTTGGCGATTGAAGAGCCCGAAATCAAGCCTGTCATTGCTGAAGAAACAACGGCCGCCTTGGCAGGTCCGCCACGCATATGGCCTAATAGTGAAAAGGCTGTGCGAATAAAATAATTACCGGCACCCGCGTGTTCCAACATGGCGCCAAACAATACAAACATGAATACCATCGAGGTCGACACCCCTAGCGCCACACCAAACACACCTTCCGTGGATAACCAGTAATGTGACATCCCTTTATTTAAACTGGCGCCTTTATGAGCGATAACGTCAGGCATATAGGGTCCGGCGAAGGCATAAATCAAGAACACAGCCCCCACAACCATCAAGGGCGGTCCCAGGGCTCTACGCGTGGCTTCCAGTAGTAAGACGATCCCAACGATGGCGACCACCAGGTCCAATTGGGTCGGTAGCCCAGGGCGTTCTGATAGTTCCACGTAGAAGATATACAGATAGGCTGCACAAAAAGCGCCCACCAACCCCATAATCCAGTCCTGTATGGGTATACGGTCATGGGGTGAACTTTTAAAAGTGGGGAAAGCAAGAAACGACAGGAAAATCGCAAAAGTTAAATGGATGGAACGTGCCTCGGTGTCATTAATGACCAGCAGGCTGGCCAGAGTGGGAGAAAAATCTCTAATTGCGGCACTGAATAAAAAAGGTAACGGTGAGGCATACCATAATTGAAATAAGGACCAGAGTATGGGTATTACGATGAGAAACTTGGCGGGTATACCGGTAGGTCTTCGACCGCCGGTATCCACCTCGGCGATCATATCCTCGAGTTTATCTTCGCTGACAACCTTGGCTGCACCCTTTTCGTTGGCCATAACCGTGTCCTCTCTGGGAATTTACATGTTATTTTTTTTATGACTGCTGACACTCTTAATCAGCAGTCATAAAAAAAGGGGGCAAAGGCCCCCTTTTTTGTGGTGAGCTTACATCAAGCCCGCTTCTTTGTAGTACTTGCTGGCACCATCATGAAGTGGCGCTGACAATCCATCCTTCACCATCTCAGA
>JASJBW010000142.1 GCA_030066315.1 Gammaproteobacteria bacterium
AATCACGTAAAAAGGGTATAGTGCCTGAACTGATTCTACAAAACTGTAGGTAAGGGTGCCATCGTCATTAATGGCACGCCACATCAAGCCCTGCATGATGCCAGAAATCCACATTGAAGCGATGTACAACACCACGCCGATGGTGGATATCCAGAAATGTGTTTCAATCAGCTTGGGGCTATAAATCTCACGATTGAACAGGCGCGGAATCAAATAGTACATAGCGCCTATGGATATGAAGGCGACCCAACCGAGTGCGCCGGAATGCACATGGCCGATCGTCCAGTCGGTGTAATGAGACAATGCATTGACCGTTTTAATTGCCATCATGGGACCTTCAAAGGTGGACATGCCGTAGAAAGAGACCGAGACAATCAGAAATTTAAGAATAGGGTCAGAGCGAAGTTTTTCCCAACTGCCGGATAGCGTCATAATACCATTGATCATGCCTCCCCAACTTGGGGCCAATAAGATCAGGGACATGACCATACCCAGAGACTGCGTCCAGTCCGGTAAAGCGGTGTAATGCAAGTGATGTGGCCCGGCCCAGATATAGGTGAAGGTTAGCGCCCAGAAATGCACTACGGATAAACGATAGGAATAAACCGGACGGTTAGCTTGCTTGGGAATGAAGTAATACATAATACCCAGGAAACCGGCGGTGAGGAAAAAGCCCACGGCATTATGACCATACCACCATTGGATCATGGCATCTTGGACGCCGGAATACATGGAGTATGATTTCAATGCACCCACGGGTAAAGCCATACTGTTAAAGATGTGCAGTACTGCAACGGTAATAATAAATCCACCATAAAACCAATTAGCCACATAAATGTGTTTTACCTGGCGCTTGGCAATCGTGCCAAAGAACACCACTGCATACGACACCCATACAGCCCCAATCAACAGGTCGATCGGCCATTCTAATTCGGCGTATTCTTTGCTGGAGGTGTAACCTAGTGGCAGGGTTACGACCGCAGCGAGAATAATGGCTTGCCATCCCCAGAATGTGAAAGCGGCGAGCTTCGGTGAAAAAAGCGAGGTATAACAGGTACGTTGCACAACATAATAAGAAGTGGCAAACAGGGCAGAACCCCCAAATGCAAAGATAACAGCATTGGTATGTAATGGTCTTAAGCGACCAAAGGAAAACCATGGTAAATCAAAGTTTAATGCAGGCCAGGCCAGCTGTGCCGCAATGGTGACACCAACAGCCATTCCAATAATGCCCCAAACAATAGTCATAATGGCAAATTGGCGAACGACCTTATAATTATATTGTTCAGAAGTCGTGGTTTCAGACATGGGATAATTACTTCCAGATTAAAAAATAAGAAAATACTAATATTTTGATATTGTCGGATGTTTTCCCGTAAAAATCAAAAAAAAATGGCTAACCTGAGTTAACCATTTCTTTGTTTATATACGCGTTTAAAACTGCGTATTGATCCCGTTATCCGGAACTAGTCAGTGAATTGAGGTTGGATACCAAAACCCCATAATAAGGCGGTTAATGCCAACAAGGTGACGAGGGCAACCATTCCCAGTGCCAATAATGCACTAGACATTAGAAAGCCCTTATCCTCGGAAATATTCATCAGTATGGGCACGCCGCTGTAAAGTAGATAGATAGCATGAGCCAGCGCGAATAATCCAATTAACAGATTGACCCAAAGGACAGGGTAGAGTTCAACGATACCAACCAGAAACAGGGGCGTGGAAACATAGGCAGATAAGGCAATACAACGATTCAGAGACGTATTTCCGCCATAGGTTTTACACATCCAGCGCACCATGAAACCAAGTCCAATCACCGAGATCACCATGGCGAAGTAATACAATACGGCAATAGTCATCGCACTGTCTGGCGTTAACTTGACCGCTTCTCGCGTTCCGATTTGCCATCCACTCGTGGTAGTGCCATAGTATCCGGCCACTGGCCCAATGAGGGCGAGTATCAGGACGTATCCTAATAGTAAGCCAGGAATTTGATTGTTTTCCTGGCTTATTTTTTGCCATTCCTTTTGCGGTTGAAATATTAAACCGGGAATGTGCATCAGATTGATCATATGAACTCCTCTACGTAGATTGATGTAGTTTTTTTATTGTTGTATTGATACTTAAAAATGTCTTCACAGAGTAACATAGACACTGTTTCAGCAGAAAGCCGTCAGGATTGTTTTCATTGTGGTTTACCGCTTAATGGGAGCCCGCTGAGCGTGGAAATTAACGGCATCCAGGAGCCCATGTGTTGTGCCGGATGCCAGGCAGTGGCCCAGGCCATCATCAATTCAGGTAATGAGAGTTATTATCGCTTTCGTGAAGAAAAGGCATCAACCGGTCAGGAACTGGTCCCAGAGTTTCTCGACAAAATCAAGGTCTATGATCATCCCTCTGTGCAACAACAATTCGTTCATAACGAATCTGCTCAGATCAAGCAGGTCTCGTTAATCATTGAAGGTATCGTCTGTGCCGCCTGTATTTGGTTAAACGAACAATATCTCAGACAGTTACCGGGTATCGTTGAAGTAGGAATCAATTATTCGACACATCGCGCCAGTATCAAGTGGGACAATAATGCAATTAAATTAAGTGAGATACTTGAAGCCATTTCTAAGATTGGTTACCTGGCACATCCCTATGATCCGCAAACCCAGCAGCAGATCTATGAGAATCAGCGCAAGCAATTGATCCGCCAGATTGGAATTGCCGGTCTATTTGGAATGCAAATCATGATGTTTGCTTTGGCCTTGTATGGTGGTGAGTGGTGGGGTATCAGTGATCATTTTCGAACTTTTTTTCGCTGGATCAGTTTATTCCTGGCGACACCTATCTTACTGTTTTCTGCGCGCCCCTTTTTTAAGGGAGCATGGACAGATCTTCGCCATCGTCGTGCCGGTATGGATGTGCCGGTCACCCTAGGATTAACCCTGGCGTTCAGCGCCAGTTGTTATAACACCTGGACCGGAGAGTCCGATGTTTATTTTGATTCTGTGGCCATGTTTGTTTTTTTATTGCTATCGGTCAGGTTGTTTGAATTGTCAGCGCGTAAGAAGGCCGCCGAAAAAATCGAGGCACTGACCAATCTAACACCAACCATGACGAATCGATTGTTGGCTGATGGTTCTATCGAAGTCGTACCCACCGTCGAGCTTCAGCTGGATGAACATTTTCTGGTTAAACCCGGAGAAGTGATTCCTACCGATGGTGAATTGGTCTCTGAAACGGCGCTGGTTGACGAGGCATTGTTGACGGGTGAGCCCCATGCAGTGACTAAACAAAAAGGAGATATTGTGATCGGGGGGAGTTACAACCTCGAACAACCTATTCAGTTACGAGTACATAAATTGGGTCAGGATACCATTCTGTCAGGTATTAAGCGTCTGATCGAACAAGCTCAGGGGTTCAAGCCCAATGTGGCCAAGCTGGCAGATAAGGTTGCCAGTATTTTTGTTATGGCCCTGTTATTGTTGGTGATCGTGGCCGGAATTTTTTGGTGGCAAATTGATCCGTCAAAAATGTTGCAGGTGGTAGTCGCTACCCTGGTGGTGACCTGTCCCTGTGCGTTATCACTGGCTACTCCAGCCTCATTGTCTGCAGCCATTGGTTCATTGACTCGGGATGGCATGTTGGTTGCTCGATCTCATGCGCTTGAAGTGATGCCACAAGTCGATACGGTGATCTTTGATAAGACAGGTACCTTGACCACGGGGATATTAAGTTTGCAAAAGCAGATAGATGCAGACAAGCAACAGTCAGCATTAAACCGTCAATTGGCTCATAGCCTGGAACTCCACTCTGAACATCCAGTTGCCCGGGCACTCGTGGACACTCAATTAGAAAAATTCGAGGTTAAATCATTAAAGAATGTCACGGGGCAGGGCATTCAAGGTGATATTAACAATACCACTTATTTTATTGGTAATACCACGTTCATTGAAAATGTCGCTGAGATTCCACAGGGAATAGAACTGGATGATGCGATGCAAGTAGTGCATCTGGCCAAGCACGGTAAATGGCTCGCTTGTTTTTGTTTCACCGACCCGCTGAAGCCCGATGCCTTTGATACCGTAAGGGCTTTACAGCAAGCCGGTATTGACACCCGTATTCTGAGTGGAGATCGTGAAGCTTATGTGGCGGCCATTGCCGGCCAGCTGGGCGTCGAACATTTTGATGCGGAGCAGTTACCTGATGATAAACTCAACCAGGTCAAGGCATTACAATCGGCGGGTCACAAGGTAGCCATGGTAGGAGATGGTATTAATGATGCACCGGTATTATCCGCATCTGATTTATCGATTTCTTTATCCATGGGGACGGATCTTGCTAGAGCCAACTCAGACCTGGTCATCAACGGGGTTCATTTGAAGCCTATTCGCGATGCGTTGTTTATCACGACCAAGATGATGCGTATTATTCGACAGAATTTTGCCTGGGCGATTGCCTATAATATCGTCGCAGTACCTTTTTCGATGGCAGGAATGATACAACCCTGGTTGGCAGCTATTGGTATGTCTGTCAGTTCCCTTATTGTGGTATTGAATGCGTTAAGATTGAGATAACTGAATGGAAATTTTATATTTACTGATACCCCTAGCGATGATCCTGTTGGTGGTGATTGCCGGATTCTTTTTTTGGTCGGTTAAATCAGGCCAGATGGATGACCTTGAAGGGCCTGCCTACCGAATTTTAATGGATGATGACACTGTTAAGCCGGATGACAAACCCAAAACAGATCATTCGAATCCTGATGAAAATGCTGAATCTGAATCACGAAGATAAGTCATAGGCAGGTTGATCAGGCTTCAGCTTTAACCTGATTTTAAATAAACGTAACTCGCGCCCTTGCCTCCATCTTTCGGTTGCGCAGGACAATAAGCCAGTATCCCTGGTTGCTGACTTAACCAGCTCAAAACCATAGGTCGGAGTACCGATCCACCTTGAGAACGATAGCCTTTACCATGAATGATCACGACCATTCTCAAGCCGGCATGTAATGCTTGATGAATAAACTCACGGAGTTGTGTCTCTGCCTCTTCACGCCGATAGCCATGTAAATCCAGGTTTGCTTCCACGGTGAGTTTTCCTGACTGAATACGTTGCCGTATTTTTTTTTGTAAACCCTGTTGGAACCAGCTGTCTTCTGGGTTCTGATTAATGATGTGAGCGGAATTTAGATTTTTTTCATGATTCTGCTGGAGTGAAGGAATAGGCATTGTTTTTTTTCGAGGAAGATCCTGATACAGATTGACGCGGTCAGAGTCCAGCTTACGGATGCCGTCCAGCGATTCCATGAAACCAGAGTGATCATCATCTGTTTTTTTCTGGTCGGATGAGCTGGACATGGATAATTTCCTTTTGAAGGATATATATCCCATCATAGAGCAAATTAATTCCTGCGTCCTGAAGAATTGGTTTATCATTCGACCTTACCAGATATAAATATTCTACATGCATATATTGCTCAGTAACGATGACGGTTACCTTGCTCCTGGATTGCAGGCGATTGCCGATGAGCTGGACTCGGTTGCCAAAGTAACCGTGGTAGCACCCGACCGAAACCGAAGTGGTGCCAGTAACTCCCTAACGCTGCATAGACCATTGCGGGTCAGCAAAACGCCCTCCGGTTTTTATGCGGTGGATGGAACCCCAACCGATTGTGTACATTTGGCTTTAACCGGAATGTTGGAAGAAGAACCGGATATGGTCGTCTCAGGCATTAACGCTGGTGCCAACCTGGGGGATGATGTGATTTATTCCGGGACTGTAGCGGCAGCCACCGAGGGTCGTTTTCTAGGCTTACCCGCGCTCGCCGTGTCGTTGAGTGCCAGAGAGAATTATTATTTTGCGACTGCGGCTAAGGCGACCAGAAAAATTATAGAACAATTGCTCAGTAATCCCTTATCAGATGATACGATTCTTAATATCAATGTCCCCAATATACCTTGGCAAGAGATTCAGGGGTTTCAGGCAACCCGGTTGGGCTATCGTCATAGGGCTGAACCAGTAGTACAACAACGAGATCCGTATCAACAGAAAATCTATTGGGTAGGGCCTGCAGGCCCTGCTCAAGATGCCGGACCTGGGACAGATTTTTTTGCTATTGAAAATAATTATGTCTCTGTGACCCCTTTACAAATTGATTTGACCCGACATGATGGAGTTGAACCCTTAAAAAATTGGTTGTCAGCTATTTCATGAATCCATTATCCAGTCATCATATCAAGGGTATCGGTATGACCTCGCAAAGAACGCGAGATCGTTTGATTGATCGATTACGCCAACAGGGTATACACAATGAACAGGTCCTTGAGGTTATCCGTAATACACCACGTCATCTTTTTGTGGATGAAGCACTATCTCATCGAGCCTATGAAGATACCGCGCTGCCTATAGGATTTGGCCAAACTATTTCTCAACCTTACATCGTGGCCCGAATGACACAAATGATCTTGGCTTCGGGTACTCCCTCGTCGGTTCTGGAGATCGGAACCGGTTGTGGCTATCAGACAGCTGTGCTGGCCCAACTGGTACCGCAGGTTTACAGTATTGAACGTATCGGGGCGCTTTACCAACAGGCCAAGAAACGTCTGGCAGAATTGGAACTTTACAATATCGAATTGCGTCATACCGATGGCAATGGTGGATGGCCTAATCTGAATTATCGTTTTGACCGCATCATCATGACCGCAGCGTGCAAGGAAATCCCCCGCAAATTGGCTGAACAGTTAAATGAACAGGGCCAAATGGTGTTGCCTTATGACGACAGCAAGGAGCAGGTCTTGTTAAAAATTACCCGTAAAAATGATGATTTCGAAAGCGAAGCTTTTGAAAAAGTTTCCTTTGTACCCTTACTCCCCGGGGTGGGCTAGAGG
>JASJBW010000139.1 GCA_030066315.1 Gammaproteobacteria bacterium
ATTGATACTGACCACACCCATGTTGGGATGAGTGGTGATCCATTGAGTGGCCACCTCAATGCCATTAAACGACTCCTTGATAGATTGCAAATACCTTTCACCTGTTGCTGTCAGTTCAACATGACGCTTGGTTCTCTTGAACAGCTTGACACCCAAAAAATCTTCCAGTGCTTTTATCTGGTGACTGACTGCGGATGCCGTAATAAATAATTCCTCCCCAGCAATTGCAAAACTTTCATTGCGGGCAGCAACTTCAAATACTTTCAGCGCTTTGAGTGGGGGTAGGCGTCTAGTCATCGGTGTTCTATTGATGAAAAATTTTCATCACCTTGTTTAAAATTCCTCGCTTGTCCAGTCATTGAATTCTGCATAATTTTTCCTACATTAGACTTGACGAAATTTGAGGTAATAATCATGAAACATTCGGATCAGCGAAAAGTTCAAATTGATACGACTACAGGTGAAGTGTATACATGCTACCCTATAACCGCTAAGAAAGGGATGGGATTGATGCGCCGCTTGGTTCACTGGTGCTCTCAAAAGATTGACAATCACTATGATCGGTTAATCGAACTTCGCGTTTATGATGACAAAAGATATGACTATCGCATAAAGGAATAGCATTATCGCTCGAAGATTGACTTATCGATTCTAACCCTAAACCCAAAGGATTCAGTGAACGCTCGTTATCTGACAGAGTCATTCCTTCGATGTCATACCATGCTAACCACAATCATCTGAGTCCCTCAGTTTTAACCTTTTTCCAACGGACAACCCGGTAATCAAGATATAAAAGGTCTGAATCGAGGGTGCATCAGGAAAACTGGGGTAATACATGGTGAGACATGCTCTTGATAAAGGTAATGACGTTGGGGGTGTCTGTCGCCCCCGGCACTGGTTCATGCTTCATAAACATGGCAATGCAAGATAAGATATCCGCTTAGAACGTTATTTGTTGAGACACTGGAGCGATAGCCATGAAAGAAAGTCCTAAGGTACTATTAATTGGTCTTGATCCCGCCGTGGTGAATTATGAAAAATGGCCAGGGTTAACCCCAGAGAGGCTGTTAGGCGTTCTTCGAAAAGATGAGGGGGCGTTAAATGAAATGGGGTATGACACTTCGATCTGTTTTATTGACCATGGAGAGACCGCCGAGGCCACTATTCGCAGCCAATTGGCGGACACTAATTTCAGCTGCATTCTCATTGGCGCAGGTGTTAGAACAGATCCGGATGAGTTTCTTTTGTTTGAGAAAGCCATCAACCTCGTCCATGAATTAGCCCCCCAAGCGCGAATTTGTTTTAACACAGGACCTACTGATTCTGTTGATGCTGTTCAGCGCTGGGTTTCATGACTCATCTGTTTATAGTCGAAAGCAATTTTTTTGAATGAATTTTCATTAAGGCTTTAATTTGATGGTTAACTGGCCCTCATGGACCTCGATGTGATCCACGCCCTCTGCAAAGCTTGACCAAAAACCTCCCTGGTCACCAAACTCGCTGATTAAATCAACATTTTTTAAACCCCCTAACCAGGCACCCGGAATGGGCACACCCATCAGGCTGACTCCTTTTAAAATAACCTTAGGCCGGGCATTCTCAAAGGCCATTTCGACACCCGCAGAGACACGCAAGGTCTTCCCGCCCAGGATAGGAAAATCCGGATCCATCGGTACCAGTAAGCGGGCACTGACCAGGTCACTACTCAAATCCAATGCCAGTTTTTTTGCAAGGTCCTTGTTATTCGCAATAATGGCATTCAGTTCTCGTTCACTAAAGTTTACTTCACGCTGGTCCGTACTCTCCTGGTAAGCTTCTGGCCTTAACCATTGCTCGTCTGTTTCCTGTTGCCCCTTCTCTACCTGAGGCGTGGAAGCCTTAGTGGGTTCATAACCCAATATTTTCAGTTTAGTATCCAGAACTTGCTGCTCGGATGTATTTAACTCTACCGGGGTAAAATCCTTGGCATAAATATACGTTCTGACAAACCAAAAAGTCACGGCAACCGTGATCAGAATGGTCAACAATATCATTAAAACAATGTGGGATCCTCGGATGCCACTTTGTGCTTCAGGAAGGTGGTCAGTATGCTCTTTTTGATTCATGCCTGGAATAGATCCGTCAAAACATGAATATTTTAACCTAGATGACCAACAGCAATCGTTAAATATTGTTACTTATTGGTAATCCACACGCATTGGTAGGGCGCAAGCTCAAGTTCTTCATTCAAGGTATCGTATTCATATCCACTGAATAGATCCCACCAATAATGCGTTTCAACAAGATTCATGCCTTTAAGAGGGACCTTGCGTATTTCGTTACTGATGTTATGTACACAAAATATGCTTTGATCACGTTTTCTACTTTGCCGCCAAAATGCAAAGATGCCCTCACCAAGGTGCAAGGTATATTGCGTAGCATTAGGGTGGAACGCCGCCTGTTGTGTCCGAATCTTAATAATTCGTTTCAATTGTTCCAGTATCATCGCATGTGAAGAAGTCATATTCGATAATGATGCCCTGAGCAAATCACAGTCCCAAACATGCCGGTTAATCGCCCGGTTGCTGCCAGACGCTTCCATCTTGTGGATATCGTTATGCGTGGCCAGCAAGCTATGTATATAAATTGCCGGGATACCTTCTAATCCCAACATGATGATATGGGCACAAATAAACCGTTCCACCTGCCATTCATCCGCACCATCCAGGGTTCCACTTAAGGCATCAATCAAGCTGATATTGATTTCGTAGGGTTTAACGCCTCCATCTGATAGGTTACGCCAGGAGATTCTACCTCCAAACTGTTGCATGGCATCGGTAATTTGCTGGGTTTCCTCTTCCGAGAGAATCCCTTCTATCGGACGTAATCCAATACCATCGTGTGAGGCAATAAAATTTAGATACGTCGTACCATCCTGTGCCGGCGGCATACTCATTAACCAGTTATTCAGGTGGAAATTCTGCCCAGTCAACAAGGCATGTAATAATAAAGGAGGCAAAGCAAAATTATAGATAATGTGAGCTTCATTAGCATTGCCAAAATAAGCCAGATTTTCGCGATTGGGAATATTCGTCTCTGTAATGATAATGGCACGCGGATTGACATGCTCAATCAAAGTTCTTAACAAACGTATGATTTCATGGGTTTGCGGCAGATTTAAACAGCCGGTACCAATTTCCTTCCACAAAAAGGCTACCGCATCCAAGCGAAACATCCGTACTCCCCTGTCAAGGTAGTACCTGATCACACTCACCATTTCCAGCAGCACTTTTGGATTATGAAAATTTAAATCTACCTGGTCATGACTGAATGTACACCATACATGCCGTTCACCTTCCAGGGTTTCTGTGGGTCTTAATAAGGAGTTGGTTCTCGGTCGAATCACAGCCGATAAATCGGCCTTTGGATCTACACTAATAAAATAATCTTTTTCAGGATCATGATTGCGTTTAAATTGTTCAAACCATTCACTGCGGCTGGAAATATGATTAATGACCAAATCTGCCATCAAATCAAAATCCTGGGCGAGTGCCTCGATATCGGGCCAGTCACCCAGCTTTTCATTCACCTGTTTATAATTGATAACCGCAAATCCATCATCTGAACTGTAAGGATAAAACGGCAATATATGGATGCCGTTGATAATGTCTTCAAAATTATCTTTGAAAAACTGGTGCAAGGTCTTTAAAGGCCTCTCTCCCTTACGAATAATACTGTCACCATAGGTAATGGCTATAACATCATTTTGATCCCAATGATTTTTATAGGGCTTGGGTTTCTTGCATTTTTTATCTAAACCCATCTCCAACATAAGCTGATCAGCAAATTCAGATGCCTCTACATCAGGATAAATAAACTCTATGTGATTAATGATCCGATCGCTTAAATGTGACAGCTTCTTTTTCATGGTTTGTTAACGCACTAAAATCTTATGACTCTGAATACATGGCGTGATCCTGCGCAACCGCATCAAGCAATTGATCATATATATCCGGTATCGCACTGACCACTCGATTCCAATGGGGTACAAAAGGTTGCTCCATCGGGTTGTTTAAGAAAACCTCACCCGCCTTCATAATGTTTTCCGCGAACAATTCAACAATCTGTTCTTCCAGATGAACATCAAACTTGAGTCCGTTCATTTCTGCATCGCTACGGTAACTCTCTATCAGGTCTAATGCGATACGATAATAGGAAGCTTTTAGGCTGCGGAATACGCCTTTATTGAATACGATGCCGTTGGTGGCGAGCTTGCGAAAAAAAGCCTTTGAGATATCGATAGACATTTTCGACAACCCGCTTTCTGCATTATCCGCAGACACATCCTGATGTTTATGATCATAGATATCGGCTATTTCAACCTGGCATATCCGGCGCGTCGAATAATTACGAGCCATCTCCATTAAGACACCGACTTCAAGTCCCCAGTCACTGGGTATGCGTAACCCACTCATAACATCCTTGCGCATGGAAAACTCACCCGCCAGTGGATAACGAAAACTATCCATAAAATCTAGACTTTCCTGATGCCCAATATTCCTCTGCAACGTTCGAATCAAGGGGGTAACGAGCAGGCGAGAAGCCCGGCCGCCCAGAGCATTATCGGCCACGCGGGAGTAATAACCTTTACTGAACTGGTAACGAAAACTGGGATTGGCAACGGGATAGATCAGACGTGCCAACATACCACGTTCATAGGTGACGATATCGCAATCATGCAAAGCTATCGCTTCACTTTGTCCTGATGCCAACATGTAGCCCATGCAGTACCAAACGTTACGCCCTTTCCCCATTTGCGTGGGGGCCAACCCTTCTTCCTGCAATAGCGCATCGATTTTTCTTAAGTTCGGTCCATCATTCCAGAGTATTTGATGGTTTTGCGGTAACCGCTTGAAATATTCAATGGCATGCCGATATTGGCTTTCATCCGCTCGATCAAGACCAATCACAACTTGGTTTAAGTATGGCACCTTTTCCAGTTCATCCACGATATGAGCCAGCGCCGGCTGTTCGAGTTCAGAGTACAAGGATGGCAATATCAATCCCATCGGCCGCACATAGGAAAACGTGGTTAATTCTTGCTCCATTTCTTCCAATGGTCGGTGCATGATGTTATGCAGAGTGGTTACCCTACCTGATTGAAAACTATCAGCCATTCATTCCTCCTGTTAAAGTGTTATTGATTGTGTTTGTATCGCGCGTGAAACGCCTTCTACCCATCCTTCGGGTGCAGGTGCCTCAGTAAAGATCACATTTTCCGGATGTTTGAATACCAGCGTCTCACTACCGGGTGATTTGACTACGATGGGTACATCGGCATGCTCGAGCATCGCCTGATCATTATGGCTATCTCCTAAAGCGATCAACCCGAATGTTAACTCATGGTTACCCTGGTACAGTTGTTTTAACGTTTGCATACTGAACCCTTTATTACAGTAACCTTGCAAGTGCAAAAAGCGCCCCCCTTTAAGACAATTAAAGCCGGCAATACGAGCTTGTTTAATAAATTGCTCTTCTTCATTCTGCTCAGAAAAGTAAAGGGGTACCGAAAACAACCGGGTTTGTGCCAGTTTAGCATCTTGTTCGCTTAACCCGGTCAGCGCTACCGCCTGTTCAACACTGCACTGGGTAAAATTAATAGCCTTTGGATTATTGTTCTTGACAAAATCGTTCAATCTCTCAATGGGCTCTCCGATTGTTAACACCAGGTAATCATCATGCACCTGTGCATCCGCAAGGTACTGGTCGATATAGGAATCGGGGAAGTAACCCTTGGGAATAAAGATCGCTGAACCATTTTCAACGATAAAAGGGTGTTTTAAACCTAATTCTTTGACCCACTGTTGTAATTCCGCATAGGTTTTACTGGTATTCAGAATTACCGGAATACCGGCCTGTTGTAATTGCTCCAATAATGGAATGGCAGCGCTGTAATCATAGCTGTGATGGTTCAGTAGGCTGCCATCCATATCTGTCACGACCAGCCATCGATCAAACATGACTAAACTCCTTTGATTTTGTGTCCAGCGATATTATTTGATGCTCATCATCCAGTCGAACCACGACATCCGCGATTTCGGGCAATCCATCCAGGCAAGCGCGGGTGATGCGTTCATAGTGTTGTATAAAGCGCTTAAGTTGAGCGGTATTCATAACGCCTGGTTTCGATTCATTTTCCTGGTTGGCTAACTTGGACTCCTGCAGCCCACGCCACTCGTATACCTTTTCAAATGATGGCACCTGCAGAAATACCAGATAATCAGCTAACCCAAACAGTCTTTCATGATACAAGCCTAATTGATCATTCACATAAGTTCGCCATATTGCATTTTTATCTTCATCGCGTTCCAGGGCGTTGATGGGTTGTTCCAGTTCGATCGCATCCTGAATCGGCGCATGATTACACCAACCTTCAAATAGAATCACATCAACCTTTTCATCGATTTTATGCCATTCATTTTGGATTTTACGGTCGTCCATTGCCTTATCGAAAGACGGAATTTGACAAGGACTGTTGGTGTCACATTGGCGTAAACAGTCAAAGGTCTTGCTGGCCAAATCAACATCATGAGTGCCCGGCACGCCCCGCGTAAACAAAAGGGGGTGGACTTCATCAGCCAATACCCTCCTTTCTGCCTGCGTCAGATAAAAGTCATCAATAGAAACTTCCAGGGTATTTTGCAAAAAATGATGCTTGAGTAACAAACGAAGGAATGCTGTCATCGTCGATTTTCCGGATCCCTGGGCACCATTAAAACTCACCAATAAAGTGCCGGGGTGATCTTTTTTCAGACTATAAATCCTTTGCGCCAAAGGTAGGTACCACTTGACTACAGTATCCAGGAAATCCTCGGGCAATGAGCGCGAATGTATTTCCTGTTGAATAGGGGACAATGCAGCGGCACTTAAATTCAACACTCACCCCATTAAATTTTTTTCAATATACACAATGGCCTGTTCAACATTAGCAATACGCGCAACGGGTAAGTCATGCCCGGATTGCCACAGACCAACGGCTTCTCGCTTGGATTCACCGGTCACCAGAATCAGCATTTGTTGGCAGTTCTGCAG
>JASJBW010000140.1 GCA_030066315.1 Gammaproteobacteria bacterium
ATTTTTTAAACCCCGAACATCGGGGTTTTTTTATAGCTGCATCTCCACCGAAGGTTTTGAATCCGCTTCTAATTGACTGGAACTTAAACAATTAAGAATTCGGTTGGCATCCAATTGGCCTTGTTCCAGGAAGAAGTCCTTGACCTTAGCAGCTCTTTGGTCAGCCAGGTCGCGCATTTTCTGCTGAATAATGGCTTCATCTATGACAATTTCGGCGGGTGCTTTTACTTCAGTTTTCTGCCCATCTTTTTCCTTTTGGCCATTCTTCTTGGCGATAGCGTCAAGACGTGCCTTTTCTTCTGCCAAGAGAAGAGTATGAATGGCTTCCTGGTCTGCAAGTGCGCTAATACCACAAGCTTTAATTTTTAATCCGGGTCTTTCTTCCAGTACCTTCAGGATCTTGTCCAGTAGATCCTGTTGTTGTTCCACCAGCTCGATACTGTTGGTTTGAAATAAAATGGGCGGTAATGAGATATGCTCGGCAGCAGCCTTGGCTAAAGAGAACAGGGTGACCAGTGAACCAAAGGGCTGTAGGGTATGTTTGAGGTATGTCAACGAGGCTGATTTCATCGCTTTACCCATGGCTTTATTCAGGATCAAGCTGAGATCGAAATCCGGTTGGTCCAGATTTCCTTTAACCGGTAGCTTGAGTTCGATCACGTTATTCTTATCCTTGAGGGTAGAGATGGCGAGATCAATAGACATACCAGAGGCGCTGCTGACCTGCTCAGCGGTTTTCTGATCAGTTTCCACCACTTCAATGGAATCGATTTTAAGATCGACAACCGAATCAATTTCACGTTTGATGATCTTTAAATCAATATCAGAATCCACAACACCGCTCTTCATGCCATACCCCATGGCTTGACTGGTATAGGGAGTGACGGGAGGTAAGTCCAATTGTTTTATTTTAGCTTTAAGCGCTATGTTTCCAGTAGGGTCCAGCAATAAGCCCTTACCCTCAATGTTTATTGAAGTATATTCAGATTGTTGGATTGCCAGATTAAATACTGAGGGCTCCACGGAGGAAATATTATCCAGATTAATTTTGTTCAAGGTGAGCTGGGTTTTATAGTTGGGTTTAACGCTATTATCTGAAAAATGGACCATACCCGGTTCACTCAATGTCAGGTTATCAATGTGCATAGTCAAAGGTGGTGCCTTTGATTCTGATGCTGCTTCATCTTGTGCTTCTTTTTGGGGACCTGCTAGTGCATCGAGTGTATTTTGTAAGGGTAACAGAAACGATATTTGTTTTTGATCAGTGATCATTACATCAACTTGAGGCTTTTTAAGTTCAATCGATGCAATAGTAAGCGCTGCAGATTGCGGACTGAATTTAAATGCCTTCAGATTCAAGTTATCGACTTTTACAAAATTAGTAGAGTCTTTAATATCAATCAATGAGAGCTTATCCAGAGATAATTCTCCGAGACTGACTTCTTGAGATTGATACTGTATTTCCTTTAGAGATAATTGATTAAAGGATGCAATCTCGTAGTTCTGTTGATTGTCACGGGTTTGGGTTCCGTCGACAGTTAAGTCTCCCCGAATGTTAACGGCACCATCCTCAAGGAGTTCAGTAACACCATTCCATAGAATTTTATCTGAGCGATGATCGATATTCTGATAGGTGGCTTTAAGATTATTTAATTCGACGGCTTTCTTCAGTCGCGCTGTTAGGTTTTCTGACAGGCTAATCTCAAAGCTTGATTCGACACTGATATCGCCCTCCATTGACTGAATATATTGACGATAAAACTTGGCAAAAGGACCAAATCCCAATGCTTTCAAGGATGCGGTACCATTGATACGTTTAATCACGTCAAAGAGCCGAAGCTCTGCTGACACGGAGAGCGGCGTTTCATTTATATTGCCCTTTAGATTGAGTTTTGCAGGCTGCTCAGGTTTCCAGGATATTAGGTCGTTCAACAAGAGCTCTGAAATCATCACATTGCGATTGAAATCAGGTTCTGTGTAATCCACCTCGATATCATTTAATCCGAGTCGAATTAGAGCAAAATCCAATGGTTTGGAAGCTTCCGAGTCCTCTTCCAGTGGTGCTTTCTGTGTGGAGGAATTTTTGACCAGCAGTAAACCGTTGAGAGATACTTCATTTTTTTCATTTTTTTCAACAGCCAATTGAACGCCACTAAGTTGGATATCGCTGAAAACGATTTGACTTGATAGCAAGTCCAACATGTTGAGGTTTCCGGATAAGTACTGAATTTTGCCGGGCATATAACCTGATTTGGAAAAAGTCAGGGTGTCTAGTTCGAAAGTTCCGGTGAATGGGTTGATATCAATATCTTGAATTTTTGCACTGTCTGCGCCCTGTTTTTCAATCAGATGCTGGATAGAGAATTGAGCGGCTATGGGAATGATAGTTACAATTATCAGCAGGATAATAGCTGATATTATGGATCGTCTGAGCCAGGAAATGCTCCAAAAGTGATGCAGCTGTTGTTTGAGAGAAGACATTAAAACGCTCAATCTAAATCAAAACATTATAACTTACTAATTTATGAATAATCCAATCCTGCACCATCATATCTACGGACAGGGTGATCCCCTGATCATTATTCATGGATTATTTGGTTCTTCACGCAACTGGCAAACCCTGGCCAAGCGGTATGCAGAGCATTTTAAGGTAGTTACGGTTGATGTCAGAAATCATGGTCATTCCTTTCATGATGAGGAAATGGATTATGCTCTGATGACTCAGGATATCGTCAACCTGATGATGTTTCTCAATCTTCCTATGGCTCATGTTTTGGGGCATAGCATGGGGGGTAAAATCGCCATGACACTGGCGCATAGGCACCCACAATTTTTGAATAAACTGATCGTCGCTGATATCGCACCCGAACCGTATCTGCATGACTATCATGATTTAATTGATGTGATATTGGCTTTAGATCTCTCAGTCTATAAACACCGGCAAGATGTAGACCAGGCTCTGGTTCCACTGATACCGGATATTGGCTTACGCCAATTTCTCTTGCAAAGCCTGTATCACAAAGAATCAGAACTAAACTGGAAAATTAACTGGCCTGCAATTAAAAAAAATATCCAGGCCATCATTGGATTTGACAGTATTACTGACTGGAATATCGTAAGTCCTACTCTGTTTATCCATGGTGCGCTGTCAAATTATGTGACTGAAAAGGCCAGGAAACGTATTCAACAACATTTTAAATATGCGGAATTTGAGGAAATCTCCGGGGCAGGGCATTGGTTGCATGCCGAACAGCCCCAATCCTTCTTTGAAAAAACGCGTCGATTTTTACAACAGTAAAAATAAACCTCAAGTTAGCTCTCAATTGTTCGATAACTGAGTTATCCAATCAACTTTATTTTCATTATGCGGATACTGATTTCATTGCTTATGATTGCTTTGGCCATGCCAACAGTTTTGGCTTCCAACAATCGTATTTATATGTCTCCCATGGAAAAATCACAATGGATTTTGATATCCAATTCTCCAATACGATGTGAAATTGAACACCAGATACCGCGGTTTGGGAAAGCCATTTTTTATCAGGAAAGTGGCCGATCCTTAAAATTTAAGGTTCTTTCTGATCATGCATTTAAAAAGAACCTACCGATCTCTTTTCGTTCTGTTACGGCAAATTGGAAGGGCATACAAAGCGAGTCAGAAATGGGGCAATTCAGGACAACCGGCGGTAATGCTCCTTTATTAAGTATTGAGGATAATACGGCACGCCATGCTTATTTTGAATTGCAACAGGGCTATCAGCCTAGCCTGTTTTTTGTAGACGAGGAAGATGGAGCTAAACCCGTTTCGGTCGTTTTATCCACGGTTCGTTTCAGGGATGTAGAGGCTGATTTCGGTCAATGTCTAACGAAACTTCATCCTGATCATTTTGATGATATTAAGTCTGCAAAGGTGCATTTTGAATTTGATGATGAGTTTCCTCTTGAGCACGAGGAAGAGCGGGCCCTAGGAAAGATTCTGGATTATTTAAAGGTTGATCCGTCGATTAAAAAACTCACTATTTCCGGCCATGCGGATTATAAAGGCAGTGAATGTTACAACGAAACGCTTTCAGCACGACGGGCCTGGTATGTTTATGACTACCTGGTTCAAAGTGGCGTTGATTCAAAAATGTTATCGGTCGAATTTTACGGAGAATCCCGCCCGCTGGATAAGGCAAGAAATGACCAGGCCAGGGCGACCAATCGTCGGGTCAGTGTCACCATGGTCAAATGATTATTTCGTTTTGTTTATTAATTTACTAAAGGTTTGACTCAATGTCAGGTGAGAGAGAAATCGAAATCAGACGTATGATGCAGCACTTTGAGCATCAAATTGCAGAAATGAACAGCAAGGCGGTCTCTGAAATCGCAGGGGATATTAGGCAATCTGATTTTCTGAATTTAGCACAATCTATTTCTATTCTTAGGGCGCAATACCTGAAAGAAGTCTTGTTGATTGCACATGCTGATAAAGCGGTGCTCAGCCATAAGATTTGTGACCAAGTGAAGATAGCCCGTATGGCTTATGAAGAAGCGATCAAGAGTTTTGATCATCTCAAGCATGCGCTTCAGCGTGGCTACTTTAATCTCATCGAAGATTAACCTTACTTTTTGGCGGCCTATTTACTTTAGTATTTCCTTATACTGAAGTCATTAAAGTAGTGAGTTCAGTTTTATGGCAGATAACAATTCCGAGGCCCGTGTGTTGTTGAGTAATCAAATCATGGCATTACTTGATCAATGGGGCACTAACGGAGAACAAAAAATAATCCTGTTGGGATTACCAGACGATATACGAACTCGAAAATTAGAGAAATATCGCCAGGATGAACCCTTTCCTGATAACGAAACCGTCAATACACACCTGGAACACCTGGTAGGTATCGCTGATGCACTACGCACAACCTTTCCACGAAATGTTGAGATGTGTAACCTGTGGTTGAAGAAACCGCATAAGCGATTTAATAACGAGACACCCATGGAAATTATGGTGAAAAAAGGGTTGCCCGGCATTATTCAGGTTCGCGCTCATTTGGACTGTGCCTTCGCGTGGAATGCCTCTGGCTCTCATTAAAAAAGTGTCTTAAAAAAAATACCATTTCCCAATTAATATCACTTTAGTAATAGTAATCTCTTGAATAACCCTTACTTATTGGTTATAAAATTACATAAGTAACCAAGAGATTGTCATGGAACATCATTTAAATATTGCCACTGCAGCAAAATTGGTGGGTATCAGTCGTCGCCAAATTCAAAAAGAGATCAAGGCAGGTAACCTGGATGTCTTTGAAGGAGAAGTTACAGTAAGTTCACTGCAGCGTTTTTATCCGGATGTAAGACTTCAAAATGAGCGGGAGTTGGCACGGGTGGAACGAATTCAAAATAATGCAATCTACAAGGTTCAAGCTGACTCTTTACCTTCTGAACGCATAATGGCGAGTCATATCAACAAGTTACAGACACAGTTGCAAGAGTCCGAGCAAAAAGTACGTGAATACGAAAATTTACTGATGGAATCCAAAAGTCGGTTGGAACATATGCAAAAACACTGTGACCGGCAACAGAAACAAACACTAGCCGCATTTATTACCTGGATGATGGGGCAATATCGGCAGTTTCACGGATAATTGAATTCCTAATGCCCACGTTTAAGGTAACCTTGTTACCCAGCGGGCATCGTTATTTCGCATCGCCGAAACAAAGTCTTCTGCAAGCCGGTTTGGAATCTGGTTTCAATCTGCCCTACGGATGTGAAGGTGGCAATTGCGGTGAATGTTTGGCCCGACTGGAGTACGGAGAGATTCAAAGCCTGCGTCACTCTGATTTTGTATTATCCGAATCCCAAAAAAATAAGGGGTATTTCTTAACCTGTTGCCATACTGCGTTTTCGGATTGTCAGCTTGAATTACACGAAATTCATGGCGTTAATGAGATACCACAACAGAACATTGAGGCCCGCGTTTATAAGCTGGAAAATCTCGCCCATGATGTGATGTCCATATCACTGAAAACACCGCGAACCCAGCCTTTGAGATTTCTCGCGGGACAACACATCACCGTTGCATTAAACAAGGACCTTCGCAGTAAAAGATCCATAGCGAGTTGTCCTTGTGACGGATTGAAGCCCGAGATCCATGTCAAACTTCGAAAACAGGATGCCTTTAGTCAGTATGTGTTTAAACATCTAAAACGTAATGATCGTATCTTGATTCAAGGACCGATGGGTGAATTCATTCTAGATGATGATTCCCAGAGGCGATTGATTTTTATTGCTTATGATACCGGATTTGCTGGAATTAAAAGTCTCTTGGAACACGCAATTGCGTTGGAAAAAGAGCAATCTATCAGTCTTTACTGGATTGTGACGCCCCACAGTACCCCTTACCTGGAAAACTATTGTCGATCGATAGAAGATGCACTGGATAACGTGACTTTTTATCCACTCTCTATCAAAGAAGCATCTGAAAAATGTTTCGAGTCCGTGTTGAAAAAAATATTCAAGCAGGAAGACCAGGGCGATGAAGTAGACGGGTATATCATCTTACCCGAAAGCTTCAGATCATTGACTTTAGCCTTGATCAATCGATATGGTCTTGATGGCCAACGATGGCGCCTGGATGGTTATCAAATTTTATGAGAACTAATGCCGTGAATAAATGGATTGCCAGAAGATTTCTTTGTGAGATTGAATTTTAGCGATATATCTGCCCAGAATGAATAAAAGGTCTGATAACCGGTTGATATATTGTAAGGCCGATGAATTCAAAGGTTCTTCGTCATCTAAGGCTACCAGGTTTCTTTCTACCCGCCGACTGACGGTACGGGCCAGGTGAATTCTGGCCAGTAATTCGGAGCCGCCAGGTAATATGAATTCCTTAAGTTCAGGTAAATCCTTGTTCATGCGTTCACTCTGTTCCTCCAAGAGTTCAACGTAACGCTGCGTTAACAGATGGGTTCCAGGCTGGCTTAGTTCGGCCCCTAGATCAAATAGATCATGCTGAATTTGTTGAATCAACGTTTGGCTTTCATCATCAGTCAAGCCCGCTAATACCAAACCC
>JASJBW010000141.1 GCA_030066315.1 Gammaproteobacteria bacterium
CATGGATACTATCCACCGAGGCATGTTGGCCGCCGAAATTGGTCTGTCCGATGAAAAGGATACTTTTGTGGGTTCGGGTATGATGGCGATGCGTGATCTATGGGAGATTGTAGGTATTGATATACCGGAACTGCATGATGAACCCCATCGCCCAATTGATCACGTGAAACTCAGAGTGGCGCAAAATATTTTTTATGCGATACGAGAAGCGGGTTCCTTATTTTTACATCATCCTTATGAGTCATTTTCCACCAGTGTCACGCGTTTTTTAAAAGAAGCCAGCCAGGATCCCAAGGTACATGCAATTAAAATGACACTGTACCGGACTTCTCAGGACAGTAAGGTCATTGACTACTTAATAGATGCGGCTCAAAACGGCAAACAGGTTGCCGTGGTGGTTGAGTTACAGGCCCGTTTCGATGAAGCCGCGAATATTCGCTGGGCCAGTCATCTAGAAGAGGCCGGTATCCATGTTACCTATGGTGTCATCGGATTAAAAACACATTGCAAGGTTATTCTTGTGGTACGTAAGGATTACTCAGGTCTCAGGCGTTATTGTCATCTGGGTACCGGTAACTATCATGCCGGTACCGCCCGGATGTATAGCGACGTCGGTATTCTGACCTGCGATGAACAAATTGGTCGGGATGCGACGGAATTATTCAATTATTTAACCACAGGATTTACGCCAAGACGTAATTATCACAAGTTATTACCGGCACCCAAATTGCTCAAGGCCGCTTTAATCGTCAAGATAAAGCGTGAAATTGCGCACCATAGGAATAAAAGTCAGGGCTTGATCAGACTCAAAGCCAACGCTTTGGAAGATAAGGACATTTGTCGAGAGTTATACCTGGCTTCCCAGGCGGGTGTGAAGGTTGAACTGATTATTCGCGATACTTGTCGTATCCGACCCGGTATCCCGGGGCTCTCGGATAATATCTCTGTCGTCAGTATTGTCGGGCGTTTCCTGGAACACAGCCGTATTTTCTATTTCAGAAACGGGGGTGAAGAGGAATTTTATATCGGTTCTGCGGACTTAATGACCCGAAATCTTGAGCATCGAGTTGAAGTCTTAACCCCGGTAGAGCTGGATGTCCATAAGGAAGAATTACGCACCATATTGAACGCCTGCCTGCAAGATCCTATTTCGGCCTGGGATATGCAGTCGGATGGCAGTTACATGCGTCGTTCTGGCCGGGTTGAAAATGGTATTTGTGCTCAAGACAAACTGACAGCGCTGGCCCAGGAACGGAGTAAATCCGCTCGAGCCCATAAGAAAGTCAGTTATCGCATTTCCCAGCGTAGAACCCGAAATCGTTAAAATTCCCGCAGTATGATAAATGAAACCCGCCAGTTGGCGGCGATTGATCTTGGATCCAACAGTTTCCACATGGTTGTGGCGCGATTGCAGAATAATCAACTGCAAACGATTGATACAATTAAAGAAATGGTCCGCCTCGCCGCCGGTTTAAATACACAAAATATCTTATCTGAAAAGAAACGTGAGGAGGCCCTGGAATGCCTGAGTCGTTTCGGTCAGCGTATTAAAGATTTACCTGCGCAAAATGTTGCAGCTGTCGGAACCAATACGCTTCGTAAAGCAAAGAATTCCGCGGATTTTCTTGAGGCCGCTGAAAAGGCTTTGGGTTATCCGATCAATATCGTTGCTGGCCGTGAAGAGGCACGTCTTGTATACCAGGGCGTCGCTCACAGCCTGGCGCAGACAGAAGATTACCGCCTGGTCATTGATATAGGGGGGGGTAGTACTGAATTTATTATTGGTAAGGCCTACAAACCCATCATGATGGAAAGTATGAATATGGGCTGTGTTAACTTTACCCAGAAATGGTTTGATGACGGTGTTGTTACTGAGTCGAGAATAAAAAGAGCCATTATCGGTGGGCGCAGAAAACTGGAATGGATCAGTGATGAATACCAGGACCATGGATGGCAAGAATGCATCGGTTCATCAGGAACGATCAAGACCCTGGCCAGGATTTTATCTGAAAATTACGATACTCATGGCCAGATTGATTACGAGCATCTGAAAAAACTGGCAGACCTCTTTGCTCAGGCTGGTCATATCAAGCATATTATATTGCCAGGTCTCTCGGAAAACCGGGCACCGGTTATTGTGGGTGGACTGTGCGTGCTGATGGCGGCATTTGAGGAATTACAGATCGAGAGTATGCAGGCGTCTGAGGGCGCTTTGCGAGAAGGTTTACTCAATGATATGTTTGAATCTTCCAAAGGCCGTGACATTCGTCTAAACACCGTTCGTGATTTCGAGGTGCGCTATCACATTGATGTCGCTCAATCCGCGCGCATTTGCCATTCAGCGTTACAGCTATTTGATCAAATGGAAAATATTTCCCCTGAGCACGATACCCTAAGACTGTTATTACTTTGGGCGGGTAAATTGCATGAGATCGGATTATCAATTTCACATACGAATTATCCAGAACACAGTGGCTATATCGTTGAACAATCCGATATGCCCGGTTTTTCTCGAGAGTTGCAAAATACGCTGGGATTGATGCTGCGATTGCAGCGTGGCAAGTTGAAAACAGATTTGATCGAAGCATTTCCACGAAGACTGGAAGGGATCGAAATTAATATCCTGTTGTTGCGAATTGCGATTATTCTTGAGCGAAGTCGTGACTGGGACGCTTCCCGTAAAATCAAGATCAAGTGGGAGGACAAGAAGATTAAATTGAAATTCCCCAAAAAATATCTGAAAGCGCATCCCTTGACCAGGGCTGATTTAGAACAAGAAATCCAGGAATCCGCCAAGCTCGGATTTGATCTGATGATTAAATGATCTTTCCTACTTAGCAAACTGCTCTTATTGGCGCGTATTCCGTCCGTTACACTGAATTGACCGAATGGAAATCCGGGTTTTCATTTAGCATTAAAAGGTCTACAATTATTAAAAGTTTCATATAAAAACTTTATTTATTTGATTGGTGGTAAAATGGAACAAACCAAGACAATGTACACCGCGACAGAAGAAGTGTGGCATGCCATTACACATGGTATTGGCATCCCGCTGAGTATTGCCGGCCTGGCTGTTCTTGTGGCCTTTTCCAGTCTCAATGGTAATGCCTGGCATATCACCAGCAGTAGTATTTATGGTGCAACTTTAATCCTGATGTACAGTTCGTCGACCTTATACCACGGTATCACCCATCCTCGAGCCAAACTGTTTTTCCGACACCTGGATCATGCGGCCATCTACCTGTTAATCGCAGGCACCTATACTCCCTTTCTGTTGGTGAATTTACGTGGCTATATTGGATGGTTCTTGTTTGCCGTAATCTGGTCGGTAGCGTTGACAGGGGTTTGCCTGGAGGTCTGTCGTCACAAGCCGATTAGGAAACTGTCCTTGTGGTTATACATGATTATGGGTTGGATGATTGTATTGGCGATCAATCCGATGCTTGACAATGTTTCCACTGGAGGGCTGATACTGTTGTTGAGCGGTGGACTGGCTTATACGGCAGGCGCGTTTTTTTATATCAGGGAACAGATGTTATACCACCATGTGATCTGGCATTTATTTGTGTTGACCGGTAGCGTTCTGCATTATTTTTCCATCCTTTTTTATGTCATACCGTAGATTGTTTAGTTTCGACTAATAAGGAATTAATCAAATTAGCCATGTGTCGGCTACCTTCTCCCATACCAAGATTTTCTTTTACTTTTTTCAGACCGGCTATAACTTCTTCACGATAGTTTGAGTCATTGAGTAAACGGAACATTTCTTGGCTGATGTTTTCAGGATAAGCGTCTTCCTGTAACAGTTCTTCTACCACTTTCTGTCCGGCGACAATGTTGGCGAGGCCGATATGGTTAATGGTAATCAATCGACTCATAATTTGATAAGAGAGCCAGGACATCTTGTAAATGATACACAAGGGGATGCCTAGAAGCGCGATTTCCAGGGTTACGGTACCGGAGCAGGAGACAATGGCATCACAGTTGACAATAACATCATACAAATTGTCTTGAGTGAGTATGATCTCGATCGATTGATGATCACATTCAGCTTTAATGGCCGCGAAATCCAGTGTGGGGGCTACCGGTAAGACAAAAACCAGGCTGTTGTCTTGTGCCTGCATTGCTGCTGCTGTATCCAGCATAACCGGTAACAGTCGTGCGATTTCACTACGACGACTGCCGGGGAAAAGCCCGATGACGCGTTTATTTTCCTGAATACCCAGGCGCTGTTTTTCTCTGCTTGCCTGGCTACTCGGTTTTACTTTGTCTACCAGTGGATGACCGACAAAGGTAACTGGTATCTTGGCATTCTCGTAGTACTGGGTTTCAAATTTAAACAGTACGGCCATGTGATCGATGCTCCGCCCGATTTTATGGATTCTTTTCGGCCTCCAGGCCCATACCTGTGGGCTGATATAAAACAGTACCTTTATACCCAAAGACTTGGCATGCCGTGCCATCTTCAAGTTAAATTCAGGGTAGTCTATGAGCACCAGTAAGTCGGGACGAGTGGTTTCCAACTGGTTTTTGACCTGCTTCATGGCTTGCTTGATTTCGCCCCAGTGCTTGATGACTTCAACAATACCGACAACAGCAATACTGGCGGAGTCAAAAATGATATCGACTCCGGCACGTTTCATAGCCGTACTGCCCATACCCGATAATCGAATATCGGGTTGAAGTTGTCTTAACACTTCAACGACTTCGGCGCCATGAGCGTCACCGGAAGCTTCTCCGGCCAACAACATGACATGGAAGGGTTGGCTTTCAGTCATTCAATCTATACGGCTTCAAGTATGGCCGTGCAAACCGTCTTGATCTGCTCCTCGGTCATTTCAGGAAAAATCGGAAAGGAGACACAGCGCCGTGAAACTGCTTCAGTGACAGGTAGTGATACCTGCGGTGCATCACGGAATGCTTGTTGTTGATGTAATGGCACAGGGTAATACACAGCACTGGCAATTTGTTTTGATATCACGTGATCCTTGATGCTATCACGATGATCAACCAGGACGGTGTACTGGTGAAAAACATGATCCCGGTCCTGTGGTATGGCAGGTGTTGTAATGGGGGAGTCTTTCAACAATTCATTATAGGTTTGGGCCACACGCAGGCGATTCTGGTTATAGTCATCAATATGCTTGAGCTTGATGCGCAGAATCACCGCCTGTAACTCATCGAGGCGGCTGTTGTATCCAATGACATCATGATGATATTGCTTACTACTTCCATGGTTGCGATATATTTTTAATTCCTGGGCAAACTCGTCAGAATTTGTGGTAACCAGGCCGCCATCACCATAACAGCCCAGGTTCTTGCTGGGAAAAAAACTAAAGGCCCCGAGTGCGCCAATACTACCGGTCATATTTTGATGGTAACGGCTGCCGAAAGACTGGGCGCAATCCTCAATGACCTTGAGATCATGCGCACGGGCAATGGCCATGATTTCATCCATATCGGCGGGTTGACCAAAGATGTGCACCGGAATAATGGCGGTCGTTTTTTCAGTAATAGCTGCTTTGATCTTGCCAGGGTCAATGTTCAGACTATCGGATTGGATATCCACGAATACGGGTGTGGCACCTACATAGCGGATGGCCTCAGCAGTCGCTATGAAGGTGAAGGCCGTGGTAATGACTTCATCGCCGGGACCGATACCTGCAGCACGTAATGCCAGGTGTAAAGCGTCGGTTCCGGAAGCACAGGTCACTGCATGTTTAACCCCCAAATATTCGGCGGATTCCTGTTCAAAAGCCTGCACATTGGGGCCCAGAATAAATCGGGTTTCACCCAGCGCTTGCAACATTGCACTATCGATTTCAGCCTTTAAGGATTCGTATTGACCTTTGAGGTCAACCATGGGTATTTGCATTGTTTTAACCTTTAATTAAATGAGTGATTTCGATAGCTGTTTGCAGCGCCCGTTTGCCATCTTCACCGGTAACTTTTGGCGCAGATCCATTTTTAATCGCGTTAATAAAATCCAGGATTTCCAGGTTGAGAGCATCTGTATCTTCATAGGTTTTTTCACTATGGGTAATATCGTGAAAACCATTTTCAGTTTGTTGATCGCCTTTGCGGTTGACCGCAAGAATTTTTTCCTGAAAGTCTGCCGAAATGTAGGCATCTTTTTGAAAGACCCGGATCTTGCGCTCGCGTTTGCGGCTGATACGACTGGCAGTGACGTTCGCCACGCAACCCGTATCAAATTCGAGGCGTGCATTGGCGATATCTATTTCATCGGACAACACTGAAATACCACTCGCGCTGATGTGTTTGATTGGGCTGTCGATCATGTCCAGAATGATGTCAATGTCATGAATCATCAAGTCCAATATGACGCTGACATCAGTGGCCCTGGGGGTGAAGGGCGCCAGTCTTGTTGACTCAATGAACTGTGGCTGATCGAGTAGCTGATCGATATCCATCATGACTGAATTGAAACGTTCAATATGGCCAACCTGTAGCACCCGTTTCTGTTCCTTGGCAAGGTCAATTAAAACCTGTGCTTCATCGACTGTCGTCGTTATCGGTTTTTCGATCAGGCAATGGATGCCGGCATTCAAACAATCCCTGGCGATGTCGAAATGTAAACTGGTAGGCACTACCAGGCTAACGGCGTCGACGTGTTCTAAAATATCTTGATAATTCGTGACAGCTTCGGCACCATGTTTGGCGGCGATGGTCTGAGCGGTTTCGAGGTTCGAATCAACCACGGCAACCAGATTGCAATCTTCAGCCGCGGCATATTTATCCGCATGAAACTTGCCCAAATGACCTACGCCGATGACAGCGACATTAAAAGTTTTCGACATAAAACCCGTCTCATAAAATAATCGCTGCATTATAGACAGCCAGAGCAGATAACACTAATGCAAGACTCTATTTTTTCCTCCATGCTCATTGCGGGTGTGGATGAAGCCGGACGTGGTCCGCTAGCAGGATCAGTGGTGGCCGCAGCGGTCATTCTTGATCATGAACATCCTATCGACGGACTTACTGACTCTAAAAAACTGAGTGAAAAA
>JASJBW010000024.1 GCA_030066315.1 Gammaproteobacteria bacterium
CAATTGGTCGTCAAAGAAATTCAACAGGAAGCGGAACTGGCACTAAACAAGGAAAATATTGAACAGGACAACAATGCCTGGCGCAGACTGCAACTGGGCATGCAGATGAATCCTGTCATGAATAAAAGAATACGGACCCAAATGGATTGGTACCTGGCCCACAAGGGTTACTTGAACCGAGTTATGGTCCGCGCCAAACCCTTCTTACCTTTCATCCTGGACGAACTTAAGAAAAAGGACCTCCCTTCGGAGTTAGCCCTATTACCTATCGTCGAGAGTGCTTATCAAACCTTTGCCTATTCTCATGGGCGGGCATCGGGTATGTGGCAAATTATCCCATCCACGGGCAAACATCTCGGCCTGAAACAGAATTGGTGGTATGACGGACGTCGCGACATCATCGAATCAACCCGTGCAGCCATCACCTATCTGGATTCATTAGCTAAACAATTTGACCATGATTGGGAACTTGCTCTGGCTTCCTACAATGCAGGCCCAGGCAAAGTCCGTTCAGCGATCCGTTACAACAAAAAGAAAGGACGCAAAACTGATTTCTGGCATTTGACCAAATTACGCCGGGAAACCAAAGACTATGTCCCCAAACTACTGGCGTTAAAGGAAATCTTTACGTCACCCGACAAATACCAAGTCGATCTACTGCATATCGAAGATGAATACAGTTACGAGATTGTAGAAATAGACAGCCAACTCGATCTCGCGCTTGCTGCGGAATTAGCCGGCATCTCGACTGAAGAACTTTATCAATTGAATCCTGCTTTTAATCGCTGGGCGACAGCTCCTAAAGGCCCCCATAGATTATTACTGCCTAAAGAAAAAGTGGAACAGTTTAATACCGAACTGGCACAACTGCCCCGCTCCAAACGGATCAACTGGGTGCGTTACAAGATTAAAAATGGGGATACGCTCAGTCAGATCGCGGAAAAATATAAAACCACGACCCAGCTGATCAAGGAAGTGAATTCCATACGGGGCACCAATATACGTGCCGGTAAATACCTTTTGATACCCACCGCGACCAAGTCGCTCAAACAATACAGCCTGAGTAAAAGTTCACGGGTCAGTAAAATAAAGAATACCTCACGCAAGGGTACCAAGTTAACGCATACCGTTAAATCCGGGGAAAGTTTTTGGAGCATCTCCCGTAAATATGGAGTGAATACCCGTTCCCTGGCTAAATGGAACGGCATGGCACCCATCGATACCCTTCGCATCGGCCAAAAACTGGTGATCTGGAAAAATAAGGGAACCGCGAGTGTTCAACGCGTCTCTCTCACCGATACCAGTCCACAACAAAAAATGCACGCCTTGCGTTATACCGTCAGGAAAGGCGACTCGTTATCGCGAATTGCGGACAAATTCAACATTCGTATTACGGACATCAAACGCTGGAACAAGATTGGGAAATACCTTCAGCCCGGACAGAAACTAAAGCTTTACGTCGATATCACTCGTCAATCTGGATAACTGGCTCACATCCTGCAGGAACACCTATTGATTTATCAACACAACGCCCCCAGAATAGGCGTTGGTTGATCCTATACATAAAGTCTAAAAAAACGCACTTCAATGGAAATTGATCCTAATTACATCAAAGAGTTATCACCGATCAATTCATTGAATTCTGAAAATGCGCAGGATTTGATCAAAAAAATAAAACCGGAAACGATCAAGCCAGGCCAGTACGTCTTTAAAAAAGGTGACATGGATAAAACTCATATCTATGTGCTAGAAGGCGAGGTGGAGATCGTAGCGGATAAAAAAATCATAAAAACCATTAAGGCAAAAAGCAGTGATGCAAAACATCCCCTGGCACATTCTTTCCCGCGCTCAGTTTCTGTGCGTGCCCAAACCAATGTGGTTATCGCCCGCGTCAACAGCGATATGCTGGATATCATGCTAACTTGGGATCAAACGGGCAGTTACTCGGTTGAGGCCCTTGAAGAAACCGATGAGGAAGATGATTCCACCGACTGGATGACACGTATCCTCCAGACGCGTGCATTCCACCGCATTCCCCCTGCAAACATCCAAGCCATGTTTATGCGCATGGAGTCAGTGCATTTCAAACCTGGAGATATTGTCATTAAGCAGGATGATGTCGGTGATTATTTTTACATCATCAAGGATGGTCGCTGCCTGGTCACCCGCTCAACTCCGGCCAATCCTAAAGGTGTCAAACTTGCCACCCTGACCGTTGGTGATAGTTTTGGTGAAGAGGCCCTGATTTCCGAGAGTAAACGAAATGCCACAGTGACGATGTTAACTGACGGGCATCTGATGCGTTTGAATAAGGAAGATTTTAATTCGCTATTGAATGAACCCTTGCTCAATTGGGTTGATTATAATGGTGCCAAAAAAGTGATCGCAGATGGTGGCTTGTGGTTAGATGTTCGACTGCCTGCCGAACATAAGGTCAAACACATCAAAGGGAGTATCAATATCCCCCTGATTTTCCTGCGTATGAAAGCCAATTCTTTAGACAGCACCAAAAAATATGTCATTTACTGTGACACGGGCAGAAGAAGTTCAGCCGCTTCTTTCTTACTCAACGAAAAAGATATTGAATCTTATGTGCTTAAAGATGGCGTAGATACAGCTAATCAGGCTGATATTGAGGGCTAATCGGAATTTGTTCAGGCGTTTAAAACCGCCACTTCATCGATGTTATCAATTTGTTCTGGATCGAGAAATTCCTCGGCATATTGCAGGTAAACCTTTTCCCGGATAAAAATATCGAATAGGTCGGGATCGATATGATTCTCTTTTTTCATGGTTGCCATGATATTGATGCACTCGGATATCTTTTTTCCTTTTTTATACGGTCGGTCCTGCGCTGTCAGCGCTTCAAAAATATCCGCTATAGCCATAATTCTTGCCTGAACT
Organism: Gammaproteobacteria bacterium; assembly: GCA_030066315.1. Lineage (GTDB taxonomy): Bacteria > Pseudomonadota > Gammaproteobacteria > JACNJF01. The sequence continues at coordinate 2,905 of JASJBW010000024.1, forward strand.
GACATTTCATCGCGTTTTAATCCCTTGGGATAACCCGTGCCATCCATTTTTTCATGATGCCCTCCAGCATATTCCGGTACTCTTTGTAAATGCCTCGGGAAAGGCAGGGATTCAAGCATTTTTATTGTAGCCACAATGTGATAATTGATTGTTTCTCTTTCTTTGTTATTCAACGTACCACGTCGGATCGTCAGATTTTCTATTTCATCATCGGTTAATAAGGGCTGTTGCTGCCCATATCGGTTGATCCAGTGTTGCCGGCCAATCGTATAAACACGACTGATTTGTTCTTCCGTCATGAATTCGGCACCCACATTGATACGTTGTAAAAATTCAAGATCGTTTTTGATCTTGTCCCGATCTTTTTTATATTGTTGAGAGCGTTTGGTTTTTTCCACCTCATTGTGGCCGGCCTGATGAGTAGCTTTCAAATAATCAATTTCAAGATCTCGCAATAGAATTTCATAGCGTGCTTCCAACAAATAAATCCGGTCAAAAATGGTTTCTAGCTTAGTGGATTTATCCATGACATATTCAGGCGTGACCACCTTGCCGCAATCATGCAACCAGGCTGCCGTCTCTAGCTCATAGCGATCCTTGTCATCAATCTTGAATCCCTTTAGCGGTCCTGCCACCGTACGATTGGCCGCTTCAGCTAATTGCATGGTTAATACCGGAATACGTCGGCAATGACCACCGGTATAAGGAGATTTATCATCAATGGCACTTGCAATCATTTTAATGAAGGACTCAAATAATTCCTGTAGTTCATTCACCAAACGTTTTTGCGTCAAGGCCACCGCTGCCTGAGAAGCCAATGACTCAGCCAGTTGCATATCCACTTCGTTAAAAGCTATAACTTCATCCAGTACCGGGTCTTTCGCATTAATTAACTGTAAAACCCCGATGATTTCCTGCTCATGATCCTTTAATGGAAAAGTCAAAATCGACTGCGTTCTGTAGCCTGTATTCTTATCGAATTCTCGCGTACCCGTAAAATCAAAACCTTCTTCATAATAAGCATCTTCAATATTGATCGTTCTACCCGTCAGTACACAGTGTGTAACGACCATATTATGATTTTCTTCGCCGTTCGGCTTGTGAAGGGGAATCGGCGCAAACTCAATGTGATTTCCCGAAGTCCCGCCCATATGGATATCTAATGAGCCGTTAGAGATGATTTCAAAAAATAGTGTTTGATCACGCAGTATATAAAGTGTGCCACCATCGGCATGGGTTAATGATTTTGCCCCCATAAGGATAAGTTCGAGTAATTTACGGCTATCCGTTTCAGCTGATAACGCGATACCAATACCGTTCAACCGGTCAATCCTAACCAGCAGTTCATTCATGGCATCGGTAATTATTGTCGTACTCAAGGTCAGAGGCTTTTATTTAATTTTAGAATGAGTATAAGCCATAGATTTGGAATCTTTGGACAAATTGAAAAAACATAAAAAAACGTACCTAACCAAGTCACATTTTTTGTATTTATACTGGCAAAATAGCGATTTCAACCTTATAGTCTATATCTAGGGTAACTGATAAAAATTAACCAACAAAAGCAGTACCGCTTTTTAACAATATTCCATTGACTGATCTCATCAACGAATATTCAAAACACTGCTACATAATGAACAAATACAGATGGCAGTAAAAAACACCCCATACAGTAGTAACAGCAAACTGGAGAGAACATGAAAACCCGATTCTGGAATGCGGACTGGTTTGCCGGTCTGGTCATTACAATGGTGATCGTATTCTCATCCAATTCAAGCCAGTTACAAAGTCTTGAAAGATCTGCTTATGACTGGGGTGTGCGTTCCACTGAACGTTTTCCTTCAGAGAAGGTTGCAGTCATTGCGATTGATGATGAGAGTATCGCTAATATAGGCAGGTGGCCATGGCCTCGCGATTTACATGCCGAAATGATCGGCATGCTCAACGAGGGTGGCGCAAAGGTAATCGGACAGACTGTTTTTTTCCTGGAACCTCAGATTGACCCGGGGATGGTATACATCAAGGAGTTAATCGATTTTTTCACCAATGCCAGTTTCAATGATATCCCGGCAGATATCGATACCCTTTCCGGTTTAATGGAAGCCAACAGCCAAAACAAGGCCATAGCCAACATACTCGAGTTTTACCTCGAAACTAACATCCATGCTCGCTTAAGCCAGGACCTGGATACCCTTAAATCAAGATTGTTCGAGGCGGAGCAGGCACTGGATACCGACAGCAAACTGGCAAGCAGCATCTCTGAAGCTAAGAATGTGGTACTGGCGATGCCATTCATTCTGGGAATACCCCGCGGCAAACCCGACCAACAGTTACCCAATTATGTCCTGCTGAATGCGCTGTCAACAATCCATGACCGGGTTCAGGCTCAAAGCCAGGAGCTATATCCCGTCGCTTCTATCGATGCGATTCCTCCCATCCAAACACTGGGATCACCGGCCAGTGCGATCGGACACCTGAATGTCATTCCTGATGTCGACGGCGGTATTCGCTCGGAAGCGCTGGTGATCAAACATTATGATCGTTTTTATCCATCCATTGCCCTGCTGTTAGCCGCTAAAAGTCTCAATTTGGACAACGCTGACATCCGTATTAACCTGGCTGAAAGCGTTGAATTGGCTTCACTAAAGATTAAAACCGACAGCCTGTTAATGATGAATACTTTTTATTACTCTGACATTGAAGGCTTTTCACCCTTTCAGGTTGATTCCTTTTTTGACGTGTTCTCAGGCAAGATTCCGCTGGAAAAATACCGTGGGAAAATTGTATTGATTGGCGCCACAGCAACCGGGGTAGGTGCAAACCAGGTAACACCGGTTGATCCGGCAATGCCTCCTGTTCTGGCCCTGGCACATTCGGTTTCCAGCATCCTTAACGAAGATTTTTTCATCATGCCAGAATGGGGCATTTGGTTAAGACTGGCTGCCTTTATTCTAATTGGCCTATACCTGATGATAATCATGCCCCGACTCAAAGCGGGAGTTGCGGCTGCATTAACACTGATGCTTCTTGTGGGGCTGATAGCAACCCATTATGTGTTGATGACCAGTAGTACTCTGTGGGTACAGCTGATGGGCCCTGCCGCATTATTGGTCATAGGCCATCTCCTGATCACAACCAAGCGCTTCCTGGTCACGGAGCGTGGCAAGATGAAATCGGATGAAGAATCATCTGAAAGCAATCGTATGCTGGGTATTGCCTTCCAATCTCAAGGTCAGCTGGATATGGCCTTTGAAAAATTCCGCAAATGCCCACTGGACGATGCTGTGATGGAAGCCCTGTATAACCTGGCATTGGATTATGAACGTAAAAGACAATTCAACAAGGCCACCAGTGTCTATCAGTATATGTCGAAACATGATGCCAGGTTCCGAGATATTGAAACCCGTCTAAACCGCGCCCAGCAGATGGAAGAAACCGTGTTACTGGGCGGAAGCAGTGGACATGCGGGAGGTACTTTATTACTTGATGGTGACAGTATTGAGAAACCCATGCTGGGACGTTACCAGGTTGAAAAAGAACTGGGTAAAGGTGCTATGGGTATCGTATACCTTGGCAAAGATCCCAAGATCAGTCGGGTGGTGGCCATCAAGACCATGGCTCTGGCCCAGGAATTTGAAGAAGATGAACTCGATGAAGTGAAAGAACGCTTCTTTCGCGAAGCTGAAACGGCGGGTCGCCTGAGTCATCCCAATATCGTAACCATCTATGATGCCGGCGAAGAGCATGATCTGGCTTACATAGCGATGGAATTTCTCAAAGGTGAGGATCTGGTAAAGTACACTAAAAAGGATCACTTACTGGATACCAAAACTGTGGTCAGCATTATCATTCGCGCAGCGGAAGGTTTAGCCTTTGCTCATGCCCAGAATGTAGTTCATCGAGATATCAAGCCAGCGAACCTGATGTATGAAGCGGAATCGGACAGTTTAAAAATTACAGATTTTGGCATAGCACGCATTACCGACTCGAGTAAAACAAAAACGGGCATGGTCCTGGGTACCCCCTCTTACATGTCTCCTGAGCAATTGGCGGGTAAAAAAGTTGACGGACGTTCCGATTTATTTTCACTGGGTGTCATGTTTTATCAGCTTTTAACCGGGTCTTTGCCATTCAAGGCTGATTCCATGGCCAGTCTGATGTTCAAGATTACCAATGAAGAGGCACCCGATATCCGTATACTGCGGCCCGAATTACCCGATTGTCTCGTCGGCATCATCAATAAAACATTGGTGAAGGAAGCGGATCAACGTTATCAAACGGGCACTGACATGGCCAATGACCTGAAACTCTGCCAAATGAAATTGCATTAATTCCATGAACCTACAGGAAAAAATTCAAATTGTTGGTTTTACTGATACCGGTAGAGTGCGACAAAACAACGAGGATTGCATCGGATACGATAGCGCCCTGGGGTTACTGGTTTTAGCCGATGGCATGGGGGGGCATCTGGGTGGTGAAGTGGCCAGTACTGTATCTGTCGACACCATCATAGAATCTGTTCAGCAGGCCTTACCCAAGGTCGATCTGGGGGAAATCGACCCAACCAGTGGTTTTTCTCTGGAGTCTGTTTGTGTCCAGGAAGCCATTGATCAGGCGAATGAAGCCATTTACAAACGCTCTAATGAAGATGCTGAGCTGCGCGGCATGGGTACCACCATTGTTGTGATGCTTTTCTACGACAATCGGTTTTCACTGGCCCATATTGGTGATTCGCGCTGTTATCGCTACCGTGGCGAAAAAATGGAACAGATCACCAAGGACCATTCTCTATTACAGGAGCTTATAGACCGTGGTTTTTACACTCCTGAAGAAGCACAAAATTCCCTGAATAAAAATCTGGTCACCAAGGCTTTGGGCATCGATCCGACCATATCCCCAGACATTCAGGAAGAATTGGTCATGAAAAATGATATCTATCTGCTATGCTCGGATGGATTAACAGATTTAGTGGCAGACGAATATATAAGCTTAACTATTAAGAGATTTAGTGATAATCTAGAAGAAGCTGCCAAGCAATTGATTAGTAAGGCAAACCAAAATGGCGGAAAAGACAATATTTCAGTTATTTTGTGCCGAATTGACGAAGACTTTTCTGAATCTAAGGGCTGGTTCAAGAAGTTAATTGAATGGTTCTAAATGGAATACAGCAGAAATAACAACACACGAGGCTGGAAATAGACATGGTTGCAAAATTGGTAATGACATCAAGTTCGGGGGACCCACAGGAAATCCCACTTACCAAGGAAACTACAACAATTGGACGTAAACCGAGTAACGATATTCATATTGATAACTTGTCTGTTAGTGGCAACCATGCCCAGGTAATCACTATCCTCGAGGACTCGTTTCTGGAAGATTTGGGTAGTACTAATGGTACCTACGTCAATGGAAAGCTGATTAAAAAACACGCGCTTGAAAATGGCGATAACATCACCCTGGGCAAATTCCAGATAAAGTACGAAACTGGGGGAGCGGAATCTGATCAGGATTTCGAACAAACCATGATTATTCGTCCGGGCGAAAAAGGCATGCCGGAACATGCCAATGAAAACAAGGAAATTGATAAATCCGTACAAAAAATTTCTGCTGCAATCGCTTCTGAGAATGCCTCGAGTAGCGCATCAGCAACACAAAACCAGGAAGCCTGCCTGCAACTGCTCAGTGGTGCCAATGCCGGCAAGGAACTGGTACTTAAAAAAGCCTTAACCACAATTGGTCAACCGGGAGTCCAGGTCGCCGCTATTACGCGTCGTCCTTCAGGATTTTTCTTAATTCATGTTGATGGTGGCCCCAACAACAATGTTCCTAAGATCGCAGGTAGCCCTATTGGTTCAAGTGCTCATCAATTAAGCAATCACGACATCATCGAAGTCGCTGGCGTGAAAATGGAGTTTTATACACGCTAAGGCGTTACTCCGAAATTCAAGATTAGATTTTAAACAGCAAATCCGGTCAGCCACTGATAAGAACAATATCCTGATACTGGAGAACTGAATGCAACTGCAACGCATCATACGACTGGTGCTCAGTCTTTTTGTCTTGCTTGCTCTGCTGGTTGATGCCTCAGGATTCTTTGAATACTCCTTTCTTCGCAAACTTGAAAACTGGACCTACGACGCCCGGTTAAATTTCACCCGCCCAGATACGATCGACGATAGCGTCGTGATTGTTGATATCGATGAAACCTCACTCGCCAAGGTCGGACGTTTCCCCTGGAAACGAGACAAGTTGGCAACCCTGGTCAACAACCTGATGGACCATTATGAAGTGCAAACACTGGGTTTTGATATCGTGTTCGCAGAAAAAGATGACAGCTCGGGTCTTGAGGCCTTTATGGATTTAGCTCAAAACGAGCTTAAAAATAACCCACAATTCATTCAAACGCTGAACCGGATTCGTCCTACCCTACAATATGACGAACTCTTTGCCCGAAGTATGATTAATAAAAATATCGTACTGGGTTATTACTTTAAATCTACATTACAGGAAGGTGAAGAAGAGAAAATTGGCGCTTTACCCAACCCAATTACTCGAATGGATGACGAATGGAGCAAACGGCTGCCCATTAACAAAGCGATGGGATACGGTGCCAATCTGCCAATCTTGCAGCAGGCCGCACCCTCGGCAGGTTATTTTGATAATCCATTTGTTGATGGTGACGGCGTATTCCGCCGTGTGCCCTTAATTCAATCCTTTGATAATTATCTTTATACCTCATTATCCCTGGCTACAGCACGGGCCGCTGCTAATAACCCCAACCTGGAACTTGTCGTAGAAACCGATGGTAAAAAAACGGGACAGGATTATTATGCCCTTGAAGCCATTAACCTGGGACAATACCACGTCCCGGTCGACCATAATGGCGCCGTATACGTTCCCTACAGGGGATTGGCAGGAAGTTTCCCCTATATCTCTGCCTACAAGGTATTGGATAGATCCGCAAAAAAAGCCGAACTTAAGGATAAGATTGTATTAGTAGGAACTTCGGCCCCCGGTCTACTCGATCTACGATCAACCCCTGTCCAAAATGTCTACCCCGGTGTAGAAGTGCATGCCAATATCATCGCGGGGATACTCAATCAATCCATCAAACACAAACCGGCATGGACCCGGGGTTATGAATTTGTCATGCTGATCTTAGTCGCCATTGCGGTCACCGCCGTACTGACCTGGTTGTCGCCCACTCTGGCATCACTCAGTTCATTAGGGATCATGTTTCTCGTGATTGCGGGTACTTTACTGGCCTGGAATAACCACCTCATCCTTCCGCTGGCCTCACCCTTGCTGTTAATCGGTGTATTATTTCTGCTACATATGACCTATGGCTTTTTTATCGAATCTCGAGGTAAGCGACAATTAGCCCATATGTTTGGTCAATACGTTCCGCCTGAATTGGTCGATGAGATGAGCCACAGCTCGGCCGAATTTTCTCTGGAAGGAGAAAGTCGGGAAATGACGGTGCTATTTTCGGATGTTCGTGGTTTTACCAGCATATCCGAGGGCCTCGATCCCAAGCAATTAACCCAGTTGATGAATGCCCTGCTGACCCCCATGACACGTGTTATACATAAAAACCGTGGCACCATCGACAAATACATGGGTGATGCCATCATGTCTTTTTGGGGCGCGCCATTGCAAGATCCTGAACATGCTCATAATGCCCTGTATGCCGCCTTTGACATGATGGCAGAGCTCAAGATAATGCAACAGGAGTTCAAATCTAAAGGTTGGCCCGAAGTTAATATAGGCATCGGCATCAACACCGGTATGATGAATGTCGGCAATATGGGGTCAGAGTTTCGTGTAGCCTATACCGTATTAGGTGATGCCGTTAATTTAGGTTCGCGCTTAGAAGGGCTCACCAAGGCCTATGGAGTTAATATTATCGTCAGCGAAAGCACTAAGACTGCCGTTACTGAATTTGTATTTAAGGAACTCGACCTCGTGCGCGTCAAAGGAAAGCAGGAACCGGTGGCCATCTTTGAACCCATTGGGCATAAAAACGATATTGATAAGGAAATCAGGTCTGAATTGACGCGTTATAAACAAGCTTTGCGTGCATTTCGTCGACAGGATTGGGATAAGGCAGAAATGGAATTTTTTAACCTGAGTCGATCTTATCCGGATTGCTTTTTGTACCAGGAATATTTGAACCGAATTGCCAATTACCGCAAGAATCCCCCGGGTGAACACTGGGATGGTGTATATACGCACACCTCAAAGTAATATCATTGAACTCAGGGCGTTCAATTATTCTTAACGCCTCTCAATTTGATCGGGATCATTGTTCGCATCGTTAAGCAAACTTACAATCCTTTTATTTTTCAATGAGGTCTGTCATGGAAGTTTTTAAGAATTTATTCAATGATCTGGTGGGTATCCTATCGTTAGGTACTATTGCCTTTGTTATCTTGATCGCTATTTTTTTTATTGTCATGTTTGTCAGAAAATCAGCGCACGAAGAATAATAGCCAGGGCCTTAGCCAATCACCAAACTTTAAAAAGTTTGTTACCAATATTTCTTAACGACCCGCGCTAGGATTTCTATACCCTTGCGAAGGTCGGCTTCACTCTGGACGTAATTCATACGAATGCAGCTTTGTGCATGATCACTGACCGTTTTCTGCCCAGGAAAAAAATACTTCCCTGGCACAACCAGTAGTTTTTCTTTTTTCAGTTCCTGGTAGAGATCACTGGTCGTAATTGATAACCCTTCGAACCACAACCATAAAAAAATAGCGCCTTCCGGTAAATGAATATGTAAGCGCTGATCATCGAGGCTTTGTTGTAGCCATTTAACCGCTAATTGACAACGCTCTTGATAAAAAGGCCGAATGATGTCGTCACACAAGGCCGTCAGCTGCCTTTTCTTCAGCAATTCATTAACCACCACAGGTCCAACCCCACCAGGTGCCAGGCTGGTAATAGCGGTCAGATTCGACAATAACTTGATGACTTCTTCATTAGCGATAACGATACCTGTTCTAACTCCAGGCAATCCCAGTTTCGACAGGCTCAGGCACACAATGGTATTGTCATTCCAGAAGGGTAATACATCATTGAAAATAATATGTGGAAAAGGGGTGCCATAAGCATTATCCACCAGTAAGGGTATATCATGCTTTTGGGCCAAGGCATCAAGCTGTTGACATTCGTGGTCTGTCAACACATTACCGCTTGGGTTCGTCGGTCTTGAGACACAAATCAGGCCGGTATCCTTGGTCACATTCAAATGTTTAAAATCTATGTGATATTTAAAAAAATGATCTTCAAGTCGCTCAATGGTCGGCTCACGACTCACAAACAGATCATCCTCAATGCCGACGTCGGAATAACCGATATATTCTGGAGTGATGGGTAACAGGATATGGCGCTTACCCTTCCCTGTCGTTCCCGCAAAACTGTTAAAAAGGGCGAAGAATGCCGACTGACTGCCATGAGATAAAGCAATGTTTTTCGAGGTAATGCCCCAGTTATATTGTTGATTAAAATAATCTGCTAGCGTCTCAAGAAAAGCCTGTTTACCCTGTGGCCCATCATAATTAGCCAACGCCCTGATCAAGTCTCCCCGCTGCAAGAGCTCATCCACTGTTTGTTGCAATTTTTCCAACACCTCGGGAATGGCAGCAGGATTACCCCCTCCCAACATAATCATGTCGTCCTGCAACAAACCTTCATTTAAATCATCCATCAAGTGGGTGATTCCCGAATACGCATTGAAGCGCTGGCCGAATTCAGAAAACTTCATGAGGCACGTACTTCTTTTTCAGCATAGAGATAACAACTAACGGTATGATGATCAATCTGGACCTCGGGAGGATAACTCATTCGACATTGTGGCATAGCATGGGGGCATCGCTGATGGAAATAACAACCTGAAGGCGGATTTATAGCAGAGGGTAATTCACCCTCGATCACCCTATGCTCAGAGGATAACTTATCGACATCAGGGACTGCCTCCAATAATGCCTGAGTATAAGGGTGTTTAGCATTTTGAAGAATTTCACCAACGGCCCCCTTTTCAACGATACGCCCAAGATACATCACTGCAACCTCTTCAGCCAGATAAGACACCACAGAAATATTATGTGTAATAAAAAGATAACTGAGACCCAATTGTTGTTGTAATTCCCGTAAAAGATTTAATATCTGCGCCTGCACCGA
>JASJBW010000137.1 GCA_030066315.1 Gammaproteobacteria bacterium
CTCAGTGAGGCTATTTGCCAAATCAGGTAAAAACTGAATCCGGCGCCAAATGCATACCAGAAACTGAACTCTTTGCGTGTCTGATGTGAACAGACTGCAAACAATTCATCGGTCAACAGGAAACCCAGAATCAACCGTTGGTGTATGGGCATATGCATGATACGGGTTCGTAGGGTGGCACTGTATAAAAGATGTCGTGAAGTTAGGAATAACGTGGTTAATAATATGGTAGACAAACCCGCGCCAAGTTTGATCATGCCCATGCCGACTAGTTGTACGGAACCTGCGAATACCATCGCGGACACCGCCTGTGCTTGCAAATTAAAGAGTCCAGCTTCCACCGCGAGTGAGCCTGCCAGGATGCCCCAGGGGACCACGGCAAGGCTGAGAGGTAGGATGATGGTTGCACCCCGTAGCATCAAAATCCAACGGCTTGAAGATTCGACTGGATGAGAGATAGATGTTGGCAAGTGTATGTGTCCTCAGAAATCAAAGGGTATTTTGAGCTTAAGTTCAAACCGGTTTCAAATAATTTTAACGTTTATCAGTAGAAGTGTTCACGTTCAAGATATCCGAGCATAATCCTCGAAACGAGTGCATCAGGGAGGTCTTCGTTGAATACAGAAAAATATGAGAGGAATTGATGTCAGGTTAATATAAGTCAAGATCGGTTACTTTTATGCACTAGGGCCTGGGTTTATAATGATCGAATAAAAAATGATAATCATATGGGGTGGAAATGAACGATCATCGGATCAGTTTTACTTATTTGTCTCAGGAAGACCTGTTACAGGCCGGTTGTTTTGATATCCGATTGGCTATAGAAACCGCTCAGAAAACCTTACTGGATTTCGAGGAACATAAAATTTTATTTCCCGAAAAGATTGTTCAGATTTTTGATCAAGCCAGTCAGGATCGCATCAACTGCCTGCCTGCCACGCTGCTGGATGAAAAGGTCTGTGGTGCTAAATGGGTATCCGTATTTCCACGTAATCCTAAACTTCATAATGCACAAAATCTATCTGCCATCTTTCTATTATCCGAAATTGAGCGTGGATTTCCGATCGCAGTAATGGAAGGTACCCTGGCATCCAACATGCGTGTTGCCGCGGTGGGTGCGATTGCTGCCAGTTTTCTAGCTCGTGAGAATAGTGAGAGCATCGGTTTTATTGGCGCGGGCGAACAAGCCAAGATGCACCTGTTGGCCATGAAAGCAGTACGCCCCAGTATTAGAGAATGTCGCGTGGCCTCCAAGCTGATGGAGGAAGAAAAGAGTTTTATTGATGAATTGTCACCATTAATGCCCGATGTTGAATTCATATCAGCCGAAACGCATGGTCGAAAAGCCATGGATGGTGCGGATATACTCGTTACGGCAACCAGTGCTCAGGCCCCTTTATTACATGCAGACTGGATGAAGCCCGGTGCTTTTTACAGTCATATCGGCGGCTGGGAAGACCAGTACGAAGTAGCGCTACAGTGTGAAAAAATCGTTTGTGATGACTGGGATACGGTTACCCATCGCACCCAGACTTTAAGCCGAATGTATAAAGAGGGATTGATATCAGGTAATGATATCTATGCAGATTTACATGAACTGGTCTCTGGACACAAGGTGGGTCGCGAGTCGGATGATGAACGCATTTATTTTAATGCCGTTGGGCTGGCCTACCTGGATGTTGCGATAGGTCTCGCCATGTTCAATCGTGCCAAGTCTGCCGGAGTAGGCCTTGAGCTGGATCTCCAGCAATGCATGATTTTTGAACATGAAAATATTATGGATTATGTTCAATTTTAATTCGTTAAGCTTGAGATTGATTGAGCTTCTATAAAGAATCAAGAACCTTATTTGATGTTCAAATTTCTACAGGATGATCCTGCCCGTGAATGGGTGAATATCTTCATCGATGGTGAAGCCGTTTTAGTTCCGGATCAGATTAGTGTTGCTGCAGCAGTGCTGTATCAAAAAAAAGGTTTTACCCGAATGACCCCCGTTAATGCTGCTCCCAGGGCGCCACTATGTATGATGGGAGTATGTTATGAATGCCTGATGGTTATTGATGGTCAGGCGAACCGGCGGGCCTGCCAGGAAACGGTAAAAGAGGGCATGAAGATTGAGCGGCAGATGGGCGCAGGTGAGCAATCATGAAGTCACATTATTCATTGGTGATTATTGGTTCTGGACCCGCCGGGCTAGCAGCGGCTACTCTGGCGGCCGATCATGGATTGGATGTTGCGCTATTGGACGAACAGAACCAACCTGGTGGACAAATTTTTCGCAACATGGAATCCATGCCCGCATCGAGAGTGGAGATACTTGGTGGGGATTATCAACGCGGGCAGGAACTGGTCGAAGCATTTCGTGCCAGTGATGCGCATTATTTTCCTGAGACCCGCGTTTGGTCGTTGAATACGCAGGGTGAAATGGGTCTGATTGAGCAGGGAATGGCTCGTATGATCAGTGCCGATAAAGTGCTTATTGCCAATGGCGCCATGGAGCGGCCCGTGCCATTCCCGGGGTGGACCTTACCCGGCGTTATGTATGCAGGGGCCGGCCAGATATTATTTAAACAAGCGGGTCTGGTCCCCATGGATGGTGTGGTATTGGCAGGTTCTGGCCCATTATTATTATTGTTGGCCTGGCAATATATTCGCGCTGGTGTGACCATACAGGCCATCCTTGATACCGCACCTTTAACTAATTTATTACGTGCTTTACCTCATTTACCCCGGGCATTGATGGCGCATCACTATATAACCAAGGGGCTTGAATACCAGAATGAAATAAAACGTGCCGGGGTGCCGATCATTAAAGGTATCTCGTCTCTGGAGGCTCAAGGAGAAATGTCCCTAGAAAGGGTTTCATACCGAAAAGGCCTGCAGCGGCAACAGATAGAAACACAATGCCTGCTAACCCATTTTGGTGTGATTCCCCATGTATATTTGAGTCGTGCTGCAGGATTGAAACATCACTGGGATCATCATCAGCAATGTTTACGCCCTGTCAGTGATGAATGGGGCGAAACCAGCTCAAGAACTCTATTTATTGCAGGAGATGGGGGCGGTATTGGCGGTGCCCGCAGTGCTGAACATGCAGGCAGATTGGCTGCTTTTCAAATTCTTTACCAGCAGGAAATGCTGACGAAGCAACAGCGCAATCAATTGGCAAAGTCAGATCGGCAATGGATGCGTGAGGATTTACACATCCGCCCCTTTTTGGAACGTTTATTTCATCTGCCTCCCGCACTGTTGAATCGCCTACCCGACAACACCATCGTCTGTCGTTGTGAGGAAATCACGGCGGGTGAAATAAGACGTGAAATCGCCTCCGGACATGATCATAGTAATCAGGTGAAATTTATAACGCGGAGTGGGATGGGGGCCTGTCAGGGACGGCAGTGTTCACAAGCTGTTGCCCAGATTGTGGCTGATCAGTCAAATCAAGTCATTTCATCTCAAAGTCTATACCGTGTTAGGCCACCCGTTGCATCGCTGTCCTTGGGACAACTGGCCAGTTTATTTCCTGAGGAGCAGGAATGAAGACTGAAGTCATCATTATCGGCGGCGGCTTGATGGGTAGTTCCACCGCACTACAACTGGCGTTAAGGGGCTATAAATGCTTGGTATTAGACCGTGAATATCCGGGGCGCCATGCTTCTGGAGTGAATGCGGGGGGCTTAAGGCGTCTGAATCGGCATCCTGCTGAAATTCCCCTTTCGGTTGCAGCAGCCAAGATCTGGTTGAATATTCGTGATTTGCTGGACAGTGACTGCGGGACTCAGTTCCCGGGTCAGATTCGGGTGGCCGAAAACGAGTCGGATATGCAGAAACTGGAAGCACGCGCCCGGCAAGTGGAAAAACTCGGTTATCATCACGAAGAAATCATTGATCGAGAGGAACTCTACCAACTGGTTCCGGCATTGTCGCCACATTGTTTGGGTGGTTTGATGTGTCGGGACGATGGTTTTGGCCAACCCTTTCATGCGCTCACGGCGTTTCGTTATAAAGCCAGTTCACTGGGGGTGGAATTTCGTATTGGTGCCAGAGTAGACCAGGTGGATCAATTCAAAGGCGATTGGCGGGTACAGACGCCGGTAGGTAGTTTCAAGGCGCCGATATTGGTAAACACTGCGGGTGCCTGGGCACACCAGATCAGTCAGAACCTGGGAGAGCCCGTGCCACTCTCACCAGGATCTCCGATGATGATGGTGACTGAACGCATACCCAGATTCTTGGATCCCGTACTGGGGGCAGCCAGTCGAAAGCTTTCATTCAAGCAAATGCCCAATGGCACCTTGTTAATAGGAGGGGCTCATATGGCCAAGCTTGACTTCAATCGTGAACGTACCGAGATCGAGTGGCGCAAGCTGGCAGTCAGTGCTCGAACAGTGTTAGCCTTATTCCCTCAGCTTAAGGATGTACGCATTGTACGCAGCTGGGCAGGTGTTGAAGCTTTTATGCCAGATCATCTCCCGGTCATTGGACCGGGTCTCGAGCCGGGTATTTTCCATGCCTTTGGTTTCTCTGCACATGGATTTCAATTATCTCCTGTAGTAGGCCAGGTATTGGCACAATTAATTGCGGAAGGGATGAGTGAATTTCCCATCGAAGCGTTTACTATTGAGCGCTTTTCTTCTGCAAAGCTTATATCCAAGCAAAAAGTTGTTTAATCATAGAACTCTGTCAGCCGACTGCTTTCAAAATAATCGTAATTGATCAGGTCTCATTAACATGCTGCGTGTCCAGGGTCTCAATAAATACTATCTTTCGGGAGCTCATCAACAGGTTATCTTTACGGATTTGAATCTCGAGATCGAACCTCAGGAAATCGTGGCCCTGGTAGGTGCCAGTGGCAGTGGAAAAACTACCCTGTTGAATTTATTGAGTGGGATCGACAGACCCGATGCGGGTCAAGTTTTTATTGATGGCTCCGATATCCACGCCCAGGAAGAGCCGGCAAGAACACTTACGCGTCGAAATAAGCTGGGTTTTGTATTTCAGTTTTTTAACCTGATTCCAACCCTGACGGTTGCCGAAAATATCGCTTTACCCATGGAACTGGTCGGTTATGAAACGACAGTCATTCATGAACGC
>JASJBW010000138.1 GCA_030066315.1 Gammaproteobacteria bacterium
ACTTTGTGGTCTGAGAAAGGCCTTTCGCGTTTAACCCTTGATGCCTATCAACGTGATCTGAAACTTTTCTTACGTTGGTTGGAAAAAGAAAAAATGCCTCTACTGCAAGTTAAACAAGATAAAATACTTCAGTATCTTGCTTTTAAAGTCGAGCAGAAATCAACGGCACGAAGTAATGCGCGCTTATTATCCACTCTAAAGCAATTTTATCGTTATCTGGTGCGAACAGGTCAACGGGTTGATGATCCTACCGAGCTTATCAGTGCACCGAAAATCAATCGTCTTTTACCAGCCACTTTAACCGAAGACGAAATGGAGAATCTGCTCAATGCAGCTGATATTAAAACGGATTTTGGTTTGCGTGACCGTTGTATGCTCGAGTTAATGTATTCATCCGGGTTAAGAGTCAGTGAACTGGTATCCCTGGAGTTAAATCAAATTAATCAAAATCTCGGGTTGATACGTTTAACCGGCAAAGGTAATAAAGAACGAGTGGTGCCTATCGGAGAGGAAGCGCTGTATTGGTTGAAAAAATATGTACAAGAATCGAGGCCAGCCTTATTGAAACCTTCATTTCCTTCCGATGCTTTATTTTTATCGAGTCGTGGTACTGCAATTACACGCCAGGCATTTTGGCAGCATATAAAAAAATACCTAATAAAGGCTGGGATCAAAAGTTCCTACTCACCGCATTCCTTGAGGCATGCCTTTGCGACTCATCTATTAAACCATGGCGCGGATTTACGCACCGTACAGATGTTGCTGGGACATAGCGATTTATCAACGACTCAAATATATACGCACATTGCTCAGGCGAGGTTACAGTCGTTACACGAGCAACATCACCCGCGGGGCTAAATACAAACCGGTCCGTAACTGTAAACTCGGGATTCAATTGCTGAATAATTAATTGATTTCGTGAAAGTTTATTAATGTTGATTCAGTGTAGTAATGTAAACATCTTGCGGCGATAGGTTTGTACCAATGGATTATCGCTGCCCAGCATATCAAAGATGTCAATAAGACCTTTTCGTCCTGCATCATCTTTAAAGCTTCTGTCTTTTTGCATGATCTTCATCAGCATTTGAATGGCTGCTTCATAATTACCACTCGCCGTTTGTATATTACTCATCTGGTAGAGGGCATCCAGGTCATCTGGATTATCTTTCAGTTTCTGTTCTATTTCATTCGGATCGCCCGCTTCCTGTAATTGCTGGGCCAGCTTTAACTGTGTTATCAATTCCTTGGCTTCGGGTTGTTGTTTTTCTTCATCATTCAAGGTCTCAGCCAAAGCACGGGCACTCTGGAGATCACCCTGATTGGCAACCAGTTTAGCAATGTTGATTTTTAACTTGGCATTTTGTGGGTCATGGGCTAGAGCAGCGTTAAGCATATCCAGTGCGTCCTGTTCTCTCCCTTCCTGGTAGGCCAGCATGGCGTCATTCAGGACCACATCGGATTCACTCTGAATATGTTGGTCTAGGAATTTTTTGACCTCGGGCTCAGGCAATGCACCCATGAATTCGTCAACTATCTGGCCATCGACAAACAATTTAACCGTCGGCAAGCTGCGAACCCCAGCCTGCGCAGCCAACTCACCCTGCTCATCACTATTAACCTTTGCTAAAATGAAAGCACCGTTATATTCATCCGCAAGTTTGGTTAATATGGGTATTAAAACTTGGCATGGATTGCACCATTCAGCCCAGAAATCAACCAGTACCGGCTGCTTAAAAGAATTTTCAATCACCAGGGATTGAAAGTCTTCCGCGGTCACGTTATGCACAAAAGGTGAATCACTCATGAATAAAATCTCTGGTAAAAAATGATCGCCTTTATATAAGGTTTTGAGCTAGGATTTCAAGTTACATTCTTGTTGGCGAAAGCGCTATACTTCTGCCCGCCAAAAAACATCAAACAGAGATATTGCCCTTGAATAGTCAATATGATGCCGCGTCAATCGAAGTTTTGACCGGCCTGGACCCGGTTAAGAAAAGGCCGGGTATGTATACCGATACGACACGCCCCAATCATCTGGCACAAGAAGTCATCGATAACAGTGTGGATGAAGCCATCGCCGGCTATGCCAGTCAGATAGGTGTTATATTACATCAGGATCATTCACTCACCGTCATCGATGACGGCCGAGGAATGCCCGTTGATTTACATCCACAACAAAAAATCCCCGGGGTGGAGGTCATCCTCAGTAAATTACATGCTGGTGGTAAATTTTCCAATAAAAATTACCAGTTTTCTGGTGGTTTGCATGGCGTGGGTGTTTCCGTGGTCAATGCACTGTCAACCAAGCTGGATGTTAGGGTTAGACGAGAGGGAAAAGAATATTCCATCTGCTTTGCCCATGGGGATAAAACCAGTGACCTGAAAGAAATCGGTAAAGTAGGCAAGAAAAATACCGGCACAACGATTCGTTTCTGGCCAGATGCCAGTTATTTTGACAGCGCCAATTTTTCAGTGCCTCGCTTGAAACATATCTTAAGAGCTAAGGCTGTTTTATGCCCCGGATTAAAGGTTAAGTTTTATATTGAAAAAACCAAGGAAGCAGAGGAGTGGATGTATGAGGCAGGGCTGTCTGATTATTTAAAGGAAGCCCAGGACGGATTTGAAATGTTACCCGTGGATCCCTTTATCGGGTCCATGCAAGGAGAAAAAGAAGCGGTGGATTGGGCCGTCAACTGGTTACCTCAAGGTGGCGAGTCGGTAAATGAGAGTTATGTCAATTTGATTCCAACGGCTCAGGGTGGTACCCATGTGAATGGTTTGCGAACGGGTCTAACTGATGCCATCCGTGAGTTTTGCGAATTCCGTTCGTTATTACCACGCGGTGTCAAGATAGCACCTGATGATGTCTGGGATAATGTCAGTTATGTATTGTCGGTAAAAATGCAAGATCCGCAATTTTCCGGACAGACCAAGGAACGTTTATCGTCACGCGAGACAGCTGCTTTTGTCTCCGGTGTAGCCAAGGATTCTTTCAGTTTATGGTTGAATCAACATGCCGAGATTGGCGATCTGTTGGCGCAAATGGCTATCAGTAGTGCTCAGAAACGTCTTAAGTCTGGCAAGAAAGTGGTCCGCAAAAAAGTGACAACCGGTCCTGCATTACCCGGCAAGTTGGCAGATTGCTCAAGTCAGGATGCTTCACGTACCGAGTTATTTCTGGTTGAAGGTGATTCTGCAGGGGGGTCAGCCAAGCAGGCCCGTGATCGCGAATTCCAGGCCATCATGCCACTACGGGGTAAGATCTTAAATACCTGGGAAGTGGCATCTGACCAGGTGCTCGCATCGCAAGAAGTTCATGATATTTCAGTAGCCATAGGTGTTGAACCGGGTTCAACCGATTTATCCGGATTACGTTATGGCAAGATTTGTATCCTCGCGGATGCTGATTCGGATGGTGCACACATTGCTACTTTATTATGCGCCCTGTTTCTTCGTCATTTTCAGCCACTCGTGGAACAGGGGCATGTTTATGTTGCCAAACCACCGTTGTATCGAATAGATGTTGCGAAGGAAAAATTTTATGCACTCGATGAAGCTGAACGTGATGGCATATTGGACCGGATCGCGGCAGAACATAAAAAAGGTAAAATCACCGTTACACGTTTCAAGGGATTGGGTGAAATGAACCCGCTGCAGTTAAGAGAGAGTTCTATTGCACCTGACACACGCCGGCTCGCGCAGCTAACCATTGAACCCGGTGACAAGACCTTTAAGATCATGAACATGTTGCTATCCAAGAAGCAGGCTTCAGATCGAAAATCCTGGTTACAGGATAAGGGCGATTTGGCTGAAGTATGATGGATTCTTTGCGGATCAGTTCGTTATTGTGTCAGTTCAGTCTTTAAGAATGTTTGCAGGTAACTCAAGGTCTCTGGTGGATTCGTAATGTTGTTATGATCCGCCCCCTGAATGATGTGAGATTCCACCTGTGCTTGCGTTAAACTGTTTATTAAACGTTGAGAATGTTTTAACGGGACAATCCTGTCTTTTTCAGCTATCAATATAAGCACCTGGTTGTCGATTTTTTGTGCCCGTAACAGGGAATCGAAGGGATCTTTAAGTAACCATTTCACTGGAAACAAGGGGTAGTGTGATTGCGCCAAATTCCGTAAGCTGTCATAAGGAGTGATCAAAGCGATTTTTCCGATTTTGCGCTGTTCGGCCAGGAAGAGGGCTACCCCAGATCCCAAACTACGTCCGACGACATGAATGGCGTCATATTTTTTTTCTAACGCATCATAAAGTGCAAGCGCATCTTCAAAAAGTGCCTTTTCGGAAGGGCTTCCACTGCTGCCACCATAGCCCCGATAATTGACTAGATAAACCTTGAAATCGTTTAATAAAGGTCTGAAGTCGGGAATGTTGAATTCAACGGCCTCGGCGTTACCACCAAAATATATGACAGCCTGTTTTCCCTCATTGATTTCCCAGATTTTAAGGCGGGCCTGGTCGGTTTCGAGCCAGAAAAACTGAGCATCCGTCCAGTTATTTTCAGTAACCGGAAAAAAAATCAACGCGCGTTGTTTGGCATATAGATAGCCACAAGCCAGTGAGTAAACTAACGCAACGATCAGAACAATTTTCAACATGATAAAAAAGTATTCTACAGGTAAAATGCGGCGTCTTGTTTAAATAATGAATTGGCCATGCCGGAAAATCTGGAACTGAATTACGAAGGGATTGAGCAAGAACCCCTACACGTTTTCACCGAGAAAGCCTATCTGGATTATTCCATGTACGTTATTCTCGATCGAGCATTACCTCATATCGGCGATGGCCTGAAGCCCGTACAAAGGCGCATTATCTATGCGATGTCCGAACTGGGACTGTCGGCCAGTTCAAAGCATAAAAAATCTGCTCGTACTGTCGGAGATGTATTGGGTAAGTTTCATCCTCATGGTGATACCGCCTGTTACGAGGCCATGGTATTGATGGCACAGGGATTTTCGTACCGTTATCCCTTGATCGATGGCCAGGGTAACTTTGGTTCTCCGGATGATCCCAAATCCTTTGCCGCCATGCGCTACACGGAATCACGGTTATC
>JASJBW010000135.1 GCA_030066315.1 Gammaproteobacteria bacterium
GCTGGCCAGTGTACTTTCCAATGCCTGGTAACAGCTGTCATCGAGTAAATTTCGAGCCGATAAATTGATGGCGACGGGCTGTTTGAATCCCTGCGCATGCAGTTCTTTCTTATCCTTGACCGCTAGATCGATCACTGCTTCTGTAAATGGGTGGATCACTTCACTCATTTCTACCAAATCAATAAAAGAATTGGGATACACCAGACCGAGCTCGGGATGTTGCCAGCGCACCAGGGCCTCAAAACCAGTGATTTCTCGAGTAAAAATATCTATCTTTGGCTGGTAATGTAAGACCAATTGTTGCTTCTTAACGGCTTCAGTTAATTCAGTTCCAAAACTCAACCGCTGTTTGCTGTAATCATCGATATCAGGTTCATAAATTTTTACCCCCAGCGCATGCTTTTTAGCATCATACATAGCGACATCAGCTGCCCGCAGTAATTCATGGCTGTCCTTACCGTGCTCAGGATATACTGATAAACCGATGCTGGCGCTGATACTGGTTTTAATACCGCTGATTTCAAAAGGTTTTCTCAATGCCTGCAAAAATCGTGATGCCAGAGCATTTTGTTCACCGATGGGATCAGACGATTCAACCAAAACAGCAAATTCATCACCACCTAAACGCGCAATCGTCGCGGATAACCCCGCAGTCACTTGTTCTAGTCTTGGACCTACCTCTGACAACAGCTTGTCGCCATAATGATGTCCCAGGGTATCATTGATCTCCTTAAATCGGTCCAGGTCCAGTAACAGCATGGCCACATGGCCTGAGGTTGCATCCGCTACCTGTTGATAGCTTGAAAACACTTCGTGTAATGTTTTTCTGTTGGGTAACCCCGTCAAGCTATCATGGCCTGCCTGAAATTCCAGTTGTGCCTGCAATTCTTTACGTTCTGTAATATCTCTTACCGTGCCCAAACAATGAGACTTATTGATTATTTTTACGGCATTTAAACTTATTTCAGCATCAATAGCCGTATCATCAAACCGCTGAAGCCGCCATTCGAAGGATTGGTTTTCCCCTGATAATGCAGTATGAATTTTCTCACCAATCTTTATCTTTGACAGCAGGTCATCAGGTTGATGAAGGGGTGAAAAATCTTCAAGCGAATGATGAATGATCTGTTCCCGTTCACAACCCAGCAAATTTAATGTTGCCGGATTACAATCAATAATCTCAGCAGATTGGTTTAACAATACAATCGCGTCATTCGCACTCTCAAATAAGGACTTATAACGGGATTCAGACTCCTTGAGATAAGCTTCTGCTGCTTTTCGCTCAGTTAAATCAAAACCTGTCCCCAG
Source organism: Gammaproteobacteria bacterium (assembly GCA_030066315.1). GTDB lineage: Bacteria > Pseudomonadota > Gammaproteobacteria > JACNJF01. The sequence continues at coordinate 1,309 of JASJBW010000135.1, forward strand.
GTAACCGATAATTTGATCCTGTGCATCACGTATCGCTGTAACCGTCAAATAGATGGGAAATCGGGTACCGTCTTTGCGGATATACTGCCACTCTCGTGCATCCACCAAGCCACGTCGTGATTTGGCCACGAAAACATCAAAGCCCGGCTCGATAGGTTCCCCGAGTGCTTCACTGAGAACTCTGGCATAGGCCTCCACCTCTTCCGGATCATGGATTACTGCCGGGGTTACCTTACCGATGACTTCCTCGGGTTCATAACCTAACAAAATCGATGCGGCCTGGTTAAATGTCGCGATGGTACCCTCGGTATCGGTAGAGATGATACTGTATGCCGAGCTGTCCAGAACCGCCTGCTGCCAGGCAAACAACTTGTTAACTTCTTTTTCCCGTTGATGCACCTGATCCGTCATTTCCTGGAAGGCATCTATCAAAGTGTTAATTTCACTCGAAGTGGCCTTGTTGATTTTCGGCCCAGGCAAATTGAATGCCTTTGCTTTAAGCGCCTGGCTCACCTGTTTTACCGGACCGAATACGGTATGTTCCAGTGAAAACAACAGTGTGATTATAAATAATAAAAATAGCGTAATAATGGTCGCGAGCAGTAAAAACAAGCGCTCAATATTGGCCTGTAGTTCAATATTGATCGCTTTTTCCTGTTGTATAAAAGAGGATTCCAACCCAATCAGATGGGATGACAGTTTTTCTATAATCGGAATAATATTCTGCTTGAGAATGAGGTTATCCGTGCGCCAGTTTTCTGATTCATGCAGTGCACGTACCTGGGTGAATATATCAAACCATCGCACCACATTCTGTTTTACAATCTGCAGATTGTCAGCACCTTCAAAGCTGTCTTCAATCGCATAGATCGCTTCAAGTTGACTGATGTGATCTGAAAATAGCGCATTGATTCTGGAGATATTCTTGGCCTGAATCTGTAAGAAGTCCGTAGAAAACGTAGCAAATCGATTGGAAAGATAGATCCTGTACTGGTTGACCTGGTTTCTCCAGAGCCGCTCTGTATTCAACAATAAGGGCAACAAGTCCTCTGTTTCAGGCACCAGTTCACCACTGATAATTTCATCGATTAATATTTCAAGATAACTGCTAGCGGCTTTTTCGGGTCCGGTCATTTCATTGGTCGCCAAGGCCAGGCCCGGAAACTGCTTGTTGATATTCAGCCTTGTGCCGAATAATTCAGTGACGTTCTGTTGTAATTGGTTTAAATTCTGCTTTACCGCTTCAGCACTCTGTTTATGGTGATCCTGGTCGTACTGGACTAAAGAGATTAACTGCTGATTACTTTTCTTGGAGTCATCGATGAGTCGGTACGTAATTCGATCGTAGTAACCTATCGTTGGATCTAACAAGAACAACTCGATATTTCTGAAGATATCCAATCGATTGCGAGAGATTTTATCGGTCAAGACCTTCTTGGCTTGCAAAGCATCCAACTCAGCAACCACTTGTCTTTTACTTTGAATAGATTGCACGAAAAAAAACAGCACAAACCCGACGACAATGAGTCCAATGAATAGGGTCCAGGAAAAATAGCGTTTTTTTAGGCTATAAGATTTAGAATTCGATGCGAAATTGGGCCACTGCACGGGCTGTTCTCATATGTGAGCTGCTGACTAGATTATTAAGATTTATTCAGTTGTTTTAAAAAAAACGGATTTATAACTTACCCTGCAATAAGCATAGGACAGAATAGAAATAATTACAGGAAAATGGCGTCAAACCTGTAGCAGGCACAGGGTCCTTAATAGGAGGGCTACATGAGTCGCGCAGCCTCAATACCCGCTCAGCTCCAGATAACCCTTACCTTGATGGCTGCCTTCGACGCGCACAGCACCTTCCCAGTACCGTACGGTGTGACGCATTTCCTGGTCAGGAAAAACGGCCGAAATATTGAGATCTATGCCCTGATGCGGCACTTGCAAGCGCCAATTAACCGGATAAGCCAGGCCATCAGCATTACGCCAGTAGCCCTGAATTTCGAATTCAGTATTATCCAGATTTAACCCATCGACTTTACCCTGCTTGTTGACTAAAACACCGCGACTGAATGCTTGTGCACGATGTTGTTGATCACGAAGGCGATAGAACATCAGGTCACGACCATCCGTCAATTGCAGTGCAAACCAGTCCCAACCTGATTGATCTGCTGCAAGTGCAGAACTGGACCATTCACGATCAAACCAGGAAAGCCCTTGAACCTGTCGAATGTTATCATCGAGACGGATCGTGCCTGAAGTCGGTAAACGGGTATAGGAATAGTAATAGGAAGCGTTACCTTGCCCCTGCCCTTTTTGTGAAAAACCCCGGTCTCCCTGCAATACCAGGGGCTTATCTGGAGGCCCAAGTTCCAGGTCCAGGGCAAAATCCTCTGTATCCGCTTTCAACCTGAGTGGAAACAAGGATTCTGTGGATTGAGCTTCGATAAACCAGGCACCTAACCATACCCTCAAAGGTTGGGTATTGGCACCTGCTAAACCTACCCCCAAGCGACTGAAACGCTCCTGGCTGTGGTGTTTTCTGGCTTGTATATCACTGATCGCAAAATGACCCATGATGATTTGATGGCTACGCCAATCTGAATCTTCAGTCGCATCACCCGGTTTTAATCCCACCCGGAATAGCGTCAGTTGGTAACCCCAGGGCTGTTCATCGGTATCGGTCAGGTTGCCCGTAAAATACCACCATTCGGTGGCATATTCCGGGTGGGGGCCATGGTCCTGCGGAAATATCATGGCTCGTGGTTGCGTGACTCGTAAAAAACCAGCATCAGGCGTTGCACCCATACGGCTACTCAGTGTTATTTCCTGAGTTTCTGCGGATGACTCAGGGGCGGGACGGCAGGCTGTTAACATTAGCATCAACACCATGAGGCATGTATCGGCTAAGCGCATGATTAATCCTCTCTAAGCTGAGGTGCCGGGTTCGATTGGCTGGCGATCCAGGCAGGGTAAATACTGGCCAGAAAAGCCGCGCTCACTCCCAGTAACAGGGTCCAGAATAAAGGTGCCGCTGACAGGACAAAGGGCATGGTCCAACCAAATGCGCGTAACTGGATGGCGTTGGTGAGCACCCAAGCCATGATCAATCCTGTAGGGAGTGCCATCAGCGCTGCCATCAGGCCAAGAATTAAAGATTCATTAATGATTAACACGCTCACCTGCCACCGTGTTAATCCCAGTGCCCTCAATACCGCGAATTCTTTACGACGTTCCAGCTGGACTGCCATGAGTGCACTCAGTATACCGATAAACGCCACTAAGACAGACAGTAGGCGTAAAACCTCGGTAATACGGAATGTCCTGTCGAAAATAGCCAAAGATTCATCAAAGATTAGTCGCGCCTCAGTAACAACCAACGCATGATCAACCCCATAAGATTGCTGAACCCGCTGTTTCAATGCCTGGCTATCAGCGGTGGCATCGAACAAAGCCAAGGTATCAATGTGCTCGTCCTGCCACAGGTCACGATAACGAGCCAGATTCATAAATATTCGGCCATGTTCACTGGCATAATCACGAAATATAGCCGCAATTCGAAACGCTACATCACCCCTTGGGGTAGGCAACACAAAGTCATCACCCGGGGATAACTGCAGGCGATAAGCCAGAGGTTCAGATACCAGCAATTCACCCCGTTCAAATTGGTGCCAAGGCTTTGGAGCATAATCAACCAGGTCAAAACCTTCACGTGAGGGCTGAGAGAGCTGAGCTGCCACCAGGCGAACAGGGCGGTTATTGATCAACAACTCATTATCACGATAGAGACTGCTGGCAACCACGTTCTCTAATAATGGCGCTTGTTGCACGACGCGTGAAGGCAAAAAAGCATGTTCCTGGAAGCCCTCCGCGGCGATATACAGATCCGCATTCAGCAACTCCTCTAACCAGCCACTGACAGAGGAACGCATACTGTCGACCATCAACGCCACTCCCACACTGGCCGCTAAAGCAACCATCAGAGCAGCGGCGGCTGTGGCCAGTCGGGATATATGCCGATCAATATCACGAATGGCCATGCGCCAGATGCCACCCAGGGGAAATCGTCGTAAAAAGTGGTGTGCCAAGGGCAGGCTCATGGGCGTCATCAATACCGCTCCAAAAAGTAATATAAACAACCCGATGAAGCCCATGACCAATCCGCCAGGCAGTAAAAATGCCACGATAAGACCGGCGATGACCAAAGCACAACCGGCCAGGGCCAAACGCGGAAGATAGTGTTGACTGCTCGTTTCCAGTGCTGTCCTAGATAAAGTGGTCAAGGGGGGGACACGTGATGCCTGGTAAGCTGGTATCCAGGTTGCCAATACAGTACCGATGATACCCAAACTGATTGCCTTGATCAGACTCCAGATTTCCACACGCATCGCGCCGGCACTGACATCATAATACAGCTCACTGACGGTGGCAGCGACAATCTGGGTCAACCCTTGTCCAAGCCAAATCCCCAACACTATGCCGAACAGAGTACCCACAATGGCGAGTATCATCGCCTCGGCAAAGATCACGCGATACAGTTCCCGCTGATACACGCCCAGGGAACGTAATCGACCGAACAAGCTACGGCGCTGCACGATGGAAAAGCTCATGGCATTGTAGATTAGAAAGATACCCACCAGCAGTGCCAATAAGCTCATGGCGGTTAGATTCAACTCAAATGCAGCTGATAAACCGACAATTCCTTGAGTTTGTTCTTCAATACTGATGAGTTTTACGCTGGATATGAGTCGATGCTTCACCCATTGTTCTGAGAAGGAATCCAGGATCAGATCGATGTGGGAAAGTTGACCTTGCCACCCTTTGATGGCCTGCGCGGTAGCAATATCCACCACTAACAAGTTTTTACTGGTTAGCGCATCTTCAGCAAATAGGTTAATAATTTTGAGTGGATACTGCTTTCCATAGGCTTCCACAACAATCCTATCGCCGACTTTTAATTGATATTCGATGGCGGCGGACTGACTGATTGACACGGCGGATGGATCGGTTAGCCAATCAGTGAGCGCAGCAGGCGAAAGAACCGCAGCTGACAGCTGTCTTCCAAATTGACCCTCGGCAAATAGATCCAGACCCAAAAGCTGAAAATTTTCTGACCGCCCTTTTAACCTGACTTTGGATTCAACCACGGGTGCCATGGGTGGATGCAGGGGTAAATTAAACCATTGCACATATAAAGCCTGGTCAACACTAGACTGGTTACCGACAATTCGATGCGTGGCCGCGCCTCTCAATTGAGCGGCAGAGAGTTCGAATGAAGCTCTGGCCGCGCTATTCGCCAGATCAACAGCCAATACCACAGCAACCCCCATACTGATGCCAATCAATGCCAGCATAGCCTGCCATGGGTGCCGCCTTAGGTAATTAAGACCAGCGCGTAATAGCAGTGGTGGTATACCCAGTCGTCTCACGCTTCTGCCAAATGCCCATGATGTAAATGCAATATGCGATCTGCTGCCTTGGAAACAGAAGGGCTGTGAGTGACGATAAGCATAGTCATACCCTCGTCACGGGCCAGTTCTGTCATCAGTGCGACGATACTGTCCCCAGTATCTTCATCGAGGTTTCCGGTAGGTTCATCTGCTAACAACAATTTAGGACGATGAGATAGGCCACGGGCAATAGCAATGCGCTGCTGTTCACCACCGGATAAGGTTTCCGGGTAACGTTGATAGGTATCCGGTAAACCCACACGCTGCAATAACCAGCCCACGCGTTCATGAATGACTGTCGTTTCATAACCGACCAGTTCCATGGGTAAAGCGATATTTTCGGCGACCGTCAGGGTTGGAATCAGGTTAAAAAACTGAAAAACAAAACCC
>JASJBW010000136.1 GCA_030066315.1 Gammaproteobacteria bacterium
CGATATCGATCGTGCTGCCTTCTCCGACTGTGATCCTATTCCAATCGAGCCAAGCAGGATTGTTCGGGTCTGATCCATTGGTATCGCCACCAACACTATCATTGATCGAAGTGATAATTGATTTAGGGTCGGTATCAGGACCTCCGTCGCCCATAATCAAGGACCCATTGACGGTGATAGAAAGGCCTGAATTCATTTTTAGGATCGCACCATCTTGCATAGATAAAGTTGATCCAGCTAAAACCGTGATATTGGAAGTTGCCCGGTAAACGCTATCGGTACCCAGAGGGTTAGACACCAAGTTTATAGAATTGGTAGTGGTCGCACCCAAGGCAACATAATCTCTAGGCACCGTGCTGCTCCCAGTGTTAAAACCCAGATTACCGGTATCACCCAGCACACCAATTGAAGACGGTAGATCGACCAACAATTGATAAGGCGCTTCGCCGCCAGTTAGGATGATTGAAGAATCTTCCCAGAAGGTTGGATTGATCGATGTCCCACTAATGTAAATTGCAGCATTAGCAGCACCGTCCAGGGTTAAGTTGCTGTAGGATCCACTCACACCATCCAATGCAAGGTTATAGTTACCACCAGATATTGAATTCCCAGAACCCGAGGTCGCATTGAAGACTGGCTCTGTCGTCGAATCCCCAATGAGGTAAACGCCATTTCGACCAACCAGCCCGCTATCACCAATCGTTAATCCGCTAATTATGGGTGTAACCGCGCCGGAACTAGCGTCTTCCAAATAGATCCCATCTCCGCCGGTATCGTTAATGGTTAAACCAAACCAGTTGCCATCCAGCGTAGAATTACCGCTCATTACGATATTGAAAACATGGTAAGCGGTATTGACACCTACCCGATCAAAAACGATATTATTGAGATTCCAGTTTATGGTGTCCCCGTTAGTGGCCCTCAGGTATAAACCATCCAGATAGATATCCAGAAAACTGGTATTGGTAATATCAAAGGTTGCCGTATCGGTATTGTTCTGTACGACACCATAATCACTGTATCTTATGATCGCGTTATCAATATCGATGACACTGCCATCAACATTCGCACGGATCTGATTCCAGTCACTCCATATTCCACTTGAGGCGCCATCATTGTTCGAATCTCCGCCATAGTCATCATCGCTGAAAGAGGTAAACACCGCATTGGGTCCAGAACCATCACCATCTCCGACGATCAGTGATCCATTGACATTCAGAGAGTGATTGCCATCAAATTTGACGATGGCTCCGTCATCGACTGTGAGTGTCACTAACGCGGGAACGGTCAATGAGCTTATAACACGCCAGATGCTGGGTTCTGAAAGACCATAGGTTGCGATTGCATCCAGTGGGTCAGCGGTGAAAACCGTATCTGCCAACAACGAACCTCCGACACGGATATACTCCTTGGTAACAGAAGGATCAGAAAAATCATAGCCTGACGAAATAGTTGAAGTAATGGTCTGCCCACCGAGTTCGTACGGAGTAAACGCATTAGTCAACACAACATCGTCAAACACTGCCGGATCGGCCGCCGCCTGTAGTAACAGTCCTGCCGTAACAACGCTATCGATGTTGATGTTGTTATAGTTGCCGGCACCACCGTTAAGCACTATGCCATAACCAGTGTCGCTGAGACTCCAGGTTCCGGTATCAAGAAAATCCGGTGTTGCTTCGACAACATTTAGCGCGGCACTGCCCGCACCATCCAGCCCAGAGATCACATTGGTACCATTAAAACTGGGGCTCAACGTACCAGTTGAATTATTGTCTATATAAAGATGGGATATCGTTATGCTATCAGGATTAGTAAGACTGATATTAGACAGCAACGGATCGACGTTCCCAGTGCCATCATTATGAATGTATAGCCCATAGCTGGCAGAATTGGTAACCATGAGATCATCAAACGAGCCCGAAATGTTGGAGGTATTCCTGGCGACTATCTCAACGCTGTAGGTATTAGACTCATCGATGATCACATTTTGAATATCGAGTGTATTGGTCGTGGAATTCGCCGAACCAAGCCATACAGACACATTGCCAGTTGATGTATTGTTGAGATCAAAATCAGTTACGGTAATATCACGCAGATAACTCGTGATCGAAGTGGTGGTTGAGTAGGTATAAATTCCGTAGCCACTACAATCACCCACTTCAACACCTGTCAACTGAGGGGAACTGTTATCGATAGCAATACAATCAATTCCATAACGAACCGACAGGTTATTGAGTGTGCCATTGCTTAGAGCCTGAAAATCAACACCTCTCCAATTGCCAGCTGCCGGTGTGCCTACAACCCCTCCTGTATCGCCCTGGATGCTGTCATCAAAGATTGAGGTAAAGCGGACATTTTGTGGAATCGGCGCATTGCCCAGTACGTCCAGCGTAGCATTGCCAGTCACAAAAAGATCGATAGTATTGTTGTTAAACTTGACTACTACCCCAGCTTCTATAGTGAGCGTGGCGCCTCCATTGACATTAACATCGTTTTGCACCCAGTAGGGGGAACTGGCTAAGTCCCAGGTCGTGTTGCTGCTAATTGTATTATTACTGTTACCAGTACTAATCACGGTTCCTGGCGGAAACTCCAAAATATCATTTGGATTAGTACCGGCAAGCACCTCGTGGCGATCGTTGAAACCGTCCGAATCGGAATCGGCTATGTTTGGATTGGTGCTGTAGGTCGAGGTTTCTTCGCTATCGATTAGACCGTCGCCGTCGGTATCCGGGATCACGGTAACGGTCACGGATGCTGTATCTGAGCCACCGTTGCCATCGACTATGGTGTAGGTGAATGTATCGTCGCCGTTAAAGCTGAGGTTTGGAGTATAGGTGACAGAGCCGTCAAAATTGTTGACCACGCTACCGTTGGAACCTTGGGTAACACCACTGATGTTGGTGGTATCCCCTTCCGGATCGCTGTCATTGACCATCAAGTTCGTAATGGTAATCGGGAAGCCTTGCGTTACCGAGGCGCTATCATCGACCGCAACCGGATCGTCATTCACCCCAGCAACCGAGATGGTGACAGTTGCAGAGTTAGTACTTAACGCGCCGAATTGATCGATCGCCGTGTAGGTAAACGTATCCGTACCGTTGAAATTGGGGGCGGGTGTGTAGGTTACGGAGGTATTACCGGAATCAATGATTACCGCACCACCATTGGCTGTTGGCGAAGAAACCGAGTTGATGGTAAAGGTATGAGACTCGGGATCCGAGTCGTTATTTAACAGCGTGGTAAACTGGGTAACCGTATCCTCAACGGCCACTTCACTCGGATCATCAACAACGGTAGGTCCAGCATTGAGGGAAGTCAGGGTAACATCAACCGTATCCGTCGCCGTACCTCCCTCGTTATCAGTCACCGTTACCTGAAAGGTGAAAGTCGTGTCATTGGCAATGTCTGGCCCGGTAAAACTGGGGGTGGCTGAACCTGGGTCGGAAAAGACGACTACCGGTGAAACGGGCGACAGTTGCGTCCAACTATAACTACTGATAGTGCCGTCGGTACCGTCGTTACTGCCCGTGGCATCTAGATTAACCGTTAGTAATTCATTTAATGTTTGATCAGGGCCGGCATCTGCTATGGGATCGACCAACACTGGATTTACCAGGACCGTCATAAAATCAAATCCATCGGTATTGGAGTCGTCAGTGGCGATCAACTGAAATACCAGGACCTCGATATTCCCCAACAAGACAACTGGTGAATCGAAACTGGCATTAGCGCTGTTTGCATTGTTTATCGTGACGGTTGAACCACTCACTTGAGACCAGCTGTAACCGGTCACGGTACCATCAGAATCGGTAGCACTACCGGATAGATTCACTGTTATCTGTTCATCAACATTTTGGTCAGCACCTGCATTGGCGACTGGAGGCGTGCTGCCGCTACTCCCCCCTCCATCATCATTGGGTGCAGCAGAGACGGCAACGACTACCTGGGCCGTATCCAATCCACCCTTGTTATCGTCCACGGTATAACTGAATATCGCATTACCGGTAAAACCGGCTGTCGGGGTGAAGGTAAAACTACCATCGCCGTTATCAGCTACAGTTCCATTGGCTGACTGGGTAAAGGTACTGATCGTTAAGGCATCACCGTCCGGATCCGAATCATTAGCCAAAACATCTCCGGTAATCAAAGGCGTGTCTGCCACCGTCGCAAAGGCATCATCGATGGCCGTGGGCTCGTTATTCACACCTGAAGTTTGCATCAAAGCGGTGTTAATCGTAACCACATCAGTTACCGATGTAGCGGCATAAGCTGAATAATTATTATTACGAAATCGGGTAATCGCGTTATTGAGATTGATATCCGATGGAAAATTAACGTTGCCATTTCCAACATCAATGAGTAAAGGGTTTTCAACCTGGTTTACGCCATTAATTACGCCATCACTCAAGTCCTGGATAAAATGGCTCACGATATTATAATCAGGCACGGCAACACCAAGCTTGATTGCAGCGGTATTCAATGCCGTGGCAATACCCCCGAGATACATGGCATATTCTATGGCATCGGCACTGGCATTCTGCGCCGGTATTAATGGATTCGTCGCGGCAACAGTAAACGGGTCAAAGCCCAGAGCACTGGTTGCAATGTTTCGATTATTACCCAGTACATTCAGAAAATTAGTGCCTGCTGCTTCCGTACGACTTTTTTCGATCATTGCGCTGGTGAGAATATTGACCGAAGCCGTGTTGAAACCCGGGTAAAGCACACCCATGAGTGATTCAGACGGTCCAAAGGTAATACTCCGTTTATTGGCAATAACGGGTTCAGGATCTGACTCGTCGATGAATGTTCCCCCTGATGCCTTAATTAGCAAAGGAACCGTTGGTGCGGGTGTAATAGAAACCGTCCAGTTACCGTTAGCATCCGTGGTCGTGGTGGCCAGAGGTGTACCGGATTCAGTGCCATCATTGGCATCAAACGCGATGATTTCCAGTAAGGCATTATTGATAGGCCCCTTGGTAACTACACCCGAAACTTTAAAAAGCGCCTCATCGGTTTGAGAGACAGCAATAGCGGACTGATCTGGTGATTGTTCTGATGAGCAGGCAACTAAGGTGGTGATGAGTAGGAAGCTTAAAATCAGTCGACGAATCATCATGCTCTCCTCCACTCCCCTTATTGCCTGAATATGGCAGTTCCGTTAACCGTAGTCGGACCATTGATATCCGCTTCCAGTGAATAACCCATCCCAGCCCCAGCAGCGCCATTAGTGAAGAACCCGGCTGCACTGCCACTACCGGTATAAGTACCGCTATCGACATCAACGCTTAGAGCTCCGCTAAATCCTCCATCCGAAGTGATCGGCAACCCGGACCCAGTGCCATTCCAAACCTGGTTATTAATACCGATATCAACACTGGTATCCACGGTCATGTTGGTAAAATTGGCATCAAGTGTAGCTGCGCCCAATATACCGGTATTTCCCAGATTATCCGTGGGTGAGGTATTACCGATCAAGGTATAAGCTGCCGTTCCCGAACTGGGTAAGGCGATATTCTGCGATTGATCTGGACTGCTGGCCCAGTGCAAACTGGAGTTGGATAAATCGATATTGGAAGTACCCCCAGTTGAAGGCTCAAACTGAGCAATACCCGCATTCCATCGACCCCAGGCTATGCCTGTTTCAGGATCATACCCAAGATCTATCACCGAAGTGGTCCCTGGAGAATATTGCCCTGTGCCACCATCAATGAAGTTATTTTCGAATGAAATCAGTTCATTATTGTTGACGGTAGCCGTATCAAAAGGATTGGAGTAAACCGATGCAATGGAGCCTGCACTACCCTCTTTACCATAACTGGTGACCACCATGCGACTGCTGGTAATTTCACCTTCGTTTAGGGGAAAGGTGCCGCCACCCTCAGTTTCTGCGGTGAGCTCAATTTCTATATTTTGTTCGATTTGCTCCTGGGTTATCTCCACCTGGTCTACTTCCAGATCTTGTTTCATACCGAGATCGGTATTCAGATCAGCACTGGCAGGTTCAACCACTGCCCGTGCTGCCACCGTAGTATCGGTAGTTGATTCAACATCAGCACTGGCCTGGTCATCACTGTCCTGACTGGGTGGACGGCTATTGAAATAAAGGAATTCGGGTGCTGATAACAGTGCTACGGGCGCCGTGGTAGCATCTTTAACATAACCGTATTGTAATTCATCCAGATCTAGTGAACCCAATTGATTACTGAGGCTGATGCCACCCGAATTGACACCCACATACAGACCATCATCAATCTGACCATCTACCGTTAAATTACCAAATGCCTGGTTACAGTCCTGGTTACACAAACGGGCCGTGTAGTCGGTGCCTCTTACACCGATCGTGGCATTGACCGTACGCATCTTATATGAGGTTCTGAGTCTTTTTCCGATGATTCCTGTGACTGCCCTCAACCCCCCTTTAATGAGCTCAAATATGCCAACATCCTCATCTTTATTGGCACCCAACTGGTATTGCTCAATTTTAATTTCACTATTCGAGCGTAAGGCGATAAACCCCTTGTCAATCATGCGGATCTGCACCAGTGAACGGGAAGATGTTCGAATAATTTCTCCAGAATCAACGGTGTCACGCTTGGATAAGGTACGCACGATGCCATTGTTACCTTCCGCAGTCACCATTCCATACACAAAAACAACCCGTCCAGCTTCAGCCAAGGCCTGATTGCTGACGAATAAAACCAACAGAATCCATAATGGATTGAAAACTGATTTCCTGGTGAGATGAATCATGGAAAGAAATCGCTCCGTGCAGTTAACATGATGGTATCCCGGTCATAATCATAAATTTCTACATTCGAGGTATTTTCCGTGCTAGAAACAATCGCGCGTAACAACCAGTTTTTGTTGACCCGCCAACTTGCGCCTATGGACAAATCATCGTTACTGTCAATCCTATTTTCCGTGTCATCAAAGAAAGGAGAATCATAATCTGAATCAGTAGTGCTAAAAGAAGTGAAAAGATTAAAGCGATGCGTAATGGGATAAGCAAAAGACAGACGAAGTCCTTGAATATCCCGGCTATAGGGAGAGTCCGTTTCAACGGCTTCATCTTGGCCAGCGATTATCGCCAATACCATGGAAAGTCTTGTTTTTATCCCAAATACATGAGCCCAG
>JASJBW010000025.1 GCA_030066315.1 Gammaproteobacteria bacterium
TACCGCTGTTATATCCCAGGAATGATTTCAATTTCATTGAGAACTTCATGTACATGATGTTTGCTATGCCTACTGAAGAATATGTACCCAACCCCATTGCCGTACATGCCATGCGCCTGATCTTCATCTTACATGCCGATCATGAACAAAATGCCAGTACCTCTACGGTAAGACTTGCAAGCAGTTCTGGAGCCAATCCATTTGCCTGTATCTCAGCGGGTATTGCCTCTTTATGGGGGCCTGCCCATGGGGGCGCCAATGAGGCAGTGATTCGCATGCTCGAGGAAATCAATGACCCCAAAGAAATTCCGAAGTATGTAGAACGTGCCAAGGATAAAAATGATAGTTACCGCCTGATGGGTTTTGGTCATCGAATTTACAAAAACTATGACCCTCGTGCGAAAATTATTCGCCAGGCCTGTATAGAATTACTCGATGACCTGGACATTACCAACACTCCATTATTCGATGCTGCACGTGAATTGGAACGTATCGCGTTGGAAGATGATTATTTTCTCGAACGTAATCTCTATCCCAACGTAGATTATTATTCGGGTATCATCCTCAAAGCCCTGAATATGCCCCTGAATATGTTTACGGTTATTTTTGCCATGGCCAGAACTGCAGGGTGGATTTCACAGTGGATGGAAATGATGGAAGATACTGAACAACGTATTGGACGTCCTCGCCAGATCTATACCGGCGCCACCTCAAGAGATTTTATCCCGCGGACAGATCGTTAACATATCGGGTATCTATTCAGCTGGAAAAAACACTTCCTGCTGATTTTGTTGCCAAAAAACGTACTTGGGCATAATGCTGATAAATAAATCGGATTCAATTAATGAATCAAGCCACTGCCGCAAAGCCTGGTAGGGTGACTGATTAAACCAATCTCTATCTACGCCTGCAAATTGACGAATGAATGGCATGATCGCCATGTCTGCTAAAGTACACCTTTCAGCCAGCAGGTATTTTTTTTGTTGCAACAAATCTTCCAGAGTGTTTAAGAACGTTTCGCCCTGTTTTCGATACTCTGATTGAGGTGCCTCCGGAAAACGTTCAAAATACTTGTAATGATCCAGGTGTTGTTTGAATGTTGAATCATTTTCCCTGATGAGTCTTGACGTCTGTTCTTTCAGAGTGGAATCCAACCAGGCCTCCGGGTCATGCTGATTCAAAGCCCACAACATGATATCCAGGCTTTCTTCAATCACTTTTCCACCAGGCAACACCAGAACCGGTACCTCACCTTTTGATGAAGCCTCAAGGAACACACTGGGTTTTTGCGATAACTTGATTTCCCTTAATAGAACTCGGAGTCCACTAATTTTTAAAGCAAGACGCGCACGCATGGCATAAGGACAACGGCGAAAAGAATACAGCAACGGCAAATTATCGGTCATGGGGATGACACAGGTAATCGACTATTGATCAATGCGACATAATGACTGGAATAATCATGCTGGATAACAGTGTTCGGGTTACACCACCGAATATTTTCTGTTTTAAACTGGGTGTACCGTACCCCCCCATAACCAGGAGATCGATATCATTCTCTGCAATTTCGTTCAAAATGACCGTGGGGACATCGAAGGTACCGGCCAAAGTCCGTCGAACCTCCGCATTCACATTATGACGTTGTAAATGCGCCTTCAGATCATCAGCTAATAATTCACCTTTAGCGACCTTCTTGGCATCCGTTTTAACAATCAGGATAGTCACATTTTCTATCTCACGTAATATCGGTAACACGTCATGTACGGCCCGAGCTGCTGAAGGTGAACCGTCCCAGGCAATCATGGCATTTTGATAGGGAATTCGATGGGCCCCAATGTAAGGCATGAAAAATATGGGGCGACCACTCAGTAACAAAACCTGCTCTGCCAGCTCTTCTACCAAATCATAATTAGGATTGTTGGGATTCGCCTGTCGAAGCACGACCAGGTCAAAATTTCTGGAATACTGGGCCACTTTCTTTATAGCTTCACTGGCATCACCGTGGATAATCCGGTAACTGGATTCAATACCCGCCTGTTGAGCATACTGAATAAACTCTTTGGCTCTTTCTTCAGCCGCCTGTTCAGACATGCGTTGGAAAGCTTTGCTATCCTTGGTTTTCAAATGGGCCGGTTTTAGTGTGGATAATGTCACGCCAGTGACACGAGAATGATGCGATTGGGCCAGTTCGCATATGGCCTTTAAGCGCTGTGTATTGGATTCACCATCATCCAAATACACCAGTATATCTTTGTAGTTCATGGTTTTACTCTAAGGGATTAACGATTTAATGCTGCGTTGCAGCAAACAAATCCATTTATAGTTTTTTTAAACTGAAAAATCAACTCAACTTGATTATTAGAGTTTTCTAATATAGACTCCTGCGCCATAATTTAACAGTCTCTTTAGGAAATTGGATATGAATATTGAACGCATTGTATTAGCAGTGGCAGGTATTATGGCTATCCTGACTTCAACCCTCGCCTACTATCACCATGTTTACTGGTTATTTTTCAACGCTTTTATTGGTCTGAATCTTCTTCAATCCGCTTTTACAGGATTCTGCCCATTAGCCAGTATCCTGAAAATGTTTGGCAAAAAAAATGGGCATGCATTCAGTTAACGTCAAGTCCATCACGATTCTAAAAAAGCCCGCACTTGCGGGCTTTTTTATTGTCTAAAAGCAGCTACACTCATAGGAGATTCCAGAATTTTCCTATTGAAACAGACAGGATACACTTTTGATGCTTGACCAGACCAACCCCTCACCTGCTCATCTGCAGCAGGGCGTTCAATCCGCAATTGGAGAAATTGAACAGATAATTGTCGGTAAACCACAGCAGGTAAGGCTGGCTGTATGCTGTTTATTATCCGGCGGACATTGTCTTATTGAAGATTTACCCGGGGTAGGTAAAACCACGCTGGCTCATACTATCGCCAAGGTATTCAACCTTGAATTCAATCGAATCCAGTTTACCAGTGACCTGTTACCTGCCGACATACTGGGGGTTTCCATCTTTGATCCTCAAAGCCAAACCTTCAACTTTCACCCTGGCCCAATTTTCACCAACTGTGTTTTGGCTGATGAACTTAATCGCGCCACTCCCAAGACTCAAAGTGCCCTGCTTGAGGCCATGGAAGAACACCAGATTACAGTTGAAGGTCAGACGCGATACCTGGATGATCCATTTTTTGTGATAGGAACTCAAAATCCTCTCGACCAGGCCGGAACATTTCCATTACCCGAATCTCAATTGGATCGTTTCATGATGAAAATCAACCTGGGATATCCAGATGCCAAAGCGGAACGTTTATTGTTAGCCGGCGAAAGCCGTAAGGACCTTTTACAACAAGTGAAAGCAGTGATGGATCTCGATACAGTGATAAATCTGCAACAAGCCATCCAAAAAATACATGTATCTGATGCCTTATTGGATTATGTGCAGTCACTCATTACTGCCACACGTGATAACAGTCGATTTGTATTCGGATTGTCTCCTCGTGCAGCACTCTCCCTGCTTAAAGCTGCCCGCTCATGGGCATTCATGCAGGGACGTGATTTCGTTGAACCCGCAGATATCAAGGCAGTTTTCACCGCCATCAGCTGCCATCGACTGATGGCACATGAACAGCATAGTAAGAATGTAGAAGACCTGGTCGAAGAAATTCTTCATTCAACAGCTATTCCTTAACAACCATGGCTCTGCTTGCATCGCTAATGCCTGCAGCCGTTCGTAAGCGCATGGATCATTGGATAGCGTTACGAAATCCTCCATCCGAAGGGGCCATTCATCTCTATAATCGTCGCCTGTATATTTTACCCACACGTTTTGGTTATCTGTATGCGATGATGTTGATCGTGTTGTTATTGGCCGCGATCAACTACCAGAATTCCATGGCTTATGCCCTGACCTTTCTGCTGACTGCACTCGGTATTATCAGCTTATGGCAAACCCATCGTAATCTCCTGGGATTGGATGTCGATTTAAAAACTCCGGCACCTGTTTATCAGGGTGAACATCTCGAACTCTGTTTTACCTTAAACAATCCACAGCAAAATCATCGTTATGCAGTAGGTATTCAATATTTAAACCAGGTACCCGCCTATACCCGTGTGGAAGCGGAGAGTGAAGCATCCTTGTGCCTGGCCTTACCCGCCATTCAAAGAGGCCTCTACCAACCGGCGGGTTTTATTCTCTATACACGCTATCCTACCGGGTTGTTCCATGCCTGGAGCTGGTTGAAATTTAATGTACCTATTTTGATTTACCCACAACCCCTGTTTGACCATCAATTGGAACATTCGCTGATGCAGGATGACAATGGCAAAACCAGGGTTGATACAGCGGATGGAGATGATTTTGCCGGGTTACGAGAACATCGCAGTGGTGAGTCGTTACGCCACATTTCATGGAAGGCTTATGCCCAGGGTCGTGGCATGTTAACCAAGACCTTTGAAGGGCATGCAACACCCTCCTTGTGGATTAATTGGGAGGATATGTCTGCCACAAGCATTGAGGGGAAACTCTCCCAGATGACCGCCCTCGTCATACAAGCTCAATTAGATGGGCGAAAATTTGGCCTCAGATTACCCGGTATCATCATTGATCAGGATACCGGTTCTGCGCACCAGGCAAAATGCCTCGATCACCTGGCAACTTACCAGCAAAAAAATAAAAACGCGGAATTAGCCGTCGATGCAGAATAATCTTCCTATTGACAGAATAGCCGAGGAGACGGCTGATAGAACCAGCATCGTGGCGGTCTCGTTAAGCTTTTTGGTAGCAATGTTGCCGCATTTTTTTAATCTTCCCTTTTGGATCACGGGATTTACCCTGTTTGCCTTGATGTGGCGGGGTGCTCAAAGCCGAGGTTGGCTCTGGGCCATCCCCAGATGGATCCTGGTACCACTGGTATTGGCTGGAGGGATCAGTGTATTTGCTGAATATTGGACTATTGTAGGCCGAGAGCCCGGGCTTGCATTATTAACCGTGATGACCTCGTTCAAATTTCTCGAATCCAAGACCCATCGTGATATCTTGATACTGGTTTTTCTGTGTTATTTTTTACTGGCCACGCATTTCCTTTTTGGGCAAACCCTATACATTGCAGCTTATATGTTTGGTGCCTTGATTTTCATTACAACGACGCTGATTACGATTAATCAACGCGAAGAAAATATTGCACTGAGTGAACGGCTTAAAATTGCCTCGCGCTTGATAGGATTATCAGTACCCATCATGCTCATTCTGTTTCTGCTGGTCCCTAGAATTCCGGGTCCTATCTGGGGCATAACCCAGGAACAACGCGGTGGAGTGACCGGCCTCAGTGAAACCATGTCACCCGGTGAAATCAGTAACCTCATAACCAGTAACGAAGTCGCCTTTCGTGTAACCTTTGACGGAACAGTGCCCAGGCAGGATCAGCTTTATTGGCGGGGTCCCGTGATGGCTAATTTCACCGGCAGAACCTGGCTACAGCATAAACACACAGAATTGAAAAATTTGAATGTTGGCCAAACGGGACAACTGGTGCAGTACACCATCACCTTAGAACCCAATGGGAAAAACTGGTTATTTGGATTAGATATTCCCACTGGGATTATCGAAGACAGTTACATGAACAATGAATATCAGCTGACCAGTGATAAAGCCGTCAACGATCTTAAACGTTATACCTTATCCTCAACGCTCACCTATCAGCTTGAACTCGAAGAGTCCCTGGATTACCTGCTGTTAACGAGCGAGTATCCCGAAAACAGCAATCCAGAAACTCTGGCCTTAGGGCAACGCTGGGCTCGAGAATATAACTCGGATACTGAAATCGTCAACGCGGCCCTGTCGATGTTTCGTAACCAGGAATACATCTATACATTACAACCCCCAGTACTGGGCAGACACAGCAGTGATGAATTTCTTTTCTCAACACGCAGAGGCTTTTGTGAACACTACGCCAGCAGTTTTACCCTACTGATGCGGGCGGCGGGTATTCCGGCACGGATCGTGACCGGTTACCAGGGTGGTGAATACAATCAAGTGGGTAATTATCTGATCGTACGGCAATCTGATGCACATGCCTGGAGCGAGGTTTGGCTGGAAGACCAGGGATGGGTTCGAATTGATCCAACTGCGGCGGTCTCACCCGATCGAATAGAAATCGGCCTGGATCAGGCGCTTAACGAAGGATTGAGCTCTTTTAAGATCGCCAATCGTAATCCTCTTATCGGCAAAATTCTTTACAGTTGGGATAACCTGCAGCATAGCTGGAACCGCTGGGTATTAAATTATGACCAGCAAAAGCAAATGCGTTTTCTGAGTAACCTTGGGCTTGGTATTAGAACCTGGGGCGATATGGTCATCGCCTTGGTTATTGGCTTGGTTTTAATTACCGGTTCTTATTGGCTCATCAGTTGGTACCGGGACCTTCCGGAGCGACCCGCAGATTATGAAATCATCATCAACCGGTTGTTAAAAAAACTCGAACGTTCAGGCTATCAAAGAAAACCATCAGAATACCTGCATGAATTCCTGGTACGAATCGAGAAAGAACAGGGTTATCAAGATGAAGATCTGGAAAAAATATTCACGGTTTACAATAAGATTAAATACGCACGTGGTTACCAGCGTGAAAATGTGATCAAAAGATTCCGCCAACTCAGTCAGGAATGGCGACTGAAACAAACCACCTAGGCTTCAGTTTAATGATGATCAGGCCAACCGGTTTTTCATGTGGGTTTTTATGCCCGAGAAAATGGCCTTAGCGATCTTATGCTGATGCTTTGAGGACTTAAGACGACGCTCTTCTTTGGGATTAGAAATAAACGCGGTTTCAATCAGTATGGAAGGCATATCCGGTGCTTTCAACACCGCAAAGCCGGCCTGTTGCACCTGGTCCTTATTTAATTTGCCTACCTTGCCTAGATGCTTCAGAACATCAGATCCAAGCTCAAGACTATCCTGGATCGTGGCGCTTTGGGAGAGATCCAGTAATACCGAAGCAATCAGGTCATCCTTATCATCCAGACTAATGCCTCCAATCAAGTCCGAGGCATTTTCCTTTTCAGCAATCCAACGGGCCGCCTCAGAGCTTGCACCATTAAGTGATAGTGCATAGACCGAGGCACCTTCCACCCTTGGACTCTTGAAAGCATCTGCATGCAAAGAAATAAACAGGTCAGCCTGGTGTTTACGAGCTTTTTCTACACGTTTGCGCAATACAACAAATTGATCACCTTCACGAGTCAATACCGCCTTGAACCCAGGTGTTGCTGAGATGACCTTTTTTAATTTCTTAGCCACCGCAAGAGTAATATCTTTCTCTCGGGTTCCCTTGCGCCCTACGGCACCAGGATCACGCCCCCCATGTCCAGGGTCAATCGCGATAACAATTTCTTTTTTCTTTTTCTGCCGCTGCTGTTGGTTGGTTTTAACCGGTGTCGGGCTCAATTGGGTCGCATGCATATCAATAACCAGTCGATGCCCGGCTTGATCATTCGGTTGCAGCATGAAACTTCTGGGACGTGCCTTACCCTTCAGATCAAGGACGACCCGCAAGTCTTTATTGTTCCTGATTGATGAGCGTATGCCGTTAAGTAAATTCGTTTCATGATCATCGGATATAAGCGCAGCACTTTTACGCACGTTCTTTAGGTCGATCACTACCCGATTAGGTCCGGTCAACGTAAACAGATCATGTTCAATTGCTCCCGATAGATCAAAAACGACCCGGGTATGATCTTCATTGGATTGAGCGACGCGTACGCTGGTCAATGCCGCACGGTTGCCTGCGAGAACCTTTTGTGTGGTGAAAGACATTGTCACCAGAGCGCCAAGGCCGGTGATTTTCTTCAAAAAAAGCCTGCGTGCAAGCGTTAGTGATTCCATGGTGTTCGCTAAGAATTAGACTATTTATGATTCTATATCTCTATTTATAGTAAAAGGCAGAGATAAAATCAACTTTTTTCTTTAATTATTAAAGAGATAGTCAACTTATCTAGAAACTAGGTCAATTTAGTTTTGTTATAATGTTGCGCCCCCAGTCATTGAATGCCTGCAATTCAATCATGCGGCAGTCACCCGCGTAATTAATCTTTATTTCGAGCCCTACATCCTTTAAATAGCCTTCAGCGCGTTCTGGCCATTCGATCAGACACAACGTATTGCTCTCGAGGTAATCGCGATAACCCAGGAATTCAAGTTCCTCTGCATCACTCAAGCGATATAAATCAAAGTGTGCAACAGAGACGTTTTCCAATGGGTAGAACTCGATCAAAGTATAGGTTGGACTTCTCACACCGCCCTCGATACCGCATGCTTGCAAGGCCCCCCGAACGATAGTCGTTTTCCCTGTACCCAAGTCTCCTTTCAGAGTGATCACACCACCAGAATCACAGCTTGCGATCAAACGAGCCCCAAAATCCTTCATCGACTGTTCAGAACAAATTTTCTTCATCTGTGTTTATCCTGGTCCTCTCGTAGGCTTTTCATGACTACGGGAAGTTGATCAATGATATCGCCAGCGATCATGCAATCGGCAGCTTGCTTCAGGGCATATTGATCTGCTGCCCTGGCATGGACAAATACGGCTGTTCTCGAGGCAGAATACGCATCCAGTCCCTGGGCTAGGAAACCGGCAGTGATACCGGCAAGCACATCACCCGATCCAGCCGTGGCCATTCCTGGATGGCCCTGCTGGCACAACGCTGTAGTCTGTTTTCTCTGGCCAATTAATGTGCCGCATCCTTTAAGAATACAAACATGATTCCAGCGCTCATTGCTGGCCAGAAGAGCATTAACACGATCACTCTGAACAAGATTCGTATGCATACTCAGTAAACGAGCCATTTCACCGGGATGGGGTGTTAAAACGACCCGGGATGATTGCACGGAATCCACATAATCCGGATATAAGGCATCCGCATCGATGACCATCGGCAGCGCTACAGATTTAAGCTGCTGAAGTAACGCTTTGGCAGCTTTACTGTGTCCCAATCCAGGGCCCACAAGGATTACGGAGGCCTTTGCCAGTTGTTCAGATAATTCACTCCAGGTTGAAACCATGAGTTCAGCATGGGTACTAGCAGCGATCGTATAGTTATCCGGATGCACGCACAAACTGACCAGACCCGCACCACAGCGTAAGGCGGACATACCCGCTAACCTGGCAGCACCTGACATTCCAGGACCTGCGCCAATCACCAGCACATGACCATACTGATTTTTATAACTATTTTTTTTCCTGTTCGGGGGTAACTGCAGATTTTTATTATCCAAGACCTCCAGGGAGGCTTTCACTTTTGTACCCGCACGAGTCGATAACCCCAGATCAGCAAAAATTCTTTCTCCACAATAGTCTGGACCATCCGCCAGATAGCAGCCCTGTTTACGGCCGATAAAACTGACCGTCAAATTCGCTTCTACGGCTATGGGCATGGCTGTTCCCGTATTGGCATTTAAACCACTGGGTATATCGATAGACACACGAATAGCGGGATGATGATTGATATTTTTAACTAATTGTTGCCATTGTTCATTTAATGGCTGATTTAAGCCGATGCCCAATAGTCCATCGATGATAATTTCCGCCTGGTACGCTTGGTCCTTCCAGAGTTCTGAGACACCCCCCTGTTGTTCCCAGAGATTGCGGTAATGGAGTGATTCAGTTGATTGTCTGGATAGATCTCCAAAATAAAACAACCTCACCTTGTAACCCGCTACCAAGGCCAAACGGGCTAATGCAAAAGCATCACCCCCATTGTTACCAGTGCCCGCAAAAATGACGATTTCCTGTTTATCAGCCCAACGAATTTGTAATTGCTGCCAAACACTTTCGGCTGCCTTTTGCATCAATTGAAGGCTTGATTGCTTATCAATGGTGATGGCCAAACGATCCAATTCGTAGACTTGATTAGAGGAATAAAGATTCATGAATTATTTCAGGTACACTCAGAACTATTCGCAGTATATCGTTCGCAAGATCAGTTTAACAATCGGCTCCATCTATACCTATTTATGACAGATTTTTAATTGACAGGTGAGATTGATTTGATCACACTTCGACTTTGTTAATTTTCAAGAATTACTATTATTTTGGCAGTGTTTTTTATGGCCCAGCAACTGGGCCGGTCTATTACAGTCCCTCTTTTCGAATATCCCATTAAATGACAGAAACAAAACCCAAGTTGTTCGTGCTGGATACGAATGTATTGATGCATGATCCTTCAGCACTTTTCCGCTTTCAAGAACATAATATCTACCTGACAATGACCGTACTTGAAGAACTCGATCAAGGTAAAAAAGGTATGTCTGAGGTGGCTCGAAATGTGCGTCAGGTAAACCGTTTTATCGACGACCTGATGACTGAAAATAAGGATCTGGATATAAAACAGGGATTACCCCTGGAACAATTTAAAACCCTGAATGGCAATGGCAGCAGTACCGGACGGTTGTATTTTGAAACGGAGGCACATTCACCCCGCTTACCGGACACCCTCCCCGGCAGTAAGAATGACAATACCATACTCGGCACAGTGATTGCGCTCCATGATGAATGGGATTGTGACATTATCTTGGTTTCCAAGGATATTAACCTGCGAATTAAAGCCGCTGTTCTGGGCATACTGGTCGAAGACTATACCAATGATAAAGTTCTTGATGACCTTGACATGTTGTTTACCGGCAGCTTGGCTTTACCTGTGGAATTCTGGGAAAAACATGGCAAGGATATTCATTCCTGGCAAAGAGAAGGGAAAACCTATTACGAAATAACCGGGGAAGATACCGCGGATTGGTATCCTAACCAGTTCATCTATCTTGAAGATAACTTTGATGGCATCGTTCTGGAAAAAGAAAACGACACTTGCGTCATTGAAGTGATCAAAAACTACATCAGCGAACGTCATTCAGTGTGGGGGATCAACGCCCGCAATCGAGAACAAAATTTTGCTCTGAATCTACTGATGAATCCTGCTATCGATTTTGTCAGTCTTTCTGGTGCGGCCGGCACCGGTAAAACCCTGTTAACACTGGCTGCTGCTTTAGCCCAAACAATGGATGAAAAACGCTATTCCGAGATCATCATGACCCGGGTGACCGTTCCGGTTGGGGAAGATATTGGTTTTTTACCCGGAACCGAGGAAGAGAAAATGTCACCCTGGATGGGCGCACTGATGGACAACCTGGAAGTATTGGTAGGCAACGATAAAAACGACGCATGGGAGCAACAGGCCACAACAGACCTGGTTAGGCATCGCATTAAAATTTCATCAATGAATTTCATGCGAGGACGTACCTTTTTAAAGAAATTCATCATTTTGGATGAGGCCCAAAATTTAACCTCCAAGCAAATGAAAACGCTGATTACCCGTGCTGGCCCCGGTACTAAAGTGGTTTGCCTGGGGAATATTGGACAGATTGACACACCCTATCTCACGGAGACAACTTCAGGCCTGACCTACATCGTCGATCGTTTCAAAGACTGGGAACACAGTGGCCACGTTACCCTTAAAAGAGGTGAAAGATCACGTCTGGCTGATTACGCTTCACAAATCCTTTAACTACTTTTTATCTGCCGCCAACCTGAAGCCTAATACCGAAAGAGAACGAAAATCCACATAAGACCCCCGGATGCCCACCCTCACCCGTTCTGGTGAACAATGATAAGACCCGCCACGCATGACCTTTCGCATCCCCGTGGCCGGTCCTTTAGGATCTTCACTGGGTGAGATTTTATAGTAATCCCTGTCAAAGGTATCAGCGACCCACTCCCAAACATTACCAATCATGTCATACAGACCAAAGGCATTCGGTAACAGCGTACCTACTGGCATGGGTTTATTATCAGAACTCTGACGATACCAAGCATATTTCGCCATGTCTTCATACGCAAAAGGTCTCAGCCCAGTGGTACCTGCGCGCGCAGCATATTCCCATTCGGCTTCAGTAGGCAGACGGTAATGGTAGGAATCATCGGCCCGGTTGATGATCTCGATAAAATCCTGAACATCATTCCAGGTAACCCGACTTACCGGTAATTGTGCCCAATCTTGACGTAACCATCGTCGCTCCCGTCCAGGTTCATCATCCATGATCTCCTTCCACATCTTCTGAGTGACCTCAGTCGTTGCCAGATAAAACGGATTGGTTATTCGGACTTTATGCGCAGGTAGTTCTTTTTTTAGGCGTTCTACTTTTTCCGGCTTAACTTCCTTGATCAGCAGGTCAAAATCCGTCGTTCCCATAACAAATTCACCCGCGGGAATTTTAACGAATTCTTGTCCAAAAGGAGAAGTGAAAGAATCGGCTAATACCGGTATCAGAGATTGAACAACAAAAACGCCTAAAAAAAGTGCCAGGGTTAAATTACGCACAGCTCTCCTTTAAAGGTGATTTACTGAAGTATATTTTCGCGGGAATAACCCTTGTTTTCTAGGATCCTACGCAAACGTCGTAATGCATCCATCTGAACCTGGCGCACTCTTTCACGTGTCACACCCAATTCACGGCCAACCTCTTCGAGCGTGCCCCGGGGATGATTTCTGAGACCAAAACGCCGAACCACCACTTCACGTTGTTTTTCATCGAGTTCATCCAACCATGTGTCCAGGTGTTGCATCACGGATTCATTTTGCAAGATACTTGATGGATCCGGATTGTTATCATCAGGAATCACATCCAGTAAGGGCCTTTCGCCATCACCGGCCATAGGTGTATCCACAGAAGTCACTCGATCAGCCAGGCTCAGCATTTTTTCGACATCCTCCAGCGGCTTATTCATCATCTTGGCAATATCTTCTGGAGTGGCTTCCTGTTTATTGTCCTGTGTAATCTTTCGAGCAGCGCGCAGATAGGTGTTCAGCTCTTTTATGACATGAATAGGCAAACGGATCGTTCGGGTTTGATTCATTAGGCCACGTTCTA
>JASJBW010000026.1 GCA_030066315.1 Gammaproteobacteria bacterium
TGTGGGCATGCGCTCAGTTCACTTCAGAAAGCCATGCGCTGGGATGAAGAGGTATTCGGATTGGAATATGATCTAGATCTGTACATGGTCGTAGCCGTGGATGACTTCAATATGGGCGCTATGGAAAACAAGGGCCTCAATGTGTTTAACACAAAATACGTTTTAGCCAACCCACAGACCGCGACCGATCATGATTATCTGAATATTGAGGGTGTCATCGGCCACGAGTATTTTCATAACTGGACCGGTAACAGGGTAACCTGTCGAGACTGGTTTCAACTCAGTTTAAAAGAAGGACTGACCGTGTTTCGGGACCAGGAATTCAGTTCAGATATGATGTCGCGTGCGATCCAGCGTATTAACGATGTGCGTGTTTTGCGGGCGCATCAATTTACCGAAGATGCGGGGCCCATGGCTCACCCTGTACGCCCGCAATCCTATCTTGAAATCAACAACTTCTACACCGTGACGGTCTACAACAAAGGCGCAGAAGTCGTCCGCATGTATCATACCCTGTTAGGAAAGCAGGGTTTTCGCAGGGGCATGGACCTCTATTTTGAACGTTTCGATGGGCAGGCCGTTACTACCGATGATTTTCGTCAGGCCATGCAGGATGCGAATAATGTTGATCTATCACAGTTTCAACGTTGGTATGATCAGTCCGGTACACCCAAAGTCAGCGTAACTCGTCACTTTGATGCCCAGAGTCAAACGCTAAGTTTGCATGTAAAACAATCACCGGGTAGTACTCAGGACGAAACAAATGCTCCCTTCCTGATCCCCATGACATTGTCCTTATTCGACAGTCAGGGTAATCCTCTAGCCCTCAATGATTCAGGTGGCCTGGAACAGGTCCTGGTCATCAAAGAACTCGATCAGGTTTTTTCCTTCAGTGGTTTTGAGGAATGCCCCGTCATTTCGGTTTTTCGAGGTTTTTCTGCTCCCGTTCTTGTTGAAACCGACTTGAGTGTTGATGAAATGGCACTCTTGATGACCCGGGATAGCGATCCATTCAATCAATGGGAAGCGGGTCAACAATATGCTACCCAGGTCATGATGGAGTTGATCCATGCTGACGATATAGTCATGACCGATCGCTTACAGGGATTACTGTCGGCCTATGGGGAACTGCTGCACAATGCTGAATTCGATCGCCCTTTGCTTGCTGAAATGCTCAACCTGCCGGGGGAAAAATACCTGGCTGAATTGTGCGAGATCGTTAATGTTCAAAAAATTCATCAGGTCAGAGAGTTTGTCAAACACCAACTCTCCTTGCGCTATGCAGAGCAGTTCCAAGAAATCTATGATTCCTGCAATGATTCGGGTGAATACCAAATCACCCCGGATGCTATTGGACGACGTTCGCTGAAAAACATTTGCCTCGTCTACCTGGCACTTCTGAATCAAGAGCAATACTTTGCTCAGGCTGAGCAACAGTTCAATGAGGCGAAAAATATGACCGACCAAATGGGCGCATTGATGGCAGTGGTACATTTCAAGCATCCGGCCAAAAAACGCATGTTCAAGGCATTTTATACACAATGGTCGGATACCGCACTGGTAGTTGACAAATGGTTTAGTGCACAGGCTTCTTCTCATGCTACCGATGCCCTCAACGAAATTTTAGCCTTAGAAAATCATCAAGCCTTTAACCTGTTAAATCCGAATCGTGCGCGTTCTCTACTCGGCGCTTTCCAGGCCAATCCTGTCATATTTCACGACCAGTCTGGCAAAGGTTATCAATTCCTGGCCGATAAAATCATTGAACTGGACAGTTCAAATCCGCAAATCGCGTCACGAATGGCCAGTGCTTTTCTAAACTGGAAAAAAATGCAACCGGAACTGGGTGAACTCATGAAGCAACAAATTCTGCGGATACAGAGTAAGCCTGGGCTGTCCAATGATGTCGCTGAACTGATGGCATCCAGTCTGGCAGAACGTTAAGAACGGCATACATGAAAAACAATGGGATCAATCCGGTTACCTGGAGTTACGGTGGCTAAAAGACCGGTGTTAGATCTGTTAATTCCTGGTCTTTTTAATCTACCAGGGGAAGCGTTTTCTCCGGAATCAACATTTAAGACGCCTTATCTGAATCGTTTGTTACGTTATGCCCGTCAGTGTCCAGATACTATGCCCGATCTGGATACTGCCTTATGCAGATTAATGAGAATTAACCAGAATCGGTTACCTTACGCACAAGCTGTGCTAGCGCAAAAAGATTCCGTCGGCATCCTGTTTAGACCGGTGCATCTGAAATCCGACATCAATAATGCGATGCTGTATCCTGTTGAAATAGACTCCGAAATAAATTTAATTATCAATGATTTAAAAGATTATTTTAAAGTAGATTGTGATATTAATGAGTTGCCGGATAAGACCTGGATGATGGTCCTGAAGACGTTACGCCCGGTTTCTTCAATGCCACATTATCTTTCAGCAGTGGGAAAAAAAATAACCCCCTTTCTCGCCCAGGCGCATCAACACATCGAATGGTATAAATTTCTCAATGAAATCCAGATGTTTCTTCATCAGCACCCTTTGAATCAACAACGATTGCAAAAAGGATTACCCATGATGAATAGCCTGTGGTTTTGGGGGGCGGATCATTACCAGGGAGAAAAATTAACCCATCTGCACTGGTTCAGTGATGATGAACTCTTAACCGCAGTGGGATGTTTATATCAGGCGGATACCCAACCGATAGCCGCTTTCAACACGCAAACCTTAAACTATCCTGCCATTGTCATTGATCTTTCACTGTTAAAGGCCTTGAAAGGTGACACTAAGGTGTCTTTAGTTGAATTGATTCAATCTATGGAAAATCTTTATTTCAAACCACTCATGAAGTTACGTCGCGTACAGATCAATGTGCATGCCGTGGCAAGCCATCGCCTGGAATTCAACTCAATGATGCCCCTTAAATGGTGGAAAAAAGTCAAAACGCTTAGTGATTTTCAGGCATAAGGACCCATCATTGATAACCGTTTTGGAACCTTTTGAGATCAGCATTTCTAACTCTATAAACAATAATCCATCATCTTACAAAGTTTGGAGTACCTATGGCCCGTATAAAATTTAAATTCCCCAATGATGCTGGTGATCAGTTGGCTGGCTTACTGGAAACACCGGATGCTGATCAGCCGATCAGGGAATATGCACTATTCGCGCATTGTTTTACCTGTGGAAAGGATATCGCCGCAGCGTCTCGCATCAGTAGGGCCTTGTCCCAACGCGGAATTGCTGTATTACGATTTGATTTCACTGGGCTCGGAAACAGTGATGGTGATTTTGCCAACACAAATTTCTCTTCCAATGTTCAGGATTTGCTTTCGGCTGCCCAGGAACTGGCTCGATCGCATCGTGCCCCCAGCCTGCTAATAGGCCACAGTCTGGGTGGCGCAGCCGTACTCAGTGCGGCTCAACAAATCGCATCGGTCAGGGCCGTGGTTACCATTGGTGCTCCAGCCACGGCTGACCACGTACAGCATTTGTTTTCAGACAGTTCACAAACATTGTTAGAAGAGGGTATCGCTGAAGTCACACTCGGCTTCAGGAAGTTTACGATCAAAAAACAACTACTCGATGATTTACAAAAACATGCATCTCCAAAACATATTCAACAATTGCAGGCAGCCTTGTTGATTTTTCATTCACCGGTGGATGATATCGTTTCGATTGATGAGGCTGCAAGAATCTACCAGTCAGCAAGACACCCAAAAAGTTTCATATCTCTGGATGATGCTGATCATCTGCTCAGTAAAAAAGAAGATGCCGAGTACGTGGCTCAGGCGTTAACCGCATGGGCCAGTCGCTATTTGAGTGAGGAGAGCATCGTCGAGGACAACCGTTATGGCAGCGCTCCTAAAGCGGCTAAGGGAGAAGTGGTGGTCACTGAACGGGACAAAAAATTCCTGCGAGGCCTTTATTCCGAAAATCATCAACTGATGGCAGATGAACCCAAAAGCTTTGGCGGCCAAGACCTGGGCCCGAATCCCTATGATTTATTGTTGATGTCTCTGGGTGCCTGTACTTCCATGACCTTGCGTATGTATGCCAATCATAAGGGTTTACCCATTGAGGATATCCTCGTTCGTTTAAAACACGAGCATGTACATGCGCAGGATTGTGCAGACTGCGAAGGCCGGGAAGGCAAATTGGAAAAGATTACCCGTAGGATTACGTTTCAAGGTGATTTGACGGAATCACAGAAAAAACGCTTGATAGAAATCGCGGATCGATGCCCAGTCCATAAGACGATTAAGGGTAATCCCGTCATCGTGACAAAATTAGCCGAATAATCAGTCGTTGAACTCATTTAGATTACATGCCAGCCTGGAAATAGCCATTACAGCTTATTGTAACCGCCCCAGTACTCTCATGATCCATGGGTATCAGCAGTGGGCCACACGCTCGATGTTTCCTGTCATTTTTTATACGCGTCCGGGTAGTTCATATCCTGCGGTATCTTTCATTCTTACCGCCCGGTGACGTTAGCTGATATCAGCTGAAAAAAACCAAAAATTCACTAAAGGTTTCCCAGTTCTTGTCGATGAATGATTAAAGGATTGCCATGCCTATTTTTTGGCCTGGTGTCTGCATTCACTTTATTTACTGAAATCGGCAATCAACCGCTTAAACAATACGGTTACAAAGCATATGTTCACCTTTAGAAATCTCATCATTTTTACTGCCTGTCTGTCCTTAAATCTTCATGCCGCCACTGACGAAACCACTGATGCCTATTTTGATCTGGATCTCGAAGACTTGTTATCGATGGAGATCACTTCGGTATCCAAGAAAAAACAACGTTTAAGCGAGGCCGCAGCGGCAATCTTTGTGATTACTAATGAAGATATAAAACGATCAGGTGTCACGACCATTGCGGATGCCTTACGCCTGGCTCCGGGTATACAGGTTGCGCGTATTGACAGTAACAAGTGGGCGGTATCCAGTCGTGGCTTTAATGCACAATTTGCCAACAAGTTGCTGGTGTTGATGGATGGACGCAGTGTTTATACCTCTTCCTATTCTGGTGTCTACTGGGAAGACCAGGACACCATCCTCGAAGACATTGACCGTATTGAGGTGATTCGTGGCCCCGGAGCAACATTATGGGGTGCGAACGCAGTCAATGGTGTCATCAACATCATTACGAAGTCGGCCAGTAAAACCCAGGGCAGCCTGTATGTTGTGGGTGGTGGGGACGAAGAAGAATTTTTTACGCATTTTCGCAAAGGATTTGCAATCGGTGAAGACTTATCCGGACGGTTTTATCTCAAACTGAATCAGCGTGATTCGACCTATGCCCCGGCACTGGACGCTGAAGCAGGGGATGAGTGGCAATCTTTAAGAGGCGGTTTTCGCATCGACACGGATACTGATAATGCTTCAAGCTGGACCTTGCAGGGTGATGTGTATAAAAACGACCTTAACCAGATTGTTAAGTCTCTTTGGCTGGATCCCTTTGATCCCGACAATGCGCCTCCTTATCAGATAACCAATATTGATGATGCGTTTGTATCACGCGGTTATAACCTGCTGGGGCGTTGGCAGTATCAGGCCGGTGACTCAAACTACACGTTACAAACCTATTTTGATCATACGTATCGGTCTGAGGAAATCCTGAAGCAGGAGATAGATACCTTCGACATCGACTTTCAGCACCAATACCAGGGTTTTGATGGGCATGACCTGGTTTGGGGGCTCGGTTACCGACGTATCGAGGATTCCTATAACAATACTTATAATGTTTCCATTGAAAATACAGATAACCTTGAAATTGAACTGGTCAGTGCATTTATCCAGGATGAGATTGTTCTGGACGATGATTTACGATTGACTTTAGGGAGTAAGTTCGAAGAGAACGAGTACACTGGCACCGAAATCCAGCCTAATGTGAGGATTTCTTGGCTTCCTAAACCGGGTCATACCTTATGGAGCTCTTTATCCAGGGCCGTAAGGACGCCTTCAGCGGTTGAACGACGGGGCAGTCTTGCCACGGGAGTGAATCCTGTACCTCTAATAGAGCTTTCAGTGGATGGCAGTGAAGCATTTGATTCAGAAAAACTGACCGCATTCGAAATTGGTTATCGTTTACAACCTACTGAACAGACATCTGTCGATATCGCGCTATTTTACAATCAATATGAAGATGTGGGTACGTTTGAAGTCGCTGACACAGTGTTTGGCAACCCGATTCGCTTTGAATTTGATAATAAACGTGATGTTCTTACAAACGGAATTGAAGTCATTTTTGACTGGTTTCCGAGGGAAGATTGGAAAATACAGACTGCCTATACCTTTGTTGATGTTGATGATGACGTGGATGCGGACAGCACGGATAATATTTCGGCAAATTTGATTGGTGGATCGACCCCGGAGCATCATCTGACGATTCGTTCCGCCTATGATTATTCGGAACGTCTGTCGCTGGATGTCTGGCTCTACTATGTTGATGAACTCGACGGCAGTGCTTACTCGGTTTCTTCCTCAACTATAGAAGACTACACCAGCCTGAACCTCAAATTGAATTGGAGACCTGAGAAGCACATGGAGCTGTCATTAGTGGGTCACAATTTGAATAATGACCGCCATGCGGAATTTGTGGGTGAGAATTTTATCTCTGTGACTGAAATCGAGCGCTCTGCTTATGTTCAGTTAAAACTGGAATTCTAATATATAAATCCAGTTGGATGGGCTGATGAACCGACTTATAAAAAGGAAGCAGAGTCAACTATACAGGCACTATGGAAATAGTGTCAGGCTCATATCGTATGTTTTAATATTTTTATTAGGCACTTTGTTTTCGAGTCCTGCTCTCTCAGATGACCATAAAGCCTCACCTGAATATAAACTTAAAGCAGCACTTTTATATAAGTTGACCAAGTTTGTCGAATGGCCTGCCGCGTTAGTGAGCAATGCTGAAGAATCATTCAATCTCTGTATTCTGGGTGACAATGTTTTTGCCGAAGCACTTGAGCCCCTGACACAAAGAAAGGTCAGGGAACAAGCAATCAAACTGCATTTTTTTAATCGTTCAAACAGGATCAATCAACATTGTCATTTATTGTTTATCACGGATTCCAAACGAGCTTTCCTGGGTAACATATTAAGCAATATCAACAAAGTCGGCTGTCTGACGATTAGTGATATCAATAATTTTGCTGAAGATGGCGGTGTCATCGAATTAACGCGGGGTGAAAAGAAAATTGGTTTCAAGATTAATTTAGAGGAAGCCAAACTAGCGAATCTCTCGTTGGCCGCACCCTTGTTGGAATTATCCACCGTAATCAATAATCCTAACGAAGAGGCGCAAAAATGATCAAGCTGGGACGCAATGGCATTGCTTTTAAACTGCGTCGTATCATGATGCTGACCAGTGGTTTTGCGCTATTGTTGGCTTCAATGGTTTATATCAGCCAGGAATATTTGTCTTATCGAGAAGCATTGTTGCAACGTATTCAGGTTCTGGCACAGGTTATTACCACGAATTCAACTGCGGCTATGACTTTCGATGATCCCAGTACGGCAAGCAAATTGTTAAAATCCTTACACGTAGAAGAAACCATTACCAGTGCCGTCTTATTAAAAACGGATGGATCCTTTTTTGCGGATTTTTATACTGATGAATCCTTTAAAACGAATGCACTCAATCATGTGAATACCTTTTATGGAGCCATTAATTCGCAGCCCGGTGTAATCATCAAAAGTGAATTCAATCATTTTGATTTATTTATGCCGGTGATTCTCGAAGATGAAACGATCGGCTACTTTTATATAGAAGCGAGTTTGAACTCACTGAATCAGCAAATTCTAGAATATCTCATTCAGGCCTTGATGCTGGTGGGTCTGGTCATGCTGCTGGTTTATTTTCTCTCACAATCAATGCAAAAAAGGATTTCGCAACCCATTAGTGGATTGGTTGCAGGGATGCAGGCAGTATCAGAAGAACAGAATTACTCGTTGCGTTTGCCACGGGGTGAAGAGGATGAAATCGGGATCCTTATTAACCGCTTCAATGAAATGTTGGAGCAGATTGAAGAACGTGATAGCAAGCTCGACAGTTATCGTCAGGATCTAGAATTAAAGGTCAAGGAAAGAACGGCCAGTCTACAAATTGCCAAGGAGCAGGCTGAAGCGGCCAGTAAGGCCAAGAGTGAATTCCTTGCGACCATGAGTCATGAAATCAGAACACCGATGAATGGTGTTCTGGGTATGACGGAATTACTACTTGATACCGGTCTCGATGTCCGCGCCAACCGTTTGGCTTTGACAGCTTACCGCTCTGCAGAATCGCTATTGGATATCATTAATGACATCCTGGATTTTTCCAAGATTGAAGCCGGTCGTTTACAGCTTAATCAGGAAGATTTTGAATTACTGCCCCTCTTGGAAGACTCCATGGAGTTAATAGCCAGTCAGGCACACCATAAAAATTTGGAACTCATTTCGAATTTTGCTCCAGATTTGCCTTATCTGATCAGAGGTGATTCTGTACGCTTACGTCAAGTGTTGATTAACCTGCTAGGGAATGCAGCAAAATTTACCGATCAGGGTGATATCAGTCTTAAGGTCCGGGTTGATTCACGTCAGGATAATATTGCCAGCATCTATTTCGAGGTCGCTGATAGTGGCCCCGGAATTCCACCCGATGCACAAGCACGTATATTCAATGCCTTTAGCCAGGCGGATAGCTCTACAACCCGTCGTTACGGAGGAACAGGACTGGGACTGGCCATTTCGAACCGTTTGATTGGTTTAATGGATGGTGAAATAAGATTGGATAGCAAACTGGGTGAGGGTGCACGCTTCAGTTTCACGATTGATTTTGAAATTACCCAGGATCAATTGAATACATCCACATCGCCGGGTGAGCTCAATGATATTCGTGTGCTCATCGTTGATGATCATGAGATCAATCTTGAAATCCTACATAATCAGGTGGGCTCATGGGGTATGCGTGATGAGTTGGCTGATAATGCCGAGCAGGCTCTGGCACTATTGCGCACTGCCACCGAAGAAGATGATCCATTTCAAGTTATGTTGCTGGACTGGCATATGCCAGGCATGGATGGACTTGAGCTGGTGAGAGCTATTCATTCAGATGATCGACTTGAGCTGCCACATACGATCATGCTGAGTTCTACCGGTTCAGATCAGGATGTTAGAAGAAGTAAAGAATTGGGTATATTCAGACATTTGATCAAACCGGTACGGCAACAATTATTAAAAGACACCTTATTTGAAGCCTTTGGTTATGAAGTCAGTCCTAACGGCTCAGGACTCGCAAAAATTATGGAAAAAGTTCAGGGTTGTATCTTGCTGGCAGAAGATAATCCCGTGAACCAAGAAGTCGCAACGACCATGCTGTTAACCATGGGTTGTGAAGTCGATCTGGCAGAAAATGGTAATGAGGTGATCAATATGGCTTCTAACCGGGATTATGACCTGATCCTGATGGACTGCCATATGCCAAAAATGGATGGATTTAATGCCACACGCATTATACGTCAACAAGAAAAACAAGATGGGCAACCAGAAATTCCAATCGTGGCTCTGACGGCAGATGTACAAAAAGGTATCGTGGAACAATGCCATGCTGCAGGTATGAATGATTACCTGAGTAAACCGTTTAATCAGAAAAAACTCAGTCTCATGGTAAGGAAGTGGTTATCGGAAAAACCGCAGAACGTTAAACCCTTGACCGTGGTTGCATCCCCGACTACGGATGATTGGGCCCATTCGTCTGTGATTGAAAACGAGGTGATCCAACAATTAAAAGAATTGTCGGATGCGAGTGGGCGTGACGTATTGGGCAAAACAGTCGGTTATTTTATCGAGCAAACACCTGAACAAGTTCAAGACTTGAAAACGGCACTCCAGCAAAATGACGCAGAGGATCTCAGAAGAATTGCCCATAGCATGAAGTCAGGGAGTGCCAACCTGGGCGCCCGTATTTTTTCTGATTATTGCCTGCAATTGGAAACCGCAGCTCATGAGAGACGAAGTGATCTTTTCGAAGATCTGGTGAATATCATTGACCAATCCCTAGCGCAGGTAATCAACGAATTGAAATCACTGGTAACGGGAGAACCATTACCAGTCACCTCTACGAAAAAAGAAATACCCTCATCAACGCATACTCAGAAGCGTTATCAACTCCTCCTGGTCGATGATGATGAAGGGTTTCGTAAAAGTACACGTGAAGCGTTAATGGGACTGGGCTATAAAGTGATTGAAGCAGAATCGGCTGCTATTGCCATTGATCACTTAAAAGATTCTTCAGTGGACCTGGTGCTACTCGATGCTTTGATGCCTGATATGAATGGATTTCAATTGTGTCGATATATGCAGGATCATGATGGACTGAAAAATATACCGGTCGTCATGGTCACAGGACTAGATGATATGACATCGATTAACCAGGCATTTGAGAGTGGGGCCGCGGGATTTACCCACAAACCTTTGAATTTTGCCCTGTTGAATCATCAGATACGTTTTCAGATCAGGGCCAGTAAAAATGCTCGCGACTTACACGAAAGTCGTGAACGATTGATCAGTGCACAAAAAATAGCGGGTCTCGGATACTGGCGCTGGGAGCTGGAAAATGATCATTTTATGATTTCTGACCAATTAAAAGCCATGCTGGATCGAGAGCAGTCCATTGACGTCACCAATCTGCAGGATTTCTTAAAATTTGTCCATCCCGAGGATCATCAATTCGTTCAGCACTCTATGCAACTGCCCAAACATGGAGAAGTGGCAGAGGAGGGTATCGATTATCGGATATTAACTCGACAGGATCGAATTTTAATCGTTCACCAGGAGGTAGAATCCTCTCATGAAAACCACAGTGTGATTCTGGGGACCGTACAGGATGTGACTCATCAGAAAGCTGCTGAAAAGCGTATCCGGCAATTGGCCTATACCGATGAATTAACCGGCCTTGCGAGCCGCGCATATTTTTACAAGCATTTAGATGAAATCATCAAATCCTCACGTCGACGCAATGAAGAATTTGCAATCTTGTACCTCGATCTGGACGGATTCAAGGATGTTAATGATAGCCTGGGTCATGACATGGGTGATGAGCTACTCAAGGTTATCTCAGAACGTTTACTGGGCGCGATTCGCGAAAATGACTTTATTGCGCGCCTGAGTGGCGATGAGTTTTGTATCGTGCTGGACAATATAAAGGATCAAATAAACTCCGCGGATACGGCGAATCGTTGCCTGGATGCCACCAATGAACCAGTCACCTTGGGCAAACAACAAATACGACCCCGCTGCAGCATTGGTATTGCGCATTTCCCCAATGATGGTGAAGAAGTCCAGACCCTGCTCAAAGCGGCTGATAGTGCCATGTATGCGGCCAAATCTGAGGGTAAGCATCGCTATGCGTACTATCAGACCGCATTTACTCACGAAGCCGAAAGACGTTTGCAGATTGAACATGATTTACGTTTGGCAATAGAAAAGGATCAGTTAGAACTTCATTACCAGCCACAAATTGATGTTAAAAGCGGCAAGATGATAGGAGTAGAATCGCTGGTTCGCTGGATACACGATGAAAAAGGCATGATTCCACCGGATGAATTTATTCATATTGCCGAACGTATCGGATTAATCAAGGCGCTTGGTGAATGGGTGTTGATGACTGCCTGTCAACAGGCTGCACGTTGGAGAGACATGGGATTACCCCCATTTCAGGTGGCAGTTAATATTTCCCCCATCCATTTTCAGGACCCGGATCTGGTCTATACCGTCAAAAAGGTACTCAAGAAAACAAACTGGCCGGCTGAAATGCTGGAGCTGGAGGTCACAGAGAGTGTGGTGCAAACAACAGCAGATAATCTCGAGACTTTTAATCAGTTAAGAGCTATGAATGTGCGCATATCCATTGATGATTTCGGTACCGGTTATTCATCCTTGGCCTCGTTAAAATATCTGCCTATCGATTGTCTTAAGATCGACCGTTTGTTTATAACTGATATGTTAAAAGATGCTGACTCGTCCATATTGCTTGGCACCATTATCAGTGTTGCCCATGCACTGGGGCATAGCGTGGTGGCAGAAGGAGTTGAAGACAGTGACCAGGTAATCGCGTTGAGTGGCATGAGTTGTGACGTGATTCAAGGGTATTATTTCAGTCGCCCAGTCGTTGCCGACAAAATTCCTGCGCTGGCGACCACTGACTTTCTGACGCGTCATGTTAAACAGAGTGACCACTCACTCAATTTGCCTACAGAGCAACAGGCTTGAGTGAATACCTTCGATGACCGTTTATTCCAATCACAGTGATTATTTTAAGCAGTTTGACTCAAGTCAAATGCCGATATTACCCGCAGGTGTCCCCGATCTTTTGGCATCTCTTTCCAACGAAAACATTGGTTACCGAGAGCTATCCCATCAACTTGAGTATTTTTCCAGTATTTCTGCCCGCCTGATTGCACTGGCGAATTCTGCCTGGTCTTCCCCGGTCGAACCTATCCATTCCATTGAGAATGCCTGTGCTCGCCTGGGTCTTCAAGTGGTCCGGAGTGTCAGTATTGCCCTGGCGGTCTCTGCTCCATTTGATCCCAATCGATGTCCTGCTTTTGATTGTGTAAAGTATTGGGCTGATACACTATTGACCGCAGATATTGCCGTACTGCTGAACGAAGCAATGGATCAAGAACAACCTTTTGAAGCTTCTTCAGTCAGGGCAGCCGCTTTATTGCACAATTTAGGGCTGTTGTTTCTAGTACACCATGAAGCCCAGGTGATGGATGAAGTTTTCCAGCACTATAAAAATGCTACAGAAAGTCCGCTCAACCAAATGATCACAAAACAACTGGGATTAGGGCCCTGCCAGGTGGGTGCCTTGTTAGCGGCTCACTGGGGTTTGCCCCTGCCTATCCTGACG
>JASJBW010000134.1 GCA_030066315.1 Gammaproteobacteria bacterium
CACCTGATCTATTCGGGTTATATCGCCAAAAAACGTCTATAACGAAAAAAGCCCCATCGCTGGGGCTTCTTCATTTCTATTTTAAGCGCCTATCCATAAAGTCGCGATTAAGGTGCTCACGGCAAATACCACCGCGCCACCACCGATAACAACATTTTGGACCAGACGATCATAATACTCAACGCGTTCCATAATGGTCTCCAAAAAATTTAATATGGTTAAATTATATGATTTATTTATTTTATGGCAACATAAGGTGTGATTATGTCACATAGATACCAGAGGTAAGTCTCTGAATTAAAATCTATTTTTCAAGGGGTGGGGGATAAAATGCAGGAGAGGAAACAAGGATAATGAAAAAAAGCCCCAATTAAGGGGCTTTTTTAGACACCGATCCAGACTTGTGAAATAACGGTACCGACGGCAAAAAAAGCGGCCGCGCCGTAAACCACTATCTTTTTAACCAATCGATCGTAATATTTGGCACGATCTTCATGCTGTTTTTTAAGTTTCATAATATTTCTCCAAAATTTAGTATAAGTAGATACTAATATAGAAAAATATTATTTAAAACATAAGCTGTGATTATGTCACATTGATTAGTTTAAAATGTGAACTTTTAACTAATTCATAGCCAAGTTTTTCACAATTTGTATTAAATCAGTAAGTTATGCCACTGGTTCTTTCTTCCG
Organism: Gammaproteobacteria bacterium; assembly: GCA_030066315.1. Lineage (GTDB taxonomy): Bacteria > Pseudomonadota > Gammaproteobacteria > JACNJF01. Next base: position 693 of record JASJBW010000134.1, read on the forward strand.
AGGGAGCCAGATACCACTCAGGAACCAGCTATAGGCCCAGGTCCCTAAAAAGACCAGCACAAACGTTATGGCAATATCCGTAGCGCTACCATCCAGGGAAAACTCGGGGACATAACCGAAAATGAATGGCGCGAGGTACAGGAACTTGGCAAACTTGAACGCAATCCAGGCGGTTGCCCACATGTTGGCTTTGGCAATCGTGGCCCCGGCAAAAGCCGCGATACAGACTGGAGGCGTGATATTGGAATCCTGGGATAACCAATACACGATCATGTGAGCTGCAAGGGGATTGATACCCAGCTCGGTCAGAGCAGGTACCGCAACCACCGCGGTTATCAGATAAGCGGCGGTGACCGGCACACCCATCCCCAGGATCAGCGAAGCCAGCGCAATGAACAGAATAGTCAGCCACAGTTTGCCATCGGCGAGCTCAATGACGATATCGGCAAAAGTCAGAATCAGCCCACTATAGGTCAGAACGCCAATGATGATACCAATCACACCCACCGTGGCGCCGATTTTCAAGCTTTGCTCGGCCCCTGCTCGAGAGGCATGCACGAAACCCCTGAGATCAATACGAGTGTCTCGTCTAAACCAGCTGATTACAATACAGGCCACGATACCCAGGATGGCGGAATAACCGGGCGAATAGCCCGATAACATGAAGATCGTGATGACTACCAGCGGCAGCACATAAAACCACTCCTTTTTGAGTATTTGCGAGGCACTTTCCTTGGATTTTTCACCCACAATATTGTACTTCTTGGCCTCGTAATGAACCATCATGAACACGCTGAAGAAATACATCAGGGCGGGGAAAATCGCCACCAACATGATCTGCGAGTATGGCAGACCGGTTAATTCGGCCATGATAAATCCACCCGCGCCCATAATCGGAGGCATGAACATACCCCCTATGGAGGCTGCGGGTTCAATCCCTCCAGCCACATGCGGACGAAATCCGGCCTTTTTCATCATTGGGATTGTGAAGGAACCCGTAGACACCGTGTTGGCGATCGCACTGCCAGAGATGGAACCAAACAGACCGCTGGCAATGACGGACACCTTTCCGGGACCCCCAATCTTGTGGCCCACGGCGGCCAGGGGAAAATCGATGAAGAAACGCTGCGCCCCACTCTTTTCGAGAAACGCCCCAAAAATAACAAACAAGATGATGTAGGTGGCCAGTACGTTAGCCATGATGCCGAAGACCCCGTCGCTCTTGTAGAAGATACTGACGCAGAGATAAGGGAAGGTATCACCGGCATGTTGTATCACTTCGGGCACAAAATCACTGTCACCATACACCCCAAAGAGCAACATGATGGCCCCAATAATGACAAATACACTGCCGACCACGCGTCGGGCAACTTCAATACCGACCAGCACACCGACCATGGCGACATATGTATCTAATTCGGTTTCTGCTCCCGCACGATAGTTGATGGCTTCGAAGTTCACAATCCAGTAACCCAGCGAGGCTATGGATAAACCAATCAGGACATAATCCCAAATCCTACCGAAGATGCCGCCCCAGTTTGACCGGTAGACTAAAAATACCAGTACGTAGGTAATAATGACGTAGATACCTCGATGGTACTGGGTTGCCGCGGGTTCCAATACTGCTGAGTAGGAATAAAACAACACCAGACCGATGGCCATGGCATCGAACAGAATTTGTTCGAATTTATGTAATTGATCGAAGCGCATGACTGCCCCCTCTTAATCAGTCAAAAATCAACTAAATCTTGATGATTTGGCAAAAGAAAAAGGGCGGATTTTATTCCGCCCTTTTTTATTACATCATGCCTTTTTCTTTCCAGAACTTGATCGCCCCGGGATGCCAGGGGGTCACGACACCCTGGGCACCGGTATCAAGCGCCATGTTCTTGAAGGTTTTCTTCTGTGCTTTCATATGGGCGAGGCCTTCATCGGAGTAGACTGCGGACAGCATTTTGTACACCGTATCTTCCGATACCTTGGAATTCGCCACCCATAACGCTGAATCCTGGAAGGAAGGGGATTCATAATCGACACCACGGTAAGTACCTGCCGGGACCGAAAGCTTGGAAAAGTAGGGGTATTCATCAAAAAATCCGGACTCTTCAGCATCCTTACCCAGGTTTACCAGCTCAATATCATTGGTCTGTGCTGCCATAATGACGGCACCACTGGGGAAGGCCGTAAACAGCCAGAACGCATCCAGCTGGTTGTTGCCAAAGGCCTGGGCGGCATCGTTGTAACCCATGGCGTTTCGCTCGATTTTGTCCCAGACGCCCATATGGGTAAAGAATAATTCGCAGTTCGCGAAGGCACCGGAACCGGCATTACCCACACCCACTTTTTTACCGGCCAGGTCCTTGGTGCTCTTGATACCAGAACCTTTGCGTACGATCAGTTGTCCTGGTGCACCATAAAGCCAGCCGACGGCCATCACATCTTCATATTTCTTGGTATCGTTTTTCATTTTACCGTTACGGCCGAGGTAAACGTGACCTGAGTAAACCACGCCCATTTGCGCTTTACCCGAGTTCACCTTGCGCAGATTCTCGACTGAACCGGCTGAAGATTGGGCTCTGACCCTGAAGTCCTTGGATTCTTTTATGGGCTTGTAGACTTGAATCGCGTTGGCCACCACCTGGAAGGTACCCCCGGCCGGCCCGCCACTGAAAACAACACGTTCTTTGGCCTGGGCAGACATCGGTAATAGCATGGCCGACGCCAGGAATGCAGTGGACAGTGCCACTAAAGTTTTACGACGAAATTTCATTATGACTCCTCCTAGTTATTATGTTGTTTCCCGAATATACACAGTCTTGGGATTCAACTCCATAGTTAAGCCATAATGCGTTATATCAATTTCATACTTTAATAAAAGGATTCGTTATTTAATGTGAATCCATAACGCCTCGTCATTTCTAAATTCAACTATTGATCATAGAACGACCTTAACGCCTCAACAGGTCACGGACCTTAGGCTGTCGACTGAAAATATTCATTCAAGATTCAGGCGGATCAGTATATGCTTCATGCGCAATGCCCCAAGGCCCTGTAAGAATCATTCAATAGATTGCTGTTGCTCGAAAAAAAATATTCACTGTTGTTGTTTTGGCTGGTCAGTGTGCCCATCAACCTGTTCGCTGACACCGATTGGAGTCAGTGTGGTACCCCCGTGATCACCCCCGATCGATCGATTGATTACGAGTTATTTGCTACCCAAATAGAAGCCGACACAGTCATCAGCGAAAACAAGGACTATATGCAGTTTTCAGGTCAAGTTGAGTTGAAGCGAGAATCTCAGCACATTTTTGCCGATCAGCTCAATTTTTTCCGCCAGCCAGAACGTTTACAAGCCAGCGGCAATCTCGTTTACCTGGATGATTTTTTCCGTCTGGAAGCCAAGCAATTAAGTTATAACATGGAGACAAGCCAGGGCTTGTTTTCAGAGGTCGAGTTTCAACTCTTTGAAAACCATCTCAGTGGCAGTGCTCATGAAATTAGACAATTGAATGCGGACCTGGTTGAACTCTACCAGGTCCGATACAGCACTTGTGACCCAGGGCGCAACGACTGGTCTTTAACGACCGCCAAATTATCTCTGGATCAGGCTTCCGGATTTGGCACAGCGCATGATGCGGTGTTACGCATCGCACAAGTACCGGTGTTTTATTTCCCCTGGTTTCGTTTTCCGATCACCGATGATCGGCTCAGCGGTGTGCTGACTCCAACCCTTGCTTATCAGGAAGAGGATGGTATCACTCTGTCATTACCCGTTTACTGGAATCTGGCACCCCACTATGACATGACCATTACCCCTATCTGGTATGACCGACGGGGTCTACAACTGAACACAGAAAACCGCTACCTGTTTCAGCATCACCGGGGGGCATTGCACTTATCCTGGCTTGATGATGACCAATACCTGGATGAACGCTGGTATCGGCGCTGGCAACATGAGGCGGGTATCGATCAAACCGTTAAAACCTCGATCTTGATACAACGCGTGTCAGACAGTGATTTTCTCAACGATTTTGATGGCCTGGAAAACATTGAAGATGTGGATTACTTGCCCAGTTCCATCCAAATCAATGCTGCGTTCAGGGGCTGGGATACAAAAATACTGTTTGACGAGTATCAAACCATCAATCTCGATAAATCCATCGCCTCGAGACCCTATCAGCGCTTACCGTTGATTGCACTGGATAGGCAGTTTGTTTCAAGCTCGGGGCGCGTGATGGCTGATTGGGATAACGAATGGGTCGAGTTTGACAAAGAACAGAGCGTTACTGGAAATCGACTCCATATTGTTCCCACCTTCAAGTACATTCTGGAAAGCGATGCGTATTACTTCAAGCCCACACTGCAGTTGGACCTGACGCAATACGAACTGGATAATAATACGGCAGGTGACAACGATATTTCACGCGCCATCCCCCTCTTCAGTATCGATAGTGGGCTGATTTTTGAACGCCAGGCAGGAGCCAGTGCAAACTGGGTTCAAACGCTGGAGCCCCGGCTATACCTGTTACATGTACCTTATGAAGATCAATCCCAGATTCCGGATTTTGATACGTCATTATTGTCCGAGAGTTACAATAATCTGTTCATCAATAACCGTTTTTCCGGCGCTGATCGTATCGGTGATGCCAAACAACTGAGTTTCGGTTTGACCACGCGTTTACTGGAAGCAGAATCGGGCAATGAGTTCTTCAGCGCCAGTATTGGCCAGGCGTTTTATGCCGATGATCGCAGAGTGAGTCTGGATAACACGGTTGATGAACGCGACCGTTCCAATCTGATCACCAGCCTGGTCTATCAACCAGATCCTCTTTGGGATTTCCAGATCACCTCCGTGTACGACCAGGAGGCTAAGGAATCCGCTCAAACGGATGTATCGCTCCGTCGTCATGATGCACCTTCGGCTTTTAACCTGGAATATCGTTTTCGACGTGACAGCCTGGAACAAAGTACGGTGTCGTTTGTCTATCCAGTGTCGAATAACTGGACGACATTTGCCAAGCGCCAACATTCCATTCGTGAAGATAAACCCGTACAAAACTTGTTAGGTTTCGCGTATGAAAGCTGTTGCTGGGGTTTGAAATTGCTGTTTGAGGAAAGCAGCGATAACAACTTCGAAGAAACCGATCGCTCGGTCTATTTCCAACTGACCCTGAAAGGTCTCAGTAGCGCCGGAAAAGATATCAACAGCCTGTTGGAAGATGGTATTCTTGGTTATCAACCTAAGTTTTAGCGAAGTTTTTAATGAAAGTCATTGTTTACCTGATATTTACCTGCCTGGGACTCGGCACCCTCCATGCCGCTGAACCCGCGTACATTGATTCAATTGTTGCCATTGTTGAAGATGACGTCATTACCAACAGCGAAGTCAGACGAGAGATCCTGCAGATACGCGAAGAATTTGCGCGGAGTGGACGGCAATTACCACCGCCAACGTCCCTCAACCGTCAGGTGCTGGAATTAATGATCAATCAATCCATTTTGCGCCAGGAGGCAACCCAAAGAGGTATTAAGATCACGGATACCCAGTTAAATCGAACCCTGCAAAACATGGCCAAAAAAAACAACATGAACTTGAGCCAGTTTCGCAGCACGCTTCTGGAATCCGGACTCGATTATGAAGAGTTCCGCCAGGACATTAAGGATGAATTGGCCATCAACCGGATCAAGGAAAGCTATGCTCGCCAGAACGTGGATATTTCAGACCAGGAAGTAAATGATTTTCTCGCGCGCAGCAGCCGTGACAACGAGGCCATCGAATACAAACTCTCCCATATCTTGATTGCCTTGCCAGATGGGGCCACTAGTGAACAGGTCTCTCAGGCACGCCTGGATATCGAGCAAATCTTGCAACAACTGAATCAGGGTTCGGACTTTGCACAATTAGCCAGTGAAAAGTCAGCCGGCAGTAATGCCTTGAAAGGGGGCGATCTGGGCTGGCGTAAACGCGTCCAGATTCCCAGCCTATTCGCCAATATCGTTCCGACCATGGCTGTGGGTGACTTCAGTGAACCTCTGCGCAGTGCCAGCGGATTTCACGTGATAAAACTTGATGATAAACGGGATGGTGAGCGTATTCTGAACGAACAGACCCGCGCACGTCACATCCTCATCAAGGAAGACGCGTTAACCAATGCCACTCAGGCCCAGGAAAAATTACAGAATCTGCGATCCCAGTTGCTGGCCGGTGCAGATTTTGCCGAACTGGCCAAGAAACACTCTATGGATACGGGATCCGGCGGTCTGGGCGGAGATCTGGGGTGGTTTGGTAAAGGCGTCATGGTGCCTGCTTTTGAACAGACCCTGGAAGTCACGCCCATTGGTGAAATCAGCGAGATCTTCCGTTCCAAATTTGGCTGGCATATTCTGCAGGTCATGGACCGGCGTACAGTGGATGAAACCGAGGATAACAAACGCAATAAAATCCGAGCGCAGCTTGAACAACAAAAGAAACAGGAAGTGCTTGAATT
>JASJBW010000027.1 GCA_030066315.1 Gammaproteobacteria bacterium
TGAGATTCTATTGACACTATTTTTTCAATTTTAAATATGTAAAGCTGTTGGACCCTAAAAAGAATAAGCTAAAGATCTAAGGCCAAAGGGGTCTCATAATGGACATCAAACAATTTTTACATGATCAAGTGCCCACTCTTGATGATGTAAGGACACAGGATATTGATAAAATTCTCTCTTCTGCGCGGGAGTCACAGCTAGCGCAAGGCCAGAGCTTAATACCCAGTGGTCTGGATGTCGGTGACATCTATATTGTTCTCGAGGGCCGTATTGCCAGTTTTTTGCGCCGAGAATGGGGTGTAAACCGAATCATTGAGCACCTTGAGGTTGGTGATTTAATAGCAGAGGAAGAACTCGAGATTGAAGAAGGATTTGAATGTCATTTCAAAGCCATGCAGGACTCCAGGCTCCTGGTTATCTCTGGACAGACCCTAAACGAGCTCAAAGAAACCAAAAAAAAACTATTAAACTACTCATCCCAACAAGCCCGGTCACGAACCAGCCGTATGCTGGTCATAAAATATCTGGGTAATTTGTTTCATGCTTCGGGACAAGATATTTCAGATCCCGCCTTGCGAATTCAGGCCGAAATTGAGTGGATGGACTTTGAAGACCAGGTCCTGCAAAACCTGAAACAAACCGCACAATGGCAGGTTCTCAGTAGAGGCGAATACCTATTTAAACAGGGCGACGAAGAAAAAGGCGCTTATATCTTGGCCTCTGGCGTTTTAGGGGTTGAAATAACCACGGATAATAATGAAGCAATTGAAGTCGCCAGAATCAAACACGGTGAAATCGTCGGTGAACTGGCCTTGATCACTGATGACAAACGCAGCGCCAGTATCATTGCGTTACGCGAGTGCGAACTGTTTCGACTGCCAAGCAATGAATTTAAGCATATCGCCGAACATTATCCGCGCATCATGCTAAACCTGTATCGAACCATTTCTAATCGCTACAAAAATAACTGGTCCAATAAGCAATATCGGCCCCAAAAAACCAACATCGCTATTTTTCAGATGCATGGAGACGGAGATATAGCGCCATTCATCAAGGAGTTCAAAACCTCACTGGCTAATTTAGGCTCAACTGAATTACTCACTGAAACATCGGTTGATCAACAAATCGGTAAGAAAGGCATTTCAAACAGCAGCCGTAATGATCCGGGAAATATCTCTTTGATGCACTGGTTAAATGGACGCGAATTAAAATTTGATTATGTGATTTACCAGGCTGGGAAAAAATGGTCCAACTGGGCTAAACGATGCGCCAGCCAGTCTGATCAGATCATTATCGTGGCGGATACAGACAACACACCCAACTTCAAATCATTTAATCAAAAAATAAAAACAACCGGACTTCCCTGGACCCTGGTATTACTTCATCCTGAGCACTGTAAAATACCCAATAATTCTGCCTACTGGCTGAAAGAATCAGGCGCTACCCAGCTCTATCATGTTCGGCGAGGCAATCATGATGACATTGACCGACTGGCCAGAATCCTGGGAGGGCATGCGGTCAGCCTGGTCTTAAGTGGGGGCGGTGCACGCGGTTTTGCACACATTGGCGTGTTACGTGCTCTCGAGGAGCTCAATATTAAAATCGATATGATTGGCGCAACCAGTATAGGGGCTCCTATCGCGGGCTGGGTAGCACAAGGCCGAGGGGCTAATGAAATAAAAACGCTCGCGCACCAAGCTTTCTACAAATTAAAAGACTTTACATTTCCACTCACATCCATGATCCAGGGTAAACGCATTGCCGAGACCATTAACGCACAAACTGCTGCCTGGGATATAGAAGATTACTGGATACCTTTTTTTTGTATTTCAACAAACCTGACTACTGCCAAACAGGTCGTCCATGTTTCAGGCAATAGTGCTCGTGCTTGCAGGGCGAGTGTATCTATTCCTGGCGTATTACCCCCAGTTCCGGAAAAGAATCATTTGCTGGTTGATGGCGGTGTAATGAATAATTTACCCATAGATGTGATGCGTGCATTTAATCCATCTGGAAAAATCATCGCAATCGATGTGGCACCTCCAAGCGGTTCATTGGCTAAAGAGGATTATGGGCTTAACCTTTCTGGCTGGAAACAGTTATTCCGTCTATTTAATCCCTTTCAAAAACCCATACAGGCGCCGTCTATTGGCTCTGTTATTATTCAATCCATGGTGTTGGGATCAAGCACAGTCAGAGAACGCTCTTTAAGCCAGGGGCTAGCTGATTATTATCAAAATATCCATGTGAAAGGGGTCGGATTGCTAGAATTCCATGCGGTGAGTAAAGCAGAAAAAATAGGTTATGAAGCTGTCATCGATTCTTTACGCAAATGGTCCAATGACGCATCAATTATTAAGGTCTCATCAAGCCAAGATTAACGGTCTCTTAGTCATTTTCACTTCTGTAGAATGAATAAACAACAACTGACCTGTTATAGCAACAATAAACTCAAACCGAAATAACCATGAATCATAACGATTTGAGAAAGACATTTAATTCGCGGGACTTGAACGTATATATTTCCCCTGTTCGAAATGGGTAAAAAAGTGCTCCAGCAAAGGATGATTGATCGGTTCGAGTACGTCATCTGGCTCCAAATTACGTTCCGCAACGTAGGTCGTATGGTCACTACCATCAACTAAAACGTGATACCAGGGTTTATCCTTGGGTGGCCTGGAGCGGGCGACAGACTCATACCATTCATCAGAGCCTTCAAATACCCGGTCAACATCAACAATGACTCCGCGATAATCAAACAGGCGATGATGAATTAAATCACCGACTGAAAAATTGACCCGGGTAATGGGGATGACATTGCTCATCATTTCGTCTCTACTTTGTATTGAAACATCGTTGATAAAACTTAGACCGCTAACAGCCCCATAAATTGCTTGCACTCATCAAAATATCACGCTGCACTCAGCAGATAATGGCCCATGATACCTCCAAAAACGACAGCACCCACCCATTGATTATGTAGAAATGCTTGAAAACAAAATTCGGGTACCCGGAAAAAAATCATAGCCTGTTGATAGAGCAGCAACACACCCGCAACGATTAAAGCGCTGAAATATATAGCACTGAACTCAAGTTCCAGCCCTATCAGCCATAAACTGAGGACAAATAAAATCTGCAGGATTCCGATCATGAGCTTATCCATGTCGCCAAATAAAATGGCCGTAGATTTTGCACCTATCTTAATATCATCCTCGCGGTCTGCCATGGCATACATCGTGTCATAAGCTACCGTCCATAGTAGCGTGGCGGTATACAACAACCAGGTGATCTTATTCACGCCTCCGGATTGTGCAGCATAAGCCATGGGCACGGCCCAACCAAATGCCGCACCCAAATGCACTTGAGGCAAATAGTGATAACGTTTCATAAAAGGATAAGTGGCTGCCAAAAGGATGCCACCAAACGAAAGATATATTGTGTAACGGTTCAGGGTCAGTACCAACAAGAACGCCAGTAAGGATAAGCCTGCAAAGATAAGCAAAGCCTCTTTCGAGGTAATTTTACCCGAAGTCAGCGGTCGTTCCCGAGTACGGGCCACATGTAAATCAATATCACGGTCAGCATAATCATTGATCGCACAACCAGCCGATCGCATCAGGATCACGCCCAAAACAAACACGAATAACACCCAGAGGTTGGGCCTGCCCTCCGCGGCAATAGCCAAAGCCCAAAGGGTTGGCCACATCAACAAGTAGATACCAATCGGCTTATCGAGACGAATCAACTGGGCATAAAGTTTGAGTTTTTCCTGGCTCAGGAGACGCTTAGTGATTTGCATGAGGGTGATGATTAAATCAAACAAGTTGGATACACTAGCCGATCATTTTACCATAAGGATCATCATGATCAGACCCTTTGATTCCATTACCCCCAAGATTGCTGAATCCTGTTATATCGACCCTAATGCTGATGTTATTGGCGACGTGGTTATCGGCGAAAATAGTTCTGTCTGGCCGATGAGTGTCATTCGTGGCGACGTCAATTTCATCCGAATTGGTGAAAATACCAACATCCAGGATGGGTGCGTTTTGCATGTCAGCCATGCAGGAGGTTTTAATCCTCAGGGGGCGGCCTTGATGATTGGCGATAACGTTACCGTGGGTCATAAGGTGGTGTTACATGCCTGCAAAATTTGGAACGATTGTTTGATTGGTATGGGGGCTGTGGTCATGGATAATGTCGTCGTGGAAAATCATGTGATGATCGGAGCTGGCACTGTCGTAACACCGGGAAAAACCCTTAAAAGCGGCTACCTCTACCTGGGTAGTCCCTGCAAAAAAGTCCGTAAACTCTCTCCAGAGGAACTCGATTACCTCACTTACTCCGCCGAACATTACGTACGGTTAAAAAACCGCTACACGCAATGAGGATATAGGTGAGCACTCATTGCCTACTATAAACCAATACTATTAAACATGAGCAATCAAAAGTTATGAATAAATGGGAATGTATTGTCTGTGGATTTATCTATGATGAGGCAGAAGGTTTACCCGATGAAGGTATCGCACCAGGAACCAAATGGGAAGATATTCCTGATGACTGGATGTGCCCAGATTGCGGTGTATCTAAAGATGATTTTGAAATGGTGCAAGTTTAGCGCGGTAACATGACGGAAGAAAAAAATATCGTCATCATCGGCAGCGGTATGGCCGGCTATACCCTGCTCCGGGAAATCCGCAAAATCGATAAAGCCGCAAAGCTCACATTAATCTGCGCGGATAACGGCGATTTTTACTCCAAGCCCATGCTGTCCAACGCTCTGGACAAACAGAAAGACCCTGATGCCCTGATCACCACTCGCGCTGACCAGATGGTTGAAACCCTGGATTTCGAACTCATCAATAAAACCTTTGTAACGGCTATCGATTCAACCAATCAATGTATCCATAGTGATCGCAAAACCTGGCACTACCAGTCCCTGGTGCTTGCCACCGGTGCCCGTCCTATCCGTTTACCAATTATGGGTGATGGATCCCAGGACATGATTTCTATCAACCATCTGGATCATTATCGACATTTTTTTCAAAAACTCGCGGGCGTGGAATCCATCGCCATCATAGGTCCAGGGTTAATCGGTTGCGAGTTTGCCAATGATTTGGCCAGTCAAGGTAAAAAGGTATCCGTTATTGGCCCCGATCCCTGGCCCATCAGTAACCAATTACCCCAAGAGGTTGGGGCGTATTTACAGCAAAAACTTGAAGCGTTGGATATTCGATTTTATATACGCAATTCCGTGCAAAGCATTATAAAGGATCACAAGGCCTATAACCTGATACTCCAAGATGGTCAACGACTGGATGTAGATCTGGTTCTCAGTGCCGTGGGTTTGCAGGCCAATCTAGATCTCGCGGTGGGTACCGAGTTAATGACTCACCGAGGCTTTGTGACTGACGACATGCTTCGCTGCAGTAATGAACATATCTATGCGCTCGGTGATTGTGCGGAAGTCAAAGGCCGTCACATGCCTTATATTCTACCCATTATGCAGGGTGCCCGCGCATTGGCTAAAACTTTATGCGGTGAACCCACCAAGGTCACTTACCCGCCCATGCCAGTCGCGATAAAAACACCGGCCTGTCCCACCGTGGTTTTACCACCTCATGATAGGAACACGGCCGCATGGCAAATAACTCATTCTGAAAATGGCGTTAAAGCGTTGTGTTATGAAAACGGTCATTTAGCAGGTTTTGCATTGGCCGGTGACAGTGTATCGGAAAAACAAACCCTGGTGAGAGAGATCCCTCCCCTGCTATAAGCTATACGATATTCTGTCTTTCAAGGAACCTATCATTCTTTGGGTTTGTCACTAGAATAAGCAACCATAGAACTGTCACTATGCTTTAGTGACGATCATACCAACAAAAACAGTAGAGGGGGCCATGATTGAATATAGTAATTTCATACTGACTATCTTACAGATTTTAGCCACCCTGTTTATATTTGTGCTGGGTGTCGGGGTATTAATTGTCATCGGCATGTATATCGCCGATGTTTCACAAACCACTCATGCCATACGGAGAAACTATCCGGTCATAGGGCGTTTTCGTTATCTATTTGAAAACATGGGGGAATTCTTTCGCCAGTATTTTTTCGCCCAGGATCGTGAAGAGATGCCTTTTAATCGCGCCCAACGTTCATGGGTGTACCGCTCTGCCAAGGCGGTTGATACGACCGTAGCCTTTGGATCCACACGCAGCCTTAAACCGACTGGCACGATTTTGTTTGTCAACTGCCCGTTTCCAACATTGGGAAAAGATGTAGTCAAACCCAAACCAGTGACCATTGGTGTCAATTGCCGATCGCCCTATACGACGACCTCATTATTTAATATCTCAGGCATGAGTTACGGCGCCATTTCTAAACCCGCCGTCAAGGCCTTATCCAAAGGCGCCGGGATGGCGGGCGCCTGGATGAATACCGGAGAAGGTGGCCTCTCTCCTTACCATCTTGAAGGGGGCTGCGATATCGTTTTCCAGATCGGTACCGCGAAGTATGGAGTACGTGATGAGGCAGGCAATTTGAATGATCATAAACTACGGGCGGTAGCGGCACATGAACAGGTCCGCATGTTTGAAATCAAACTCAGCCAAGGTGCTAAACCTGGCAAAGGCGGCATCCTGCCTGGCGGCAAGGTCACCCCCGAAATAGCAAAGATCAGGGGTATAAAAGTGGGGCAAGACTCCATTAGCCCTAACCGGCATGAAAATATCAATAACATCGAGGAACTCCTCGATATGGTTAAACATGTTCGGGAAGTGACCGGCAAACCGGTCGGATTTAAAGCGGTCATCGGTGCTTACGGATGGATTGAAAATCTTTGCAAAACGATCCATGCACGCGGCATTGACTCTGCCCCTGATTTTATTACTGTTGACAGTGCCGATGGAGGGACTGGTGCCGCACCTATGAGTTTGATGGATTATATGGGGCTTCCCTTACAGGAAAGCCTGCCTTTGGTGATCGACGAATTGGCCAGGCATCATTTACGTGATCGCATCAAGGTGATCTGCTCGGGAAAATTAATCAATCCTGCCGATGCTGCCTGGGCCTTGAGTATGGGAGCAGACTTCGTGGTGTCTGCCCGGGGATTCATGTTCGCACTGGGTTGTATACAGGCTTTACAATGTAACAAGAACACCTGCCCGACGGGTATAACCACCCATGATAAAAAATTACAGCGTGGACTTGATCCAGAACTTAAATCAACCAGGGTTAAAAATTACATTAACCAGATGGTTTATGAAATTGGTGTAATATCGCATTCCTGCGGCGTACGCGAACCCAGGGAATTAAAACGGTTCCATTGTCGTGTGATCACTGAAGACGGAAAGTCCAGATCCTTTCAAGATCTTTACCCTGAATACGAATCTAATGAGCGTTTATAAAAGCCCAATTAACTCAGAAGCTAAAAAACAAGATATTTCTGTTACTTATTGACAATCAATACTTCTATCCGCCTATTACGCTCGCGCCCCTCTCGCGTTTCATTGCTGGCCACCGGGCGGCTTTCACCAAAACCCTGGGCTTTTATTCGGTCGGGCGCAAACTTGGCTATTTTTTGTAAAAAAGCCGATACCGTTTCTGCCCGTTTTTGTGATAACTGCAGATTTAAAGCATCGCTACCTGTTGAATCAGTATGTCCCATGATCATGATATCCGGGTTTTCAAATACCCTGATGGCATTCATAATTTTCTCCAGCAGGTCATAGTTTTTGGCATCAATTTCACTGCCGCCGATCTTAAAATTGAACGCGTGTGTTTCTAATAAGACATTATTACCCTGACGGAAAACAGCGGCCTCAGACTCGGTAAACATCGATTGAATTTTTTGGTAACGAGCCTGCGCCTTGCGATTATTTTCCTTAAGTGCTTCTATCTCCATACGGCGATTGACTTCCTGACCCTGTATTTTTTTATTGAGCCCGGCCACCACCTGTTTGTGATTTGCATCCATTGCCTGGATACGCTCTTCTAAAATGGCGATTTTTTCATTAGCGGTATACAAATCCATATCACGATCCGTTTTATTGTTTAGCGCCAAGCTAATTTCGGTTTGTAATGCATTGATGACCTTATCATTGGGTTGATCGAATGCGAGGTCTCTATTAAACGGATCATTAATGATTGCGAGTTGTTGTTGATACCACAGAATCTTATCTTCTTCAGTGAAATCCTGGCGCTTGAATGAACGTAGTAAATCGGTAATCTGTATACTCTTATTGGCATAAAAAACCGCAAGTCGGGCATGATTTTTCGCCTCAATAACCTGGGTTCTACCTGCATCCAAAACATCCAGACTTAATGCCAATTCTTCCTGGGCAAGTTTGTAGGTTTTAGGCGCATACTTGTGAGCACCAGTGTCTTTAGCTTCCCCAATCTTAATCTCGGCCAGTTCAGTCGTCGTTTCTTTGAGGGCAAGCAGTTCCAGTGCAGCGTAATCTTTGATTAAATCCGCGCGTTTGATCTTGGCCTGCTCGATCTTGTTCAGCTCAATCGAATTTGCAGCAAGCCTCAAGCGCTTTTCTACTTGTTCGAAATCCTCTGGGTACAGTACATGGGCAGTAGCAATAATGGACTTCTGACGCGCATCCAGCACGGTTTGCAAGATTGATTTACTGGTTTTGGTATCTATCAGCGCCTGACGAATCTCTGAGAGTCCTTGTTTGGCAAGAGCCTCTGATCCATTTTTTTGTAACGTCGCTTGATCCAATGCCTGAGTAAAAAGTTGATTGGCTTGCTGATAGCCTTGTGGAGCGAGGTTATCGGAACCGGATTTCTTGGCCGTGGCCAGTAATCGTTTTAATTCTTTGATGTCCGGGTATTTTTGCATGACCTCGGCATCACTCAGCTCTACGGTTTTAGTGGCACAACCTATTAACAGTAATGACACCATAACCATCATCATAAAGTGCTTAATTAAATTCATGATTCCCAGTACTTGTTGTATTCAGTAGATTTGTTTCGTCATGACCCCGGTAATTTCTATCATCTAACCGGGTTGACGCTTGAGATTGCGCGCAACATTTAACTCCAGTTTTTACTGAAATTAAAGAGAAATATTTAGAAAGCCGCC
>JASJBW010000151.1 GCA_030066315.1 Gammaproteobacteria bacterium
GGGCACCATGAAAAAGCTAATAATAATTTTGGCGTTGTCTTTATTTTCTTTACTGATAATAAAAGGATGCGGATCAAGCTCCAGTTCAAATTCAGCAACAGATGAGTTTGTGCTTCCTTTATCACTATTGGATATAGATGTCGCGGTTACTGCCGGTAGTAGTCAAAACACCGTCGATGTGCCACCCCCGCCGCGATCCAACTATACCGAGTTTACTATTAATGCTGCCGAGACTTTGGGTTCCGTTAACTTTTCTACACCATCTCCAAGGTCAGCAAAACTCGCCCTGATCGATGATCCCGTACAATTATCCATTAAAGTGGGTGCTAATGAAGCTACTGTATGTACTGATGGTTTTGAGTTTGGGACTTTTAATATGACCTTGGATGAAGGTTTAAATGCGGTAGGTGTGTCACCAGCAACCAAGGACGCTGATCCGGCTACAGTAAACGTCGTTAATAAAGGATCCTTTTACTTGTGTCTTGAATTGCAAACACCGTTAGATCTGGAATTCACGGTTCCATCCGTTACCATGAGCCAGGAAACTTGTGAGGAGGGTTTTCAAGATGTTTCAGGAGAATGGACTGGGTCCTATTTTTGCGAAAATACTGGATGTGAAAGTGGCGGTGATGAGATTACACTCTTTATTAATCAAGATGAATATGCAGCGTCTTATGATGATGGTGAAGCGCATTATGATGGTACTGTTTGCGGAAATAGCTTTGTTTTCAATGGGGGTGTTGAGGAAGGATTTGAACCTTATACCGAAGAAGGAACCTTCACTTTGATTGACAGTATGAATGCTACCAAGGTATCCACTTTCCAAGTGATTGGCAGTAGCTGTAGGGGTACATGTACAGATACCCTTACCAGGGTAACCGGGGAGTTATAACCAATACATTCTTATAAAGGTGAGCCCTCAACGAGTAATAAAAGTTTGAGGGCTTTCGAGTTGCACATCTTCTACATGAACAGTGTCGACATGTGAGAGCTCAGGTCCCACGTGCAGCCAGTTCACTAATCTTTCCAGGGCTGTTACATCGCCACAGGCTAGAACTTCAACGCGGCCGTCAGGTAAGTTAATGGCATGACCGGTGATATCCATGTTAATTGCCTGGCACTTGGTGGATTCTCGGAAAAAGACTCCTTGTACTCGTCCTGTAACAAAAATCTTGATACATTTTTCTGACATACTGCTTCCTTTTATAGCATCAGCTCAATAAACCTAGAACTTATTAATATGGGATAGATTCATCAAATTTTATTTGAACAGGTTTATACATTCAATTTTTTACAATAATATATCAATAACGGGGTGTAGCTCAGCCTGGTAGAGCACTGTCTTCGGGAGGCAGGGGCCGGAAGTTCGAATCTTCTCACCCCGACCATTTCATCATTCCTGGTTGCGGCAAAATTTTTTTACCGTTCAAATTTGAGGCGTTCCCTTTTTTGCAAGCGATACCTGCTCAGAAAAGCGACTTGATAACTATTCTCCAAACAGTCGACAGGATCATTCAAATTCAAGGTATTAGAAGCGTTTATTAATGGGTATTGCGCTTCATACGATAGCAATGAAGAACAAGAATATAACTTGAAGGGAGTGCCGGGCAAGAATCATGAGTCATGATTATACCGAAAGATTATGAGGCACTTCTGGACAGGACTGTTATTTAGTCCTGCCAGATATGATCGATGCGTTTAGGCTACTTTCTGCATATCACCACTGATCGATTTAACCAGCGGATATAAATGTTCAGTTTCATCCTGGATTCGATTCAACACCAGTTCAAACATCTCACGGGTTTCTTTGGTGAAATCATCATAATTAGAGATGACCAGTTGATGTTTGCCTTTGTTAGACCACTTTTTCAAGTAACTTTGAAAGATTCGTTTGATTTCCTTCGAGCCTGACATAAAATTATCAGCTGTCTCTTTGGCACTGGCATCACCTTGGTTGAGAATGGATGAGTAGATGGTTTTGTCTTGTACCTCGAGATGATCTTTGACTTTATCGACATAATCGAAGAACAGGTCACAGGTAATGTCGGTGTCACACATCATGCGATCTTCAATCAGATAAAGAAAAACATTGGATATTTCGGTTATTTTATGGATTTGCTGGTGCAATTCGTCATAAGTAATCATTATTGTCCCCTAAAGTATCTTGAATAAGTCGTTTTTATATGGTTCAAAGCATAATCAGTGGACATTCTGAAGTCTACAAAATTAACGCTTTATCTTGATTTCAAGCAATTGAAACCACTTTTTCTGATCATAAAAACCCTTTGAATCAGATAGTTAAAGGTTTATTAATTAAGCAAGTTTTAATAAAAGAATGTGTTTATCCTGGTTTAAGGCAGGTTTTGAAACGATCCAGAACCCTTTCACGGGCACTTTTATAATCTAGAACGGGTAATGGATAAGCTAGCCGCTCGCGCTGATCTGGCGTTGGGTCATGGATGTGCCGATTATCCAGTGAACTTAATTCAGGGACCATCTTACGAATGAATGTGCCTTCAGGATCAAATTTTTCAGATTGGCGGGTGGGATTGAAAATTCGAAACCAGGGTGAGGCATCACAACCCGTGGATGCGCTCCACTGCCATCCACCGTTGTTTGATGCAAAATCGCCATCGATCAAATTTTCCATAAAATAGGTTTCACCGATATGCCAGTCATGGAGCATCAACTTGTTAAAAAAACTGGCTGATAACATGCGTAAACGATTATGCATCCAGCCTGTTCGTTGGAGTTGGCGCATGGCTGCGTCAATAATGGGATAACCGGTAAGACCATTTTTCCAGGCATTAATTTGTGATTGGTCATACTCCCACACTATAGCCTGGGTTTCCGCTTTAAAGGGCTCACCCCGACTTAATTTAGGGAATCCGATAATCAGGTTGCGGTAAAATTCTCGCCATCCTAGTTCTCGGGCCCAGGCATTTTCTCGCCAGTCTGCTCCCTTCAAATCACAGTGTTGCTGAATCTCAAATAAACATCGACGTACGCTCAAAATACCGGTTGCCAGGTAAGGGGAGGCCGTGCTGGTCCCATTGATTGAGGGGATATCCCGATGCTCATCATAGTGATCACTCCGTTTTTGAATAAAATCCATTAACATTTGTTGAGCTTTTTCCTCATCAGCCGGCCATAGATCCCGCCGGTAAGCGGATTGATCACCAAATATGGGAATGGGTTTGACTTTAAGGGCGGGCCCCACGGCCTTCGGACTTGATAAAACACGCACTGGGGATGAGGAGACCTGCTTCATCCAGGCTTTGTACCAGGGGGTAAATACTTTATAGTACTCACCTTGCTGATTTGATAATGGCTCTGGCACAATTAAATCTGAGGTCTGCGAGAAGGTTTCTATACCTGATTTTTGCAGTAAGTGAATAACCTGTTGATCACGCTTGATTTCATTCAAGGGGTATTCCCGGTTAAACCAAACTCGCGTTATGCCATGATGGTTACAAAATACCTCGAGTAATTGCGGACAGTCATCAAAGGTTTCAGCTTCGAGTAAATCAAACGTAATTCCCAGTTGAGCCAGATTACCAGCCAGATTTTGGAGTGCAGCATGCATTAATGCGAGCTTTACGGGGGCATCATGATGGCTAGACCATTGTGCAGGGGTAGCAATGAAAACCGCTTTAACGCTATCACTTTGCTGACAGGCTTTGTAAAGCGCAGGATTGTCATCCAGACGCAGGTCATTCCGAAACCAGACAAGATTCATGTATGTTGCTTAATCAATAGGAACTGGGTATGAGATGACTTTCCATCATAAATCTGATGCGGATTTTAAGCCAGTGCCTTAATGCTATTATGCTTGTTTTGAGGCCACTTGATTACGGCCATTTTCTTTAGCGGTATACAAAGCCTGGTCAGCACGTTTAACGACGTCATCATAATCGACGTCATTTAGATCGACACAAGTCACCCCAACACTGACCGTGGCTTTTATGTTTTCATTGCTTACGGAAAAAGACGCGACTGCAACCATTTGGCGAAGGCGTTCAGCGGTCAATATGGCATTATCGAGAGAGGTGTCGGGTAAAATAATACAAAATTCATCGCCTCCCATACGTGCAGGGCGGTCATAATTTCTGAACAACAGATCAAATATGTCAGACATTTTTTCCAGTGCTTCGTCGCCGGCAGCATGTCCATACTGGTCATTAATTTGTTTGAAATTATCGATATCGATCATGAGAATTGAAAAGATTGATTGTGACCGTTGGAAGCGTTGAAATTCTTCGGCAATGCTGATGTCGAAGGCACGCCGATTATTTAAACCGGTCATAGGATCCTTTTTAGATAATTCTTCCAATTTATGTTCAAGTTCTTTTTGTTCAGTAATATCCCGTTCTATCGCTACAAAGTGGGTAACTTTACCGTTTTCGTCTGTTAATGGCCTGATACACATATCCAACCAGTATTCATCACCCGTTTTTGATTTGTTTTGAATGGAAACACGGATGGATTCTTCTTTATCCAATGCACGACGGATATCTGCAGTGGTATCTTGATCAGTGGATTGAGTCTGCAGCATGCGTGGGTTTTTCCCTATGGCCTCTTCAGGTGTATATCCCGTCAATCGAGTAAAGGCCTTGTTCACATAAACAATCTCCGGTCCGGGTGCATCAAGAGGATCTGCCTTGGTGATGATCACAATGTCATTGGCTTCTTCAACGATAGCTTTAAATGGAATGGATGAGTTCATTAATAAGGATCTCTGGCAAGTCTAGATTATGGTTCTTGTTATTAACTAACCATAGCATTATTGATCGATTTTTCAGTAAACTTTATATCTTCAGGGTTAAACATGATTGCGCAGCATAAGCTCTTCCGGGTAGGGCTTCATGTAATGCTGGTCATTGATGTAGGGCTGGGGATGTTTGCGCAAGTGGTAGCGCAGCAAAGTCAGTGGAACAATCAGGGGGACCTGCCCCTGGCGGTATTGAGTTAATACATCCAGCAGTTCCTGTTTATCGTCTGTATCAATATCGTTTTTAAGATATCCCATCGCGTGTTGCAATACGTTCATATGTTTCTTGCGAGTGGCGTGTTTTTTCATGGCTTGCATCAATCGGGAAATATACTCAGCAGCTATTTTCTCAAGGTTCTCTGGATTTACCTGGGCGATCATCGGTCCGAGTTCGCGATAGGTCACTTCATCGTGAGCAAGTAATATGAATTTGTGCGTTTTGTGAAAGTCCATTAAGGCATTCACGGAGAGGCCCTGATTTATCATCGATTGCCATCGGTAATAGGTGAAGACGCGTTCAATAAAGTTTTCCCGGAGGTTTGCATCATTCAAGCGGCCTTCTTCTTCAACGGGTAGGTTTGGATAACGCTGCATCAATTCGTAGGCAAAGATACCTACACCCGACTTATCAGGAAAGTTTTTTTCGTTGTAAACATTGATTCGTGCCATGCCACAACTGGGTGATTTACTTTTCAACAGATAACCTGAGATATCCGTATATTTCTCGCATTGGTTTCTAGAGTGCTTAATCATCAGCTCGGTATGGTCAATACCATCGTCCTTACTGTCCACCAGGCGTACTTGACCGTTTCGGCTAATGAGGCGAATGGTTGGCCTGGGTACACCCAGTCCAATCGCCAGTTCAGGGCAATAAGACACGAATTCGAAATAAGCACCTAGTGTGTCATCGATATAATGACTGCGTTTATGCCCGCCATCAAAACGAACTTCTTGGCCCAGTAAACAACTGCTGACACCAATTTTTATATTATGATTCATTCAGCCAGGAGTGCCTCCACTCGAGATACCAATTTTTCAGATTCCGGAGCTATTCCACTGCGATAGGATTCGACCAGGTTACCCTCTCGATCCAACAGGTATTTATGAAAATTCCACCGTGGATAACCCGCTTGATCACCCAATTGTCTATACAAGGGATCTGCGTGGTGTTTTTTAACATTGGTCTTTTGAAACATGGGGAATTTTACCGCATAGGTGTTGATACAGAAACTGGCAATTTCCTGTTCTGTTCCGGGTTCCTGACCACCGAAATCATTGGAGGGGAAACCCAGCACCACGAGACCGTCATCCTTGTGCTTGGCATACAAGGCCTCTAAACCCTCGTATTGACCTGTATAGCCGCATTTGCTGGCCGTATTGACAATGAGTACCACCTTATCCTGGTAGGCATCGCATAAATGAATCATTTCACTACCATTTAAGGTCCTCACTTGAAAGTCCAGGTTTTTGGGGCACTGTTTCGCCAGTAGTGTTTGTGGTACGGCAATGAGAGTAAACAGCATCAGGTATTTGAGCATAATAAGGTCCTCGACAGGTATTTTGTATTGATATTGTACATGTCTGTACAAATAAAACACATCATTAGGCTAGACAAAACCTGGAAAAGTTCAGAATCAATGATGACTTTTAAGTGTTTGTACAAGTATGCTAAAGTTTGTACAACTATTTAACTCAGGGCTTATGAAAGCGAATCCAGACCTATTATCGATCGGTACCGTTTCCAAGCTGACCGGAGTTAATTCTGTCACGCTACGGGCCTGGGAACGTCGTTACGGATTGATTCAACCGCAGCGGACCCCCAAAGGGCATCGTTTATACAGTCAACAGGATGTGGAACTGATTAAAACCATCGTTCACAGCCTGAACCAGGGGCTTTCCATCAGCAAAATCTCAGATCGTCTTAAATACTCAGATGATTTAAAGGTCACTGAACAGAACGGAAAACAGTGGATAGGGTATCAATCAAGAATGGTCAAAGCCGTCCATGATTTTGATGAAGGTACCCTGGATGCCATTTACAATGAGGCAATGTCCATTTATCCCGTGGATGTCGTCACCAAGAACTTAATCGGACCTTTGCTGGTAAAGTTGGGTGAATCTTGGTCTCAAGCCCAATCTAAACCGGGGACCGCACCAATAGCGGAAGAACATTTTTTTTCCGTTTTTTTCCGTAATAAACTGGGAGCCCGGTTTCATCATCGTAATCAGCAAAACCAAGGTCCACGTCTTTTACTAGCCTGTTTACCTGGCGAATACCATGAATTCGGCTTGTTATTGTTCGCGCTGGCAGCCCATGATCGGGGATATCGTCTGATCTTACTGGGGGGTGATATGCCCCTGTCTGAATTGCCGACCGTTATAGAAAAAACGATGTGTGATGCCGTGGTTTTATCAGGATCAGAACATCTGATGTGTGAAAATATTCAACAAGATTTGGCCGCGCTACAGCACCATAAAACCTGTCCGATTTTTATTGGGGGGCAATTATCACCGCGGTGCAAACAGGTT
>JASJBW010000152.1 GCA_030066315.1 Gammaproteobacteria bacterium
CATTGACTTTAAAAGGCACCATTAAATAATGCGTATTATATCGAAGTCAGTGATTTAATGCTGGCAAGGCGTCAGCAACGGGTGATTTGAGATGTCATGGGGAATCATAACAAGCAGTGAACTTGCGTTATCAAATACAGCTTTGATGCTCATTAATGATAGCGGGCTATCGAATGATGACCAATGATCTTTTCCATCCACTTTTTATTGAATGGGCTGTTTAATAGACTTGAATGTTTGCATCAGAAAGCTCGCCAGCCGGGTCAGTTTGAATGCTCAAGGCTCTTGCGGCACTTAAAAGCTTCCAGAGGTTGCCGGCTGATCGCTACTATCTTCAATTGGAATAGCGTTTAACAAAACGTCTCAGTATTTCCTGTGCATAAGGTGTCTGTTCCCGGCTGACCGCTTCTATCAGAATTTCAGCTTCATGCGGTTCAAAGTAACCATGGTGTTTATAGGCATGGATACGCACAATAAAACCCTCGCTGTCTCCCTCTGGATGAAATTGGGTGGCGTACACATTATTACCCAGACGAAACATTTGAACAGGGCAACGTGCTCCTGTCATTAACAGCGTAGCCCCCTCAGGCACACTGTCACAGGCTTCCTTGTGTCCTAACAGAACGGATATGCGGTCCGGAAAACCCATCAGCAGAGGATCTAATTTACCCTCCGGGGTGATATCCAGTGTGACGCATCCGACCGCTTCTCCATATTTTCTGGAAATAGAAGTGCCCAAATAATTTCCGAGTAGGCCATTACCGGAGCAGGCACCCAGAAAAGGAAAATCATTGATCACAATTTTATCAAATAAATGATTGAAGTCCTGTTCGATCTTATTCTGAATTGGCATTTTTTCCGAGGCCGGGGTGCTGATATCAAAGGGGCTACCGCCCACAATGATGGCTGCATAGTCATCCAGCATTAAATCATTGGGAATGCCCTGTGTTTCAATCCGTAAACGTTTGACTTGTGCTTCTGTCAATTCCCCATATTTAAGGATGGCCTGAAATTCGTTGTCCGAAGTATCATCCTCAGGTCTCAGCTGCATGATCAGAATAGGTTTAGAAGTGGGCATGACTCAATAAACAGGGTTAATCAGCTGCAGACTTTACGATTTTTTTACTAGAAGTAAACCATTCTCGGTGGGTATGGATAGAGTAGGGGCCTACTGGTTAAAAAAAAGGGCTGACGAGGCAGCCCAATAACCACATAGAGGAGGTCAATTAACGATGAATAAATCTGCGCTATAACTTTTAGCTATGTTCATCCAGCCAGTCACTGATGGCCGGGGTAACCTGGGCCTGTGCTTTACCACTGACATAAATACCGATGTGACCACCGGGAAAACAAAGTTCGGTGTAATCCTGAGAGCCAGTCAGGCCTTTTAAGGCTTTGGAAGCGGCAGGAGGTACCAAGTGATCATGTTCCGCAAACACGTTTAACACGGGGCAGGTTATATTTTTAAGATCGACCTGTTGCCCACCCAGGTCAGTGCCACCGTTTAAGAAGGCATTGTTTTGGTAGAAATCCTTGATGAACTGGCGGAACGTTTCACCCGCCTGATCAGGGCTGTCAAAAATCCATTTTTCCATGCGTAGGAAATTTTTCAGTTTGGTTTCATCTTCGAGCACATCCGCCATGCCGATGTATTTTTGTCCGGTTAAAGCAAACGGTTTTAGTGATAAAAACGTCCAGTTCAACATATCACCGGGTATATTGCCGAGAGTGTCGACGAGTAGGTCGACATCCATCTGTTGTACCCAGGCAGACAGCATATTATCCGGTGTTTTAAAATCTACCGGAGTCACCATGGTGACCAGATTTTTTACCTTGTCTTGATGTAACGAGGAATAACACAGGGAAAAACTGCCACCTTGACAAATACCCAGAATGTTAATTTTATCAATGTTATGGCGTTCTCGTATCACATCGACGCAACGATCGATATAACCGTTAATATAGTCATCCATGGTCAGTGAACGGTCCGCCTCATCGGGATAACCCCAGTCCACCAAGTACACATCCTGCCCATGGTCGAGCAGGTTTTTTATCGTAGATCGGTCTTCCTGTATGTCTGTCATGTAGGGACGGTTCACCAGGGCATAAACAATCAGTAAGGGCGTTTGTTTTTGTACAACAGATGAGGGTGCTTGGTAGCGATACAGGCATAATTTATCTTCACGATAGACTTCTACTCGAGGGGTGACGCCCTCGTCAATCTCACCGGCATTCATCAGGTTATGTACGCCTTTGCCCAGCTTGCGGCTGTAGTCAGTCATTTCCTGGCTCAGCTTGTCGGGGCGGATATTAAATGGTTGCATGATCTTGGTCCTCTTGGATCTCTAGTGCTCTCAAAAAATTAGTCGGCCTTAAGGTTGGCCGATTTCTTAGCGGCTGACTTTTTTGCAACCGTTCTCTTGCGAGGCGTGGCCTTTTTGGTCTTGACTTTCGCCTTGGCAGCCCCTGAAGTCGATTGAGCCGGTTTAGCGACCAGATCGGCAATGTGTTGTTTCAAGATGGCCATTTCGGCTTCCATGGATTTCATGGTTTTTTCCATAGCGCGCATATCACGCCGGGATTGTTGAACGCGATCCTGTAGGGTTCGAACCTCACGTTGAGTGGGCATGTGCATATCGGCAAGATGTTTGTCGATCAGCTCAGCCCATATCTTTTTAACCGTCATGAGTGCGTTGACCAACTCACCGTGAACCTTGATATAGTCTTCAGTCATAACACGTTCGGCATAGGCTTCTTCACATACGGCTACCCACAGGTCATATAATGCTCTTCCACTATCAATGCTTTTGCCGGCATCCTTGAGCGCCTGTACCTTGTCTTTCATGCGCATCATGGCAACCGTGCCGAGATCATTAAAAATATTGTTGTACTCAAGTAAGGCGCATTGATAATCCACACCCGCTTGCATTAATGCTTTGACCTGTTCTTCCGACTCACGTGAATAACCAATACTGGGTATACCCAGCATTTTTTCTGTGAGATTGAACGATTCCATCAAGGGTTCAGGATTGGAGAAGGGTAGATTACCCGCAAATTTCTGCCAGTTCTCCAAGGGCGACTGCCAGAAAGCCAAAACCTTGTTCATACCCTCGTGCGCAGACTCAGTGGCATCATTCATCTGCTGATGCATCTGTGCAAAGGTTTTTTCAAGGGCCTCAGTCCAATCGCTGGTATGTTCCATGTTGGCCGTCAGTGACTCACCCATGCGCATAAAGGACTTACCCTGTTCAATCATTTTGTCCATAAAATCTTGTGCATTGGCCTCGACATTGGGTGAAAGGGTTTGCCACCAATGATCCATGGCACTCTCCCACGGAGACTTGGGTGGTGCCGTGACATGCGCGGCCTGCCGACTGAATTTATTCAATTGTTCCCAGTATTGGTTTTGAATTTTCATCCAGTCATCATTCCAGAAAGGTGATTGGTTCATGATGCTTACCTGTAGTCATATCAGTGATGCTAATTAATTTAGCAGTAAAAATTGTGCAGTGCAACAAAATATGCCAGAATACGGCGCATTGCATTGATATGGCCACTGGAAAATTGATTAACAGCCGCTAAAAATTTGCAAAAATTGTTTAAAAACAATTGGTTATTAAATTTTATCTTTCTAATTACACCTAGATGAGGAGAGGGACATGAGTCAGAATGTAGTGATCGTCGATGCCGTTCGCACCGCTATCGGGAGTTTTGGGGGTACGCTTTCAGAACTTCCCGCGCATGTATTGGGCGCCACGGTGATTAAATCGTTACTGAATAGAACAGGCGTTAAGGCTGAGCAGATTGATGAAGTGATTCTAGGACAGGTATTGACCGCGGGTGTGGGCCAAAATCCGGCACGCCAGGCGGGTATGGCCGCAGGATTACCCGTTGAGACACCGGCGATGACAATCAATAAAGTTTGTGGCAGTGGCCTTAAAGCGGTGCACCTGGCCATGCAGTCTGTGTTGTGTGGTGATGCGGATATCGTCATTGCGGGTGGTCAGGAAAATATGAGTGCTTCCGCCCATGTATTACCTCGATCACGCGAAGGACAAAAGATGGGTGATTGGCAAATGAAAGATACCATGATTGTCGATGGTCTATGGGATGCATTCAATGATTACCATATGGGAACCACGGCTCAAAATATCGCTGACAAATTTGGTTTCAGTCGCGAATCACAAGACGAGTTTGCTGCTGGATCCCAGCAGAAAACCGAAGTGGCGCAAAATGAAGATCGTTTTGCCGATGAAATTGTAGATGTTGAAGTTCCGCAACGACGAAAGGATCCTATCATTTTTAATCGTGATGAATTTCCTCGTGCCGGGACCACTGCAGAAAGCTTAAATAAATTACGTCCTGCATTTTCTCGTGATGGCACGGTAACAGCAGGTAATGCTTCAGGTATCAACGATGGGGCCGCCGCGGTGATGGTGATGAGTGAAGAAAAAGCCCGGGAATTGGGGTTGGAACCCCTCGCGAGAATTGTATCCTTTGCCTCGGCAGGGGTAGATCCCAGTATTATGGGTACTGGGCCCATACCGGCGTCGAAAAAATGCCTGGAAAAGGCCGGTTGGGATGTCTCAGAACTGGAACGGATTGAATCCAATGAGGCTTTTGCAGCCCAGGCCATGTGTGTGAACCAGGAAATGGGCTGGAATACGGAAGTGGTGAATATGAATGGAGGTGCAATTTCCCTGGGGCATCCGATTGGGGCTTCCGGATGCCGGGTTTTGGTGACCTTGTTGCATGGTATGAAAAAAAGCGAAGCGAAAAGAGGACTTGCCACTTTATGTATTGGCGGAGGTCAAGGCGTCGCCATGGCTGTTGAAAAAGTTTAACGCGAGAAAGGGCAAGTGATCGAACCTATGAATGGCCGAATTTAGTGGCCATTATGGGTTTAATCCTCAGCGCTGAATAAGTATCTTCACTGTATTACAATAATCCATCCTGTTGAATTGAATGGCATCATGACTGAGCACCTGATCAAGAAATACCCAAATCGACGTCTTTACGATACTCAAACCAGTAAATACATCAAACTGACAGACTTAAAGGACCTGATTGTATCGGGAGCCTACATCAAGGTTATCGATTCGGGGACCGAGGAAGACATTACCCGAGCCATTTTGATGCAGATCATCATGGAAACTGAAAATTCTGGAGAGCCCATGTTCAGTTCGGCTATGTTGCAACAGGTCATTCGTTTTTATGGCAGCTCACTGCAGGGTGTTTTTGCTAAATACATGGAGGAAAGCATGTTGCTGTTCTGTCGTCAGCAGGATGAATTAAAGGAAAGTTTCGGTTCGGATCCGTTATCGGCGATGGCCAAGGCGACGCAGAAAAACATGGAAATGTGGACGAATTTCCAGAACAGTTTCTTTTCGGCAGGCACTTCGAGCAAAGATACCGACCCGGAAAAATCTTAAAAACCCTTTTTTGTGCAACGCACAAAAAAGACTTGACAGCTACAGAATCTCCTATTATGCTGCAACGCAACAAATGTTGCACCGCACAATTTATGACTTGAATGGAGAAATGTTATGCAAAATCCTAAAGAAGCTTTAGAAATGATCAATAAACTCGGTACTTCAGGCTTCGATAGCCTGCGTGAACTGGGTGAGTTACAAATGAGTACCTGGAATAAACTGATGAACACTCAGATTGAAATGTTTAATAGCATGATGAGTCGCGCAGAAGCGCAAATCAAACTCGCGTCTGATGCCAAAGACATGGAATCAGCGGTAAAAGCTCAGGTTGAAATTAATCGTGAAGTAGCTGAAGAAATGATGAAGAAAACTCGTGAATCCGTTGAGATGGCCCAAGAGACCGGTGAAGCTTACCGAGAATGGGCAGAGAAAGCTGTCAAAGAAGTAACCGAGCAAGTTCAGGCTGCTGATAAAGCGGCTTAATGAAGTTTTTTAGAGGCTGATTGATGTTAATCAGCCTCTTTTTGTTTCTCATAATAAAATATAAATAACTGACTAGAGGATATTCATGAGTTCAAAAGATAGGATTGCCGTGGTTACCGGTGGTATGGGTGGTATTGGAACGGCTATATGTCAGCAGCTTAAAGCTGAAGGCGCAAAAGTCGTTGCGATTACACATAAATCAGATATGGACGAAATAGCTGCCTGGCAACAGGATAATGACTTAACCGATGTGGATGTCGTCGCGGCTGATCTTGTGGACGTTGAGGCATCAGCAGCAGTCATGAAAGGTATTATCGAAAAGCAAGGCAGGGTAGACATCCTGGTTAATTGTGCCGGGATCACACGTGATACGACATTCAAGAAAATGGATGCTGACAAATGGAATGCCGTTATCGATACCAACCTGAACAGTGTTTACAACGTCACTCAACCGGTTTGGAACCAGATGTTGGAGAATGGTTTTGGGCGTGTCATTAATATTTCATCTGTGAATGGCCAACGTGGACAATTTGGACAGGCCAATTATTCTGCCGCAAAAGCGGGTATGCATGGCTTCAGCATGGCATTGGCTTATGAAGGGGCAACAAAAGG
Source organism: Gammaproteobacteria bacterium (assembly GCA_030066315.1). Classification (GTDB taxonomy): domain Bacteria; phylum Pseudomonadota; class Gammaproteobacteria; genus JACNJF01. The sequence goes on from JASJBW010000152.1 coordinate 6,528, forward strand.
GGTCACTGTCAATACACTTTCACCAGGTTATGTGGAAACGGCCATGACATCAGCGATACGCGAGGATGTACTCGCTGCGATTATCGGTGGTATTCCCATGCGCCGCATGGCCAAGCCAGAAGAAATTGCATCGGCTGTGGCATTCCTGGCTGCGGATGAAAGTACTTATATTACTGGTGTCAACCTTCCTGTGAATGGGGGACTCTTTATTCATTAATACTGACGCGGCATGAATGATCGGTTCATGCCAAGTTATCACGTTTTCTCAATGTGATTGATGTGATTGGCCCTGCAAAATTGTGGGGCATTTTTTTTGCACAAGACGGTAAAGCGGGTCAGTAGTCTTACCGTACTGCAGAGATCTTGAATTCCTTGCTCAGTTGTTGATGCATTTGATCTACTTTTTCCCAGGCCTCGGGTAATTCCTGTTCCAACAGATCTTTTTTGGCATTATAGAGCTTATAGAATAAATCGCTTTGTCGAGACGAGGCCAAGATTTCAAGTTCTTTGATATCCAGCCAGGGTGCTTCACCAAATTTGACTTTAGATTCTTTTAGTAACTGCATGGCCTCTTCATATTGCTCGTAGGCGAGCAACACATCAATTTCAATTTTAACTTCATTGATAGAACCAGCCCCCATAGTTAGGGGGGATCGTTCCACAATGGTATCGATATAATCGTCATGAGCTTTCTTGGGTGACTGTAAGTCTTTCAGTTCTATTTCACCGCCATCAGCTTGAATGGGGGCCTGCTGGGTAA
>JASJBW010000153.1 GCA_030066315.1 Gammaproteobacteria bacterium
ATATACTGTGAGACTCAGTCCTGGTTGTCATCTGCCAGGACTGAGTTCCACTGATTAAAAAGTATAGTTCAGCTTGATATAACCGGGTATTCCCGTGGCATCATTGTTGCCATCATCCGCATAAAGGATAAAGTCGGTGGTGAGCTGGAGGGCGGGTTGCCATCGGATTCCTAAGGCCGCTCCCGTATCAAGCTCATCATTGTTTTCAGCAGCGATTTCAATGATCATGGATGCAGGGCTGTTATCTAATGAAAAAGGCACCAGAAGCGCCGCTTTGGCAAACAAAGTGGTATCACCACCCCGTAAGGTATCCGAGTCATCGGTGATGAATTCTCCGTTAAGATTAATCACAACCTGTTCGAGTGGGATGGTATAAGCGATACCGAGGGCGATATCAGTAAACGATTCAGGTCGGTTATCGTCATTCAAATGGCTGATCAATCCGTACAGGCTTAAATTCTCCTGCAAAGCCTTTTTATAACCCACACTACTGGCCGCAAACTCGGCATTGCTGATATTCAGCAAGACTTCTCCACCAAACTTACCCATACGAATACCCGTACCGGTAGCGTCATTGTCAAAATCATATTCAAGGTCGATGGAAATAGAGTCCTTCAGTGCAGTACGCCCGGTTTCACTAAAGAAAGTACGACTGGGTTCAGCATAAGCTATTGATGAAGAGAACAGGGCGGCTAGGGTGAAGCCTTTTGTCCAGATGTTGAAGTTCATATTATATTCCTGGTTTGATAAAGAGTAGCTAATAAAAGCGGCTAGAAACGACGCGCTAATATATCATTATTTATTCACGAGTAACTCGACGAAATGACTGATTTATCAAAAGAGATCTTTTTCACTTGGGCCTATCCTGGGATATGATGTCAATCTGCTTATCGGAGTAATCTATGCATTTAGAAGATCCTTCATTATTAAAAAACAAGGCCTATCTCAACGGATCATGGGTTGAACAAAAGGAACTTAAATCCTTTCAAGTTACCAATCCGGCAAACGGTGAAGTGATCACCCATATACCCGACCTGGATCCCTTTGAAACCACTCAGGTCATCGAATCTGCCCAGGAGGCTTGGGAGGGATGGCGCAATTTACTGGCCAAAAAGCGTGCCGAATTACTTCGTCAATGGTTTGAACTGGTCATGGAAAATCAACAGGACCTGGCAAGAATACTGAGTTGGGAACAAGGCAAACCTCTTACAGAAGCCCTGGGAGAAATCGCTTATGGAGCCAGTTTCATTGAATGGTTTGCTGAGGAAGCCAAGAGGATTTATGGCGATATCATACCTAATACCCTGGAAGATCGTCGTTTACTGGTCATCAAGCAACCTATAGGGGTGGTATGTGCCATCACTCCATGGAATTTCCCCAATGCCATGATCACGCGTAAAGCGGCCCCGGCGCTGGCTGCGGGTTGTCCTTTTATAATCAAACCAGCCGCCGAAACACCGTTATCCGCTCTGGCCCTGGCTGAGCTGGCTCATCGGGCCGGTATTCCACCCGGTGTTTTCAGTGTTATTACCACTCAGCAGGCACAAGGTGTGGGGCAGGTTATGACTTCACATCCTATGGTACGCAAGGTCTCTTTCACCGGATCTACGGCTGTTGGCAAGATCCTGATGCAACAATGCGCCACCACGGTCAAGAAAGTAGCCCTGGAACTTGGGGGTAATGCCCCTTTTTTAGTATTTGATGATGCCGATATCGATGCTGCTGTCGAGGGGGCCATGGCTTCCAAATATCGTAACAGTGGACAGACTTGTGTATGCGCTAATCGTATCCTGGTACAGGACCGAGTTTATGACGAGTTTTCCAGCAAACTCGCCACGGCTGTTGCCAGTCTGAAAGTAGGTGAAGCTACTGAGGAGCAAGTTCAACAAGGTCCATTAATCAATGATGCCGCGGTATTAAAGGTAGAAGAACATATCAAAGACGCTCTGGAGAAAGGCGCCAGTATCGCCACGGGTGGGCAACGGCATTCATTAGGGGGGACTTTTTTTGAACCAACGGTATTGATCAATGTGGATAATTCCATGAAGGTGTCAGTAGAGGAAACCTTTGGACCGGTTGCGCCCATTTTTCGATTTCAGACTGAAGAAGAAGGTATCGCTCTAGCCAACGCTACAGAATTTGGCTTGGCCTCTTATTTTTATGCTCGAGATGTGGGACGGATCTGGCGCGTGGCGGAGGGGCTTGAAAGTGGTATCGTGGGTATCAATGAAGGTATTATCTCTACTGAAGTGGCTCCTTTCGGTGGCGTGAAAGAATCCGGACTGGGCCGTGAAGGCTCCAAATATGGTATTGATGAGTTCCTGGAAATGAAATACTTATGCCTGGGACTAGGAAAAGCGGATAAATAACGCTATGGGCGACGAAGTCAGTAAAGATCATTTTAGCGCTAAGGAGTTCGAACTCTTCCAGCACAAACTGGATCAGGAAATGGACTTTGTTCGACAATTGTTTGCAGAGGACAATTTCGACAACCAATCGCGCAGTTTTGGTTACGAGCTGGAACTCTGTTTATTGGATAAACTCGGTCATCCGGCGCCCTGTAACCAGCAAATTCTTGACCATGCGAATAACCCGCTTTTTACCTATGAGTTGGCTAAATTCAACCTTGAAATTAACGGTAATTGTTTTGTCTTGGCTCCCGATCTTTTCAACCGAATCGATAATGACTTGAAAGGCCTGTTTGAGCAGGTTCAGCAAGCGGCTGAGCAATATAATATTCACGCCGGTATGTTTGGTGTCCTGCCCAGTTTATTCGAAGAGCACCTCGATCCCATGGCCTACATGTCGCATATGCATCGATACCAGGTTTTGAATGACCGTCTGATGTCAATGCGCAATCGACCTATACATCTTGATATTCGGGGTGAGGAACATCTTCAGATAGAAAAGAATGACGTCATGCTGGAGGCCATGGGGACTTCGTTACAAATCCATTTGCAGGTTCCCTACAAAGAGGCAGTTGATTTTTATCATGCGTCATTATGGGCCAGTATGGCGATGGTAGCGGTATCTGCTAATTCACCCTTAGTCCTGGGGAAAAGCTGTTGGCAGGAATCACGCATAGCCATATTTAAACAATCAGTGGATACCCGTAATGCCAAGGAGGTGCACGATGCCATTATTCCACGTGTTCATTTCGGCAAAGGTTATATTCAATCCTGGCTTGAATTGTTCGAGGATAACAATTATTACAGCCCTATATTGCCCGAGGTCATGGATACCGAGGTCGATAAGTTACATCATTTTAACTTGCACAATGGCACCATCTGGCGTTGGGTAAGACCGATTCTTGGTCGAAATGATAATGGTCAATTTCATTTACGCCTGGAATTACGGGTGGCACCTTCGGGACCCACACTGATCGATACCATGGCCAACATTGTTTTTTACATTGGCCTGACCGAAGGACTCAAACAAACACCAAAAGACCTTACTCGTATACCTTATGAAGTACTTGAGAAAGATTTTTATAAAGTGGCAAGACACGGATTCGAAACACCAGTCAATTGGTGTCATGGTGAAAAGTTAGATATGCGTCAGCTGTTATTAAAAAGTGCTATACCCGTAGCCAGAGAAGGTCTGCAGCAGTTGGGTTTGAATGATTACGAGGCCTGGATTGAGATTATTGAACAACGGGTCAGTGTTGGGCAGACAGGTTCGGATTGGATATTGGGCTACTGGCACAAGCAGCCGGATGCAGCGGCTCTGGTTAGAGCCTACTTGGATAATGCCAGTCGCAATGAACCTGTTCATACCTGGCCAAAACCCTGATAAAAATTAGTTGTGTTACGTATGAATGAACAGCTAAGTATACTTGAGCAGTTACCCGATGATTTTTTAACACTGGAACCTTTCAATATACGACAGGTATTCCCGAACCCTACATTGCTTCATTTAAAGGGTAATAAGTCACCCCCCTTATTTGTATCTATCCTTTTGCATGGTAATGAAATTACCGGGTTGAAGGCCATGCAATCAGTGCTTTCGAGATATGAAGACATCTTGCCACGTTCGTTGTACCTGTTTATCGGGAATGTGGCTGCCACCGAAAAAAACCAACGCTATTTAAGCAACCAGGTGGATTATAATCGATGCTGGCCGGGCACTGATATGCCCCCCAATAATATTACGGATTTAATGTTAAAAGTATTTGAGCATGTGACTCAAAAACCCTTATTTGCCGCGGTTGATGTTCATAACAACACGGGTACCAATCCGCATTATGCGGGCATTACATCGGTGACTCAGGAAAACCAGCATCTCGCAGCGATGTTTAATCACATTGCACTCGTCTATCAACATCCAAAAGGCGTTTCAACGATGGCCTTCAATCAAGTCTGCCCTGCAGTGACGCTGGAATGTGGCAAACCCGGAGATGACGCGGGTATATTACATGCGGCTGATTATTTGGATAGCCTGCTGCACATGGATCATCTTCCTCAACGTCCGGTTGCTGCTCATGACTTACAACTCGTAAAATCACTGGCAACCTTAAATATTCCGGATAATGTGAGCTTTGATTTCAATTTAAATGCTCAGGTAGACCTGACTTTTGAAACGGGTTTTGAACGTAAGAATTTTACTGAAATCAAAACCACCGATGTCTTTGCGCATACCCGAGTTGATCGTCCACTGGCTATCACCAATGAATATGGAGAAGATGTAACCGATCAAATTATGCGCATTGAAAATGGCAGGGTTTATCTGAATAAGACCTTGATACCGGCGATGATTACCTTGGATAAAACCATTATCCGTCAGGATTGTCTGTGTTACTTGTTGGCTGATTACCATAGTTAACGTCTTCGCATCCCAGCCATTTTGACAAAACAATATAAATCATGAGGCAGACCTTAAGCCCCAGCTTGAGTGAATACTTGTTCCCCCTAAATAATCGAAAATTTTCTGTAGAATGGAGAAAATCCTCAATATCGCGAGCCATGGCATCGATAAAATTGGGCAGATGGCTTGTTTCAGTCTTGACTGATGTCGGGTAAAGTCCATTACCTGATGTAGTTTGCGCTGGCAGCGTGCGTTGCCCTTTCAAAAGAGTTTCTCCAGGCGGATTACAAATCATTTCACATCAGGTAAAATTCACCGCTTTTTGAGAGTCAGGACGTTAAATCGTTGGCCCCTATGCTGGAAACAAATCCTATATCATCACATATTGAAGACCTGCTAACGCGTATAGAAGCGTTAAGGGGGTATCTTTGACTATGATCTTAAGAAAGAACAGCTGGAAGAGGTCAGGATAGAACTGGAAGATCCGGATGTGTGGAATGATCCGGAAAAGGCTCAACAACTCGGCAAACAACGTGCACAACTCGAAGCGGTGGTTAATGGTCTGGATAAGACCATGCAGGCGGTTTCGGATGCTGCTGAATTGCTTGAACTCGCGGAAATGGAGCAGGATGCTTCGACTGTTGAGTCGATTCAACAGGATCTGGAGCTTTCTGAACAAACCGTTGCGGATCTCGAATTTCGCCGCATGTTTGCGGGCGAAATGGATGGGAAAAATGCTTTTCTTGATATCCAGGCAGGTTCCGGTGGTACAGAAGCCCAGGACTGGGCTGAGATGTTACTGCGAATGTATTTACGCTGGGGTGAACGTAAAGGATTTAAAACCGAATTGATCGAGGTATCGGCTGGAGATGTGGCAGGAATAAAGAGTGCTACGGTTCGCTTTGAAGGTGATTATGCTTATGGTTGGTTAAGAACGGAGACTGGAGTGCATCGCCTGGTTAGAAAATCACCCTTTGATTCCGGAAATCGAAGGCATACTTCGTTTGCCGCAGCGTTTGTTTCCCCTGAAGTTGATGATGATATCGATATTGAGATCGATCCTTCCGATTTGAGAATAGATGTCTATCGGGCCAGCGGTGCTGGAGGTCAGCACGTCAACCGGACCGAATCGGCTGTGCGTATTACTCACTTACCTACTAATGTCGTGGTACAGTGCCAGAATGACCGCTCACAACATAAAAATAAGGCGACCGCAATGAAGCAACTTAAAGCTAAATTGTATGAGTTGGAAATACAGCAGCGAAATGCAGCTGCGCAGAATGTTGAAGACAGCAAGTCAGATATCGGTTGGGGCAGCCAGATTCGATCCTACGTCCTGGATCAGTCACGTATTAAAGACTTGAGAACTAATGTGGAAACCGGCAATACCCAGGCAGTATTGGACGGTTCCCTAGATCAATTTATCGAAGCAAGCCTAAAGAGCGGATTGTAAAACATGAGTGAACAAAACCCGACTAATGCTCAAACTGATGAAACAGTGGATGAAAACAAACTGATCGCCCAGCGTCGCGAAAAACTCGCGGCATTGCGTTCTCAGGGTCAAGCCTATCCCAATCATTTCAAGCGTGACAGTCTGGCTGCAGATTTAATCAAACAACATGGCCATGATAGTAAGGAATCACTTGAAGAAAAATCCATAAGTGCCTGTATTGCTGGAAGAATGATGTTAAAGCGCATCATGGGAAAAGCCAGTTTTGCCAAGTTGCAGGATATGACTGGACAATTTCAGATCTATGTCCATCGGGATACTATTGGTGCCGATGAATATGCCGCATTTAAACACAGTGATATTGGCGATATCTATGGCGCGATAGGAACGCTATTTAAAACCAAGACGGGTGAATTATCACTTAAGGTTACAGAACTCCATTTACTGACCAAGTCTTTACGCCCACTGCCGGAAAAGTTTCATGGATTGACTGACACTGAACAGAAATACCGGCAGCGTTATCTAGACCTGATTATGAACGCAGATTCACGTCGTGTATTCCAGATTCGCAGTCAGACCATTAATTTTATTCGTCAATATCTGACCGAACGTGCTTTCATGGAAGTGGAAACTCCGATGATGCAGGTGATTCCTGGTGGGGCTGTTGCGCGGCCGTTTGTAACGCATCACAACGCTTTGGATATGGAGCTTTACCTAAGAATTGCTCCAGAGTTGTACCTCAAGCGCCTGGTGGTTGGGGGTATCGAGAAGGTTTTTGAGATAAACCGAAATTTCCGTAACGAAGGATTATCTACCCGCCATAATCCCGAATTCACGATGATTGAATTTTACCAGGCATATGCTGATTATCACGAATTGATGGATCTGACCGAGGATATGATTCGGAATCTGGCCCTAACGGTACTTGGTAATACCCAATTAAGTTATCAGGGTCAAGAATTTGATTTGGGTAAACCCTTCGCCCGTATGACGGTGGTTGAGTCCATTATACATTTCAA
>JASJBW010000154.1 GCA_030066315.1 Gammaproteobacteria bacterium
GTGCATTTTTAGGTAATCCCGCTATCTGGATACTGCCGGTCGTTTTCCCACTTGTGATGGCTTTTGGTGGAGCACTTGGCGTTATAGGTGTTCCGATCCCGGCAGTTGAAACAGGTATTGCCGCATCTGCTGTTGTGCTGGGTGCCATGGTCGCATTCGCAGTCCGTCCACCTATCTGGATCGCGGCTGTTATTGTGGGTGCATTTGCCATTTTTCATGGCCATGCGCACGGTACTGAATTGCCTAATGCGGCCAATCCTTTGGCGTATAGCTTTGGATTTGTCTTATCCACTGGCTTATTACATTTATCGGGCATTGCCTTCGGACTCCTTGTACGCTGGCCTGCTGGAAAAGTGGCCGTTCAAGCGGGCGGAGGTTTAATTGCGCTTGCAGGTGTTGGTTTCCTTACTGGAGTCGTATGAGCGGTAAACACTTCGCCTTTGTTTGCCTATCCGCCTTACTAATCCCTGAAACATCTCTGGCTCACACCCCGATAGAAGGCATTGGTAATTTCTACAACGGTTTATTGCACCCGGTTTTAGTACCTGCTCATCTCCTTCTTTTAATGGCGTTTGGACTTTTTCTGGGACAACAAGGACCAAAGCGAGTTGAGTGGGCCCTGGGTGTTTTTGCAGCCGCAACCATCGTGGGGCTCGTTTTGGCTTGGTTCTCTATTGGTACAGGGATGGAATCCCTGGTTTTGACATTATCCGCAGCCGTAGGCTTATTAGTGGCCATAAGCCCACAAATGTCATTGCTTTGGTGCGTGGTGATAGCGCTATTGGCCGGCTTTTTCCTGGGCATCGACTCTGCCCAAGACGAACTGTCCGGAAAAGACAAGTTGCTTTCATTGTTTGGCAGTGGTGTAGCAATTTATTTTCTGGCGCTTTACCCAATGGGAATGGCTGATTATTTCAATAAAAAAACTTGGCAAAAAATTGGAATACGAGTGGTGGGGTCATGGGTAGCCGCGAGTTCGCTTCTGGTTCTGGCTTTATCGCTCAAGCAGTAGTTCAATTATCTGACTACTAAGGTCTACTTTCTGGCAGCCGTCATTCAATCCTGATGCCGATTGAAAGCTGATTGACTACAGCCGGCGACGACGAAAACCAGTACTCAATAAATAGGCAAACGCCCTATTTACATGATCCGTTTCCTCTCATGAAAACTTGCTTTTGGTGAATCACTGTCAGCATCCTCAATCAATCGGCAGGCCGGTGCCATCTTTTTCGATCTTGAAAATGCGCTTCAGGGTTGCCTGGAATAATGGCGCAATCAACACCAACACTGTGATAATCATGATGGTCAGGGTGATTGGACGTTCCCATAGAAAACTCAAACTGTCATCGTTGATCAACAAGGCACGACGCAAATTATCTTCCATCATGCCACCGAGGATAAATCCCAGCAGTAACGGCGCCATCGGAAAGGTCAGCAAGCGGAGGACGATCGCCAACAGACAGACGCCAGCCATGATGATGATATCCATCGAATTGAACGACACTAAGTACACACCGGTGATTGAAAATAGCAGGATCATCGGGATCAGGATCGGGCGGGGGATGATCAGCAGACGCGAAATGTAGGGGATCAGCGGTAGATTCAAGATCAACAGCACGATATTGCCGATATACATCGAGATGATCACCGACCAGAACACTTCCGGATTATCGACAAATAATCTGGGTCCGGGCTGGATACCGTAGGAGATCAGGGCACCAAGCATGATCGCGGTGGTGCCGGAGCCGGGGATACCCAGGGTGAGCAGGGGTACAAACGACCCGGACGAGGCGGCATTGTTAGCTGACTCAGGCGCGGCCAAGCCGCGTAATGAACCGCTTCCGAACTTGAGCTTGTCCTTAGCCTTGGCCAAGTTACGGTCGACACCATAGGCGAGAAACGCGGCGATGGTGCCTCCGGCGCCTGGTAACACCCCGATCAGGAAACCGAGTACCGATGATCGCCCGACGGTCGGTGCAATCTCCTTTACTTCTTCCTTGCTGAGTTTCATGCTGCCGAGTTTACTCATGTCGGTGTCGTCAGTCTCTCGGTGTTCTCCCTTGAGCACGGCCATCAGTGCCTCGGCCAGAGCAAAGGTGGCCATTGCCAGCAACAGGAAGCTGATACCATCCAGCAGATCGATAGAACCGAAGGTAAAACGTTCGACCCCGGTGGCCCGATCGGTGCCGACAGTGGACAGCATCAGACCGAACACGGTCATCAGCATGGCCTTAACCACCTGCCCGCGACCGCTGAACGCAGCGACGGCTGATAGGCCCAGTACCATCAGGGCGAAGTAATCCGCTGATTGAAAACTCAAACTGACCTTGGCCAGGGCCGGCGCTGCCACCAGCAGAAATATTGCCGCGATGGTGCCGCCGGTAAATGAGGAATAGGCGGCGATAGCCAGGGCCTTGCCGGCGAACCCCTGAGACGCCAGCGGGTATCCATCGAACGCGGTGACCACCGTGGCGGAACAGCCGGGCGCATTGATCAGGATCGACGAAGTCGATGCACCAAAAATGGCACCATAGTAAACTCCGGCCATTAGAATGATGCCAGATGCCGGCTCCAGGCCGTAGGTAATCGGGATCATCAAGGCAATAGCCGAGATCGGTCCCAGCCCCGGTAACATGCCGATAAATGTGCCGACGAAACAGCCGAGAAATACCATCCATAAATTGGTTGGCATAATGGCCGTATTGAATCCGGTGAGTATACCTTCAAGCATGCTAAGTCCCCCCTAACCGAACAGACCGGCAAATAAACGTCCCGGAGCGAGATATATTTCTAGCAACTGGGTCAGTGAATACCAGAAGATAGACACAAAAATGATGCTGACAGACAGGTTAACCATCCAACGGCGTTCGCCGAGGATATAGAAGCCGCCGAGCAGAAACAGGATGGTGGAGAGTAGGAAGCCCAGCCAGTCGAGGGATAAGCCGTAAACCAAGGTCAGGCCGATCAACAGTGCCACCGGTTTCCATTCCCGCTGTTCGCTGGTTTCCGCTTCATCATGTGATTTGCCTGTGACCAGTAGGAAAAAGGACAGGCCGATGCCGAGCAGGGCAAGAAAATACGGTACGGTTCTGGCGGTCATCGCCTCGTATTCATCGCCAGGGTGTAGCTTGATTTCACTGCCGAAATAACCATAGGCGATAGACAGCACCAGGAAAAACAATGCGCCTATTCGTTCTTTGTTGAGCGTCATATTAGGCCTCCATCCGCCAGGTTTCAGCGTTGTGTTTCTAATGAATCAGCCCCGCCCGCTGTGCATGGGCAAACGAGTGGGGCTGTCTTTGCATGGTATGGGTGAGGCTTAGAGGAATCCCAGTTCACGCATCAGGTTGCCGACGGTTTTTTCCTGGTCCTCGAGGAAGCTATAGAACTCATCACCCGGCTTGTACACATTGACCCAGCCATTACGTGCGCGCACGGTCTCCCATTCCGGGGTGTTATACATATTGCCCAGCAGATCGGCGTAGGACTTGGCCAAATCCTTGGATATACCTGGGGCACCGAAGAAACCGCGCCAGTTTGCAAATACGGTTGCGTTACCCATTTCGACCAGGGTCGGTACATTCGGAGCATCTTTAAGTCGTTCGGGTGCCGTCACCGCGAGAATTCTGACCTGTCCGGCCTTGCTCATCTCCAGTGCTTCACCGAGGCCGGTGGATAGCAGCTGGGTTTCACCGGACAGCAGTCCGGCCATTGCCTTGCCGCCGGCGTCATAGGGGACATAGCGCAAGGTCTTGGGATCCAGGCCCTCGGCCTTGATCGCCGCGGCCGGTACCAGGTGGTCGAGACTGCCTTTGGCTGAACCACCGGCAAACTTCATTTTGCGCGGATTGTCTTTGAAACCGGCTACTACGTCTTTCCAGGTCTTTATCGGGGAATCGTTCTTGACCACGAACGCACCGTAATCTGCAATGATGCCGGCGACAGGGGTCAGATCACGAAACGATTGGGGGAACACCTTGGTCAGCGAGCGGACGACGATCGGAGTCGAATTGACCATCAGGGTGCCGTGCGACTGATCCGCGGTTTCGATCAGGTGGGCGATCGCCTTGCCACCGCCGCCACCGGACAGGTTCTGGTAGGAAGCACTTTGCAAAAGACCGGACTTGGTCAGGGCCTCGCCGGTTCCCCGTGCGGTTCCATCCCAGCCGCCACCAGCGCCACCGGGAATCAGGAAATGTATGGTGTCGATTTTCATTCCGCCGTGACCACCGGCCTGGGCAGTCAAAGTCGCGCTGGCCATGGCAATACCAGCTAAACCTGACATTGCAGTCAGCAATAATTGTCGTCTTGTGAATGACTTCATGGTTTCCTCCATAGATTATGTAGTTGTAGCTGACAACCCTAATCGGATTAACCGGGTGAGAGAAGAATAGAGAAATAAGGGGTATTTAATTCCTTAACGCCATTTTGTGCATATTGTTCACGAGGCCCTGCAATAGTAGCGTTCCGGCCGGCCTACACCACCGTAGTTGACATCGACGACTAACTCACCGCTGCTGACCAGGTACTCCAGATATCGCCTGGCGGTTGTACGACTGACCCCGAGGGTTTCGCCGACGGTCGATGCTCCGAGGGAATGTTCGAGTTCAGTGAACAGGTCGCGGACCTTGGTCAGGGTTAACTCATCGATGCCTTTGGGTAAGCGGTCGTCCAGGTTTGATGCAGAGGATGACGTCCCCCCGCGCGGCAACAGGGCATCGATGGTTTTCTGGTCGACCTGTTGTAGGCTGTTCAACTGCTGGCGATGTTGTTGATAACGTTGCAGGGAATCCTGGATCCGCTCGAATACCAACGGTTTGACGATGTAATCGAAGATCCCGCCATGCATCGCGGATTTCAGGGTCTCGATATCGCGCGCAGCAGTCATAAGGATGACGTCGGTGTGCTGATCCTGTTCACGCAGGTTTTTCAGGAAGTCAAGCCCATTACCATCCTGGAAATGGATATCGAGCAGCAGCAGGTCCGGTTGCAGGATCTCGACCATTTGTGCGGTCTGTTCCAATGAATGCGATAAGCCGAGCACCTCGAAGCCTTCCACCTGTTCGACGAAACGCTGCTGGATTTCCGCGATCCGTGCATCGTCTTCGGCGATCACGATACGAATGAGCTGCTCTGTCATGCACCAAGCCTGTTACAACTGTTTGGGTAGGTAGATGATAAAACGCGTGCCACCACTGTCGGTTTGCTCCAGGTCTATCTGACCCTTTAATTCGGACAGGATCGATCTTACCAGAAACAGGCCATAGCCATGACCTTCCTCGGATTTACTGCTGATTCCTTTGTCGAAGATCCGCTGGCGATCATCTTCAGGGATACCCGCACCATGATCCTCAATTTCCAGTACCAGGTCATTGCCATAATCATTGACCGATAACATCACCTTGTTGGAGCCTTGCGGTTGCTGCTGCAGTTTGTGCCGGGTGGCCTCGAATGCATTGTCGATGATGTTGCCGATCATCGTCATCAGTTTTTCCGCGGGGATGTGCGCTGGAATTTCGCTTAAATGGCTTGAGGGATCGAGCACCAGTTCCAGTCCCAGTTCATGGGCCCGGTTATATTTACCCAGGATGCAACCGGCGAGCACGGGGTCGGGAATGGTTTCCACCAGCAGGTGCACCAGTTCCTGGATGCCCTTGCTTTCCTGCCCGATCAGTTCCAGTGCCTGGTCATTGGCATTGATCTGAATCAGCCCGGCGATGGTATGCAGCTTATTTGCATAGTCATGGCTTTGTGCGCGCAATGTCTCGGCATATTGCTCTATATGGGTCAGGCGCCGACTGAGTTGTTCGATATCGCCCTTGGGACGGAAACTCGATACCACCCCGGTGATCTGCTTATCGACCCGGATCGGTAGACGATTGACGATCAACTGCTGGCCATTGATTTCGATTTCGCGGTCGAGCTCCATATCACCGGTTTTCAGGATCTGGTCCAGGTCACTCTGTGGAAACAGGTCACGGATAGGTTTACCCTGCAGTTCCATTTGTCCCAGGCCCAGGGTTTCCAATGCGGTGCGATTGAAGGTCGTGATCTTGCCTTCGGCATTGATCGAGATCACTCCTTCGCGAATCGTTTCCAGGGTGGTATTGCGTTCCTCATAGAGACTGGCTATTTCTTCCGGCTCCAGGCCAAACAGAATGCGCTTGAAGTAGCGAGCGACTACCACGCTGATGAAAATACTAATGATTAGGGAAGCAAGCACCATGGTTAAGGCAGATTTCTGGTAACCCAGAATGGTCTGGTCGACTGTGTCCAGCATGTAACCGACACTGGTCACTCCAATCACCCGGCCTTGGTCGTCAAGTACCGGCGATTTTCCACGCATCGAAGGACCCAGGCTGCCCACTGCCTTGGATACATAAGACTCGGCGTTTTGCAGTGCTGGCTGGTTATCGTCGCCAACCCGTTTCTTGCCGATACGTTCCGGAATTGGATGGGAAAAACGGATACCGTCACGATCTCCAACCACGATGAACCGGGCATCGGTCTGGCCTCGAATCAATTCCGCCAGGGGTTGAATCTGGTCTACATCACGTTGACTCAATCCCTGGCGAATCTGCGGCAGATTTGATACCACCCGGGAGAGTTGCAATGCCTGTTCGCCGATGCGTTCCTCCAGGATGAACTGGATATAGCCATGAGTGAAAGCACCAGTGATCGCGGCCTGAATTAACACCACCAAAGCAAATGCAAGCATTAATCGGGCCTGGAGTTTTAGTTGTTTGGGCAATATCTGCATAACTGCACCCATATGATTGTTATGAGAACGCCAGCAGTATTACCCTGTTGCAGAGGATAAGTCCAATGTCTCATTTTCTGGTACGGGTAGCTGTTTCAGTCATGCGGTGGACAGGTAGATCTTGAGCAGCTGTCGGCGATTCCATCAATCGATCCTGATGAACGGCTGAATCCCCTGTAGTGAAAAATCTGAATCTCGTCCGAAAGATTAAAGAACCATCAAGGTGCGTTTCAACGGTTAGCGGCTTGCCTATCGAGATGTTAACAGGGCTGCTTTGGGTCGACAGCCGACCTTCTCATGTTAAACAGTAATAGTCCACCGAGTGACGAAATCAATTGTTGGTGAAAGTAATCCTTCAAGGCCGCACAAAACTGTTGCTAATGAATTCCACTCTAGAAGTCGTGGCGTGTTCATAGAATCAATTCAACAATGATTGATTTAATGGGTTTTCATTAGATTCGTTAAGTTTAAGGCGAAGCAGTTG
>JASJBW010000150.1 GCA_030066315.1 Gammaproteobacteria bacterium
CATGTTCTTTGCCGCATTTTTCGGCGCCTTGTTCTATGCGCGTGTCTTCTCTATTCCTTGGCTTGATGGCACCTGAATCAATGGCCAGGCTGCTTCGAATTCTGGCCAGAGAAGCTCTGCGGTTGCGGCATTATTCGAGGCGCCATCAAGCCAAGGAATAGAGAAGACACGCGCATAGAACAAGGCGCCGAAAAATGCGGCAAAGAACATGACTTCTGAGAAAATAAACCAACCCATACCCCATCGAAAAGACATATCAACCTGGGCATTGTATTTCCCGGACAGGCTTTCATTGATAACTTGACCGAACCAGCCCCACATCATGAAGATCAGAATCGCCAGCCCAATAAAGGTCATGACCGGGCTAGACCCATGGAGCCAATTGGCAATACCAATAACGGTGGTTGCCAGGCCAATAGAACCTATAATTGGCCAGTTGGTGCCATGCGGCACGTAATAACTATCTGCAGATGCACTCATTTATTCCTCTCTCATCTTTGATTGTATATTCAGGTTAACTAACTTTTTGTTTGTTCGATATTGAAAAAGGTATACGACAAAGTCAGTTCAACAATATCTTTTGGTAGATCATGGTTAATCACAAAACGTAAGGGCATATCACGGGTTTCACGGGCTGCCAGTTCCTGCTTGCTAAAACAAAAACATTCAGTCTTATTGAAATGCACCGATGCCTGTACGGGCGATACGCTGGGAACAGCCTGCCCCACGGTGTTCTTGTCTGACTTGCTGCTGACACGATACATGGCCTCATAGATCTGCCCTGGATGGACCTCCATTTCTTGAATGACCGGTTCAAAATTCCAGGGTAAGCCATTGCCCGAGTTAGCCAAAAACTTCACTTTGACCAGCCGCGAGCTATCAACCTCTTTTTGATTAACGACTGAAGCCTCTACTCGGCCAGTTTTACCATTTAAGCCCGTGATTTCACAAAACACGTCATATAACGGTACCAGTGCAAATCCAAAACCAAACATCAATACTGGCACCATAAACAGTTTGAAAACCTGTTTAGCCGATACGGATTTACGGGGTTGCGTAGTGTGTGATGACTTTATGTCTGACATGTCTTAACTCACTCTCTGATCAGACACCGGTAACCTACCGGTGCCTGTGAGACAGTTTTACTTGACGGCTGGCGCCTCATCGAAACTATGATAAGGGGCCGGTGATGGTAGTTCCTCAAACTCCAGACCGGTTGCACCTTCCCAGACCTTATCAGTTGCTTTTTCACCACCCTTAATGGTCTTAACAACGATATACAGGAAGAACACCTGGGCCAGGCCAAAAGCGAAGCCACCGATACTCGAGATCATGTTGAACTCAGCAAACTGCAATGCGTAATCTGGGATACGACGAGGCATTCCAGCCAGTCCGATGAAATGTTGAGGGAAGAACAAAACATTCACCGAGATGGTGGACCACCAAAAGTGAATCTTGCCCAACTTTTCATCATACATATTGCCGGTCCATTTCGGTACCCAGTAATAAAACGCCGCTATTATGGAATACAGTGCACCGGTTACCAGAACGTAATGGAAATGTGCCACCACAAAATAAGTATCGTGATACTGCGTATCGACTGGAGCAACCCCTAACATCAGTCCGGAGAATCCTCCAATGGTAAACATGACCACAAATCCTAAAGCCCACAACATCGGGGTCTCAAAGGTCATGGAACCCCGCCACATGGTCGCGACCCAGTTAAATATCTTAACCCCAGTGGGTACTGCGATCATGATTGTGGCATACATGAAGTACAACTCGCCCGCAACCGGCATACCCGTGGTAAACATGTGGTGCGCCCAAACCATGAACGACAGGATGGCGATTGAGGCCGATGCATAAACCATTGAGCTGTATCCAAACAAGGGCTTACGGGCAAAAGTCGGAATAATCGCAGAAATGATACCGAAGGCTGGCAAGATCATGATGTAAACTTCAGGATGACCGAAGAACCAGAAAATATGCTGGAACATTACCGGATCACCACCACCCGCAGCATCAAAGAAAGAAGTGCCGAAGTGACGGTCTGTTAACATCATGGTCACTGCGCCTGCCAGAACCGGCATAACCGCAATCAACAGGTAAGCCGTGATTAACCAGGTCCACACGAAAAGCGGCATTTTCATCAGTGTCATACCGGGTGCTCGCATATTCAGGATGGTCGCAATCACGTTGATGGCGCCCATGACCGATGAAATACCCATTAAGTGTACGGCAAAAATAAAGAAATCCGTGGTATCTGGCGCAAAAGTTGTAGAAAGTGGCGCATAAAAAGTCCAACCAAAGGCCGGTGCTCCACCTTCCATAAATAGCGTCGAGGCCAGCATAGTGAATGCGAATGGCAAGATCCAGAATGACCAGTTATTCATGCGTGGCAAGGCCATATCCGGTGCACCAATCATCATGGGAATCAGCCAGTTGGCCAGACCCACAAAGGCCGGCATGATCGCACCAAAAACCATGATCAAACCATGCATGGTGGTCATCGAATTAAAAAAGTTTGGATCCACCAATTGTAATCCAGGCTGAAACAGTTCAGCTCGAATTACCATGGCCATGGCGCCCCCAGTGAGCAGCATGATAAAGCTCAGCCATAGGTACAGGGTACCGATATCTTTGTGATTGGTCGTGGTTACCCAGCGCATCAAGCCGGTCGCAGGACCATGTTCATGATGTTCATCATGTGTAGTTGCAGTTGACATACTAACGTTCTCCCCCGTTAACGAAGACTTTTAATCTTAGATGGCTGGACCATGTCACCCACGGTGTTGCCTAAACTGTTTCTTTGGAATGTGACCACCGAAGCTATATCGACATCACTTATTTGAGTCTTGAAAGCTTGCATGGCGGTACCCGTTTTACCATTCATGATGATGTCTATATGGTCGCTGATATCACCAGTGGCTACCGAGCTACCGGTAATCGCAGGAAACACTGGTGGAACACCCGCACCGGTTGGGCCGTGACAGGCTGCACAATTGGCGGCGTACACTGATTCACCTTTAGCAACCAATTCTTCCATGCTGAATTCCTTATCCGCAGACGCGGCCACAGCGGCAGCCTCGGCTTTCATGGCGACCAGCCACTCCTGATATTCTTGTTCACTGACTGCATTGACCACGATGGGCATAAAACCATGATCCTTACCGCAGAGTTCGGCACATTGACCACGATATACACCAGGCTCTTCAATGTAGGCCCAGGAATCATTAATAAATCCAGGTACAGCATCTTGCTTGACGGCTAATTCAGGCACCCACCAGGCATGAATGACATCATCAGAAGTAAACAGGAAACGAATCTTCTTTTTCACCGGCACCACGATAGGCTTGTCGACTTCCAAGAGGTAATTTTCGTTTCCAGTGGGATCCGCAACACCACTTTGACCATTGGTACGGCTACTTTCAGCCAGGGCGCTGATAAATTCAACGCCTTCGTCGATGTAGTTATAACGCCACTTCCACTGGATGCCATTGACCTGGATATTGATATCGGCTTCCGAGGTATCTTCCAGGTCAATCAGCGTGGCAGTGGCAGGCACCGCGATAGCGATTAAAATTGCCAGGGGAACGAGGGTCCAGATGATTTCTACAGTGGTACTCTCGTGGAATTCTGCTGCCACCGCACCCTTGGATTTACGATGTTTCATGATCGAATAGGCCATGGCACCAAAAACACCAATACCAATAATCACGCAGATCCAGAGAACGATCATATGCAGATCGTAAATTTGATGACTGATGGGTGTTACACCCTGGGTCATATTGAGTTCGTAATCAGCATGAGCTGATGACATCGAAATGAATGACAAGAATGCCAAAACAGGCGCAAAAAACCGCCTTAATAATCTACTTGAGATCATTTATTTCCCCCTGGAAAAACCTCTACTTTGTTTTCGTGCTTGAACTACAAACAGTGAGTAAAGTTATAGGTTTATTAACAAAAATTATAGCGAGGTGCTTCACCCAACCCGCCTCAAAAAATCGCTCGAAATTATACTCTGATTCAACTCAAAGGCCAATGTCTCTTTCTCGCTTTCGTTTAAAAATGAACCGACTTCTACAAAGTTGCCATGGGAGCCGATTTTTAAACTTGATGTTTTGCGAAAATTCTTTATTTCTTCAATACTTATGCGTGCCCAATGACGATCAAACTGCCAACTTTCGTCCACTGAAATACAGCCTTTTTCTAGTTTTATATGGTCATTATCTACACTTATCACCTCTTGGCGGTAAACTTTTCTGCATGTCACATATAGCCCCCCACCCAGCACCATCATTTCCAATCCTGAAAAAGGTATAACCATCCAGTAACCCAGAAAGGCAAACAACATAGCAATTGAAAAAGAAACACCACAGGTAAACAGATAAAACTTGACCAGTAGTGGCCAGCTGATGGACCGGTTCGGTGTTAAAATAATACGCAAGACTTCTTCCTGCTGATCTTTTTCAATAGCAATCATTTTGATTCGTCAGATACCGCTATCTGCTCATCCTGTTTTCCCGTAAAATACCCAACTTTTCAGCAACCCTTAACGAAATGGACCAAGAAAAGAAACCTGCACAAGAAAGCATGACCTTTGGCGCCCTGTTGCTCAGCGTGCTGGCGGCTTTTTTTGGCGTTCAAAGCAATGCCAATCGTGAACGTGATTTCTCCAAAGGCAAATTGTCACATTTCATCGTTATTGGATTGTTGCTGGCCCTGGTATTCATCCTGATCGTAGTTGGTGTCGTCAGTTTAGTGATGCACCTGGCCGGCACTTAGTAAAAGCCAACGGCGAGCGGCTATGCAGTTAAAACACCGCCCTGAAGAATAATCTGGCATAATGATCCGCCAGTAAAAACCCAAACAATAAGCTGAGATAGAAAATCGAATAACCGAAGGTTTTCATCGCTATTCGGTTAGGCGTCTTATCACGATAAAGCTTAATGGCGTAATATAAAAATCCGATACCCAGGGAAATGGCTCCTGCTAGATAAATCACCCCACTCATTTGTATCAGAAATGGAATCAAGGTAACGATAAACAGCAGGATGGTATAAAGCAAAATCTGAATCTTGGTAAAATTGACTCCGTGAGTCACGGGTAACATTGGTATTTCAGCTTTTGCATATTCATCTTTCCGACGTATGGCGAGTGCCCAGAAATGAGGCGGCGTCCAAATAAAGATAATCAGAAAGAGTAATAACGCTTCTGTTTCTACCTGCCCCGTGACCGCAGTCCAACCCAGTAGGGGTGGAGCCGCACCTGCCGCACCACCCAGTACAATATTCTGTGGCGTTGCGCGCTTTAAATACATGGTATAAATCAACGCGTAACCTACCAGTGAGAAAAAGGTTAAAACGGCGGTTAGCACATTAACAAAGGCTACCAGCATCATGATGCCCAGCGCCCCGATCGTGATTGCAAACAATAATGCTTGCGCCTGGTTAAGGTTACCGGTAGGCAGGGGACGGCCCTTGGTTCTTTCCATAACCGCATCAATATGCTGATCGACAACATGATTGATGGCGGCACCAGAAGCGGCTGCCAAACCAATTCCAGTTAAACCGAAAAATAGAATATCAAGGGGAATAGCGCCGTCTGCAGCCAAAAGCATGCCTACCAAAGCAGTAAAAACAATCAGGAAAACAACCTTAGGCTTTGTAAGGTTCCAGTATTGCGTCCATGGCGCAATTAAAATGGCATTCATTGACTCCCCCCCAGGAAAATGAAAGTAAAATTGCCTTGATCTAGATCAAGTAGCTGATGTTATACCGATATTAAACCTGAATATCAATTTATAAAGTTTTATGCGCACATCAATAAAAACCTTTTCCTGGCATTAACCGATCTGTGAAACCTTCATCAAGCGACGCATATCTGAAAGAATGGAGGAGGGGTCATTGACCGCTGGATAGGTCATCATCAGGTTTTGCCGGGGATCGACGAGATACAACACGGAAGCAGCACCTGGATCAAGGTCTGGCAGCTCAAACTGCCGAAAAACCGTTTCATCACTGGAGATAATCACCTTGACTTGTGGGTAGTCATTTAAAAAACGGGTTAATTCTGTCGACAATGGCACACTGGTAATCAAAACATTTTGTACGCGATCCATATCCCGCCCGAGTGCAGTTTTCATTTGCCGCAAGTAATAGAGATTATCCTTACATAATTGATCGCAACCCTGTTTATCCAGTAATACAAAAGTCCACTTATTCCAAAAAGTCGGGGCTAACGTGTTGTTGTCGCGATCTGTTAATTCAGGCATTTGCAGGGGCTTAACAGGTTGCACCAACGCACCATAGTTCTTACTGCCAGGACGATACTCAAACACATAGAATGCCAACCAACTGGCTATGAAAGGTAATAAAAATATACCTATTAGTGCCAGCAGTTTAACTCGATGCTTGAATAAATTTTTATCTTCCACTTGTGTCATTATTTTCCTCGGTATTAATTTTCCGTGTATTAAGTGCAACGAATAGCACCAACACGATCAGGGCAAAACTGAACCATTGCACCGCATAGGCTTCACTTTTTTCCGGTGGCGACCAGACCGGTTTCCAGTCGCGAACATAATAATCATCAATATCAGGAGAAAGCCAGACCACGTAAGGTAATATTCTAAAATCCAGTCCTTGTTGAATTTTATCGATATCGATGTAGGGAATTCTTTGTGGCCAATGATGGGTTATGGCAACCTCCCCCATGCGAAAACCCTCAGTCGTTGGCAAGGTTACGATACCTTGCACTTGATTGGGAACTTTGGGCTCGCGCACCAATGGCAATTGTTCACGATCATAACCTAGCGACATCCAGCCCCGGTTCACCAACAGAACCTTGCGCGTGCCTTCAATCATAAAAGGAACCAATACATGATAACCGGCCTGACCTTGATACAACTGATTATCCACCAACAGGATTCGGTCATTCATGTATGCGCCCTTGAGCGAAATTTTGCGGTAAACCAGGCTTTCATCAGGTTCATGCTCGAGCACCCAATACCGGTAGGGTTGATTCAGTTGCGCCTGGTAGCGTTGCTGAATATCCCGCTTGACCTCTGCACGTTGTAGTTGCCAATTACCCAATAGTACAAACAGGCAAAAAAATACCATGGCAAAAAACACCATTAATTGTGAGGGTACAAATTCATACTGATGAATTTTAATTCGCATGCGCAGTGCTCACTTTTGCTATCATTGCCGTCTTACTGATTCCAGGGTCCAATATGATCAAAATCATCATTCTTGTCTTACTTGCTTTAATCATGATCAGCCTGACAGCCGGCATGATAACCTTGATCAAGGATCGCAATAAAACTGACCGTACCGTTAAATTTTTAACCATCCGCATCGCGCTATCGGTCAGCTTGTTCATACTGCTATTTCTATCCTTTTTTATGGGATGGATTCAACCGCATGGTTTAATCCCCCCCAGCCAGTAACCATTGGCCAACATCAAACAGGGGCATAGATTAAAACCAGGCA
>JASJBW010000147.1 GCA_030066315.1 Gammaproteobacteria bacterium
TCAGGGTCAAGTGGTGCTATAAACTGACGCGCCTGATCTGCAGCCGCAAAATCGAGTGCCACTATAATTTTTGAATCACTATCAGGCATAATATTTTGTTATGAATTGACAGGTCTAAAACTTGACCAGCTGTTACAGCTAGGACAATTCCAGTGCATATTCTGACTGCCATAACCACAAACACTGCAGTTATAGGCTATGCGCTTATTGTTCGTATCCTGAAAATGTATGGAAATTTCTGGCCACAGGTCACTTAAGCTCTCTGGCCGTGATTGTAAATATTTGAACGCAAAATCAAACAGTTCCATTGAAGGTGAAGATTTAACGGCTTCCCTCAAAAAATCTCGCAATTGCTCATGTTTTTCAGCATTGGCATAACTCTGTAAAATTTCTAATGCCACCGTGGACGAAGAAGATTTATGGTACTGGGTTAACAAGAACTCTTCATATTTATCCGCTGACCCATTATGCAGAAATAATTGCCTGGCTGGTTTTAGATAAATATCAATGAATTGTGGGCTTGAATTCAACAATTGATTAAATATTTTTTTGGCGCGTTGATATTGCCCTGTCTTGAAATGAACATCAATCAATGCAAGTAAAGCTCTAAGGCATCGATTATCAATCTGTACCGCTTTATCCAGATATTCTTTGGCCTCCCGTAAGTTACCGGAAGCCAGTGCATTTTCAGCCATCTCACAATAGCAATGCGTGAGTATTAATTTACCATCGGGTTCATTTTCATCCGCCAAAACTTGAGCAGCTGTTCTGGCCAGCGGCCATGCTTTTTCCAGGCTATATAACTCAAATAACTTACGCTGTGCTGATATATTTTTGGGATTAATTTGAACCAATTCTTTAAATAAATTTTCAGCTCGATCCAATAAGCCTGCCTTAAGGTAATCTTCGGCTAACTCAGTTAAAGCCATAACTCTCTGGCTTTGATCAAGATTGGGACGGGCAACCAGGTTTTGATGAATCTTGATCGCATGATCAACTTCGCCTTTGGAACGAAAAAGGTTACCCAGTGCCAGGTGAGTTTCCATTGTTTCATTATCGACCTTGATTAGGTCAACGAATAGCTCGATGGCTTTATCGGATTTATTCGCCAGTAAATAATTTAAGCCCTGAATATAAGATTCTGCACAATCATTGAAATTATTTTGTGGCGACTGTCGAGTGGAAGATGATAGACGACCAATTAACCAGCCTAATAGAAGGCTCGCGATAATGATTGCTGGAAACCAGATATCCATACGCTGAATGGTAGTCTACCGGGTAAACCGCATCAATAAATGGAGTGGAGAAATTGTATTAAATTATTTTTGATTATTAGCGCGATCGCGTAATTCCTTACCAGGTTTAAAATGTGGGACATACTTTCCAGGCAGTTCCACTTTTTCACCGGACTTGGGGTTCCGCCCTATTCTGGGTGGCCGATAATGTAGACTAAAACTACCAAAACCCCTAATTTCAATGCGTTCCCCCATCGATAATGCATTACTCATCATCTCTATAAGTCCCTTCACAGCCAGTTCGACATCCTTATAAGCAAGATGCCCCTGACTTCTCGACAGGTTATCGATTAAATCTGATTTTGTTATTGAAGGTGTATATTCTTGTTCTTTCATAACAAAGCCCTTTTATAGTAATTAGAGGGACAGGTAGTCACCAACGGACCACCTGTCCTCTTGTTGACGGTTTAATCGTCTGAACCCAGCTTTTCTTTCAATAAATCACCCAGACTGGTGGTTGCAGCACCTGAATCGCTGCTAGCCGCATAATCTGAGAGGGCCTCTGCCTCTTCATCAGCATCCTTCGCCTTGATGGATAGAAATACACTACGGTTCTTGCGATCCATTCCAGTCAGTTTAGCTTCAACTTCGTCGCCTTCACTCAGAAAAGTTCTGGCATCTTCTACGCGATCCTTGGCCATTTCGGAAGCACGTAAAATACCTTCCAGACCATCACCCAAATCAATAATCGCAGCCTTGGCATCAACCGAAATTACGGTACCTTTGACGATACTGTTCTTTGGATTGGCACCAATGAAGTTGGCAAAAGGATCTTTATCCAATTGTTTGATACCCAGCGAAATACGTTCCCGCTCAGGATCAATAGACAATACCATTGCTTCAACTTCCTGGCCCTTCTGGTAATCACGCACAGCTTCATCACCGGTTTTATTCCAGGATAAGTCCGTCAAGTGAATCAGGCCATCAATATTGCCATCAAGTCCAATGAAGATACCAAAATCGGTAATTGACTTAATTTTGCCATTGATGATATCACCCTTGTTATGGGTGGCGGAAAATTCATCCCAAGGATTGGGCTGACACTGTTTCATGCCCAAAGAGATACGACGACGTTCTTCGTCAATCTCAAGGATCATGACTTCAACTTCGTCACCGAGATTGACGACCTTGTTAGGATTGACATTCTTGTTGGTCCAATCCATTTCAGAGACATGAACCAAACCTTCAACACCATCTTCAATCTCAACAAAACAGCCATAATCGGTAATATTGCTGACATGGCCAAATAAACGTGAACCTTCTGGATAACGTCGCATAATGTTAACCCAAGGATCATCACCGATCTGTTTCAGACCCAAAGAAACACGATTCTTCTCGCGATCGAATTTAAGCACAACCACTTCGATTTCCTGGCCGATTTCAACCACCTCAGACGGATGCTTGACGCGTTTCCAAGCCATATCGGTGATATGCAATAGACCATCGATGCCACCCAGATCAAGAAACGCACCATAATCGGTAAGGTTCTTTACAATCGCGCGGACTTTTTCTCCTTCTTTCAAGGATTCGAGCATCTTTTCGCGTTCTTCGCTGAATTCTTGTTCAACTACCGCTCTACGAGAGACCACGACATTATTACGTTTCTGGTCAAGCTTAATGATTTTGAACTCAAGATCTTTCTCTTCGAGATAGGCGGTATCCCGAACGGGACGCACATCTACCAGGGAGCCTGGCAAAAAGGCACGAATTTCACCAATATCGACGGTAAATCCACCTTTGACCTTTCCGGTAAAACGACCCGTAACAATTTCATCGGCTTCGAGAGCCTGTTCAAGACGTTTCCAGGCACGGGCTCTTTTAGCTTTTTCACGAGACAGTCTGGATTCACCATAACCATCCTCGAACGAATCCAGCGCAACTTCAACTTGATCACCAATTTGAACGTCAAGTTCACCGTTTTCGTTATAAAACTGTTCTACAGGTATGACACCTTCAGATTTCAATCCGGCGTTAACAATGACAACGTCACGATTAATTCCAACCACTTCGCCGGTAATAATTTCACCAACGCGCATGTTTGTTTGAGCAATGCTTTCCTCAAACATTTGTGCAAAATTTTCTGACATGAATATTCCTAATAAGAGATAAAAGTAACAACAGGTAGGAACCCTGAAATTACAGTCTAGTTAAACTTAATAAAGACTAGCTGTCTTTACACCCAATTATTGTTGATCCTTGATATGTTCCATCATCAGATCAAATACCTGATCACGATCCATCATGCTGCAATCAACAATCAATGCATCCGAAGCCGGTACCAGGGGTGAGATAGCCCGATTACGGTCTCGCTCATCTCTAGCTTCAATTTCTTCAAGCAGGTCGGCGATGTTAGCTGATAATCCCATATTAATCAACTGGTTATAACGCCGTTTAGCCCTGATTTCGGCTGAAGCATGTAAATATATCTTAATTTTTGCATCCGGAAACACCACGGTTCCCATATCCCGTCCATCGGCTACCAGTCCTGGGGGCTGGAAAAAATCACGTTGTATAGTGAGTAAATGGGTCCGAATCAATGGGTAGGATGCCACCATCGAAGCGGCTCCCCCAGCCTCTTCTGAGCGTATTTGCAATGAAACATCTTCACCATTTAAGAAAGGAATGATTAATTCATCGCCCGATTCAAAATGAATATCCAGATCCTCAAGAGAATTTAGGACCTGTTGTTCATCTTCGAGACTGATTTGCTTGTTGATGGCATGTAAAGCCGCAAGCCGGTAGATGGCACCACTATCAAGAATATGAAACCCCAATTCCTTGGCCAACCTGAGGGCAAGACTGCCTTTACCAGATCCACTTGGTCCGTCGATGGTCACAACATAAGGTTTCACAGCTTACGTGACCTCAATTTGAAAACCAGCATGATTGGCCAAATCCGCAAACCCGGGGAATGAAGTATTGACGTTATCACAGTCATTTATTGTGATGGCTGTTTTAGCCCCCAGCGAAGCGACTGCAAAAGCCATAGCGATTCGATGATCGCCATGGGAATCGACTTCCCCGCCACTGACCGGTCCGCCCTGGATCACAATACCATCTGCAGTGGCCTGGGCATGCACGCCCAAATTATTCAATCCATCAGCCATCACCTGAATACGATCACTTTCCTTAACCCTGAGTTCCTCAGCCCCCGTTAAAATCGTCGTACCTTGAGCAAAACTAGCTGCCACAAAAATCACTGGAAATTCATCAATCGCCAGAGGCACCAAGTGTTTAGGAATTTCGATACCTTTTAAAGGTGCGGATTTAACCACTATATCCGCGACGGGCTCACCTCCAACTTCACGTTCGTTAATCAATGTAATATCTGCTCCCATCAACTCGAGAATATCGATGATCCCGATTCGAGTGGGATTGACTCCGACATGGTTCAGGGTCATTTCACTTTGAGGCAGGATACTGGCCGCAACCATAAAAAAGGCTGCTGATGAAATATCAGCGGGAATTTCAATATTGGTGGCCTCTAGTGATTGCCCGCCACGCATAGAGATCTTGTTTTGTGTTGAAATCACTTCACATCCAAAACCACGTAACATCCGTTCAGTGTGATCTCGTGTCGGTGCAGGCTCAATCACCTCGGTGATTCCGTCAGCATATAAACCCGCAAGTAGGACACAGGACTTTACCTGGGCTGATGCCACTGGTAACTCATAGTGAATCGCCTTTAAAGGTACCCCACCATGAATCCACAACGGTGCTGTGCCGTCTGCTTCACTGTTGATTTCTCCCCCCATTAATTGGATGGGATCGATAACCCGTTTCATCGGTCGAGTGGATAACGAGGCATCGCCGATCAGTTGAGTGTCAAATACCTGCCCGCTCAATAAACCGACCAATAAGCGCATGGCCGTACCTGAGTTTCCCATGTCTAGCGCTCGAGTGGGTTTTGATAGACCTTGCATGCCCACGCCATGAACAATAATTTCACTAGGGGTTTGTTCTATATTCACACCCATATCTTGAAAGGCTTGCAAAGTATGCAAACTATCCTCACCCTCTAAAAAACCGCTGATCTCTGAGGTTCCATGTGCTATCGATGACAGAATAATGGAGCGATGAGAGATTGACTTATCTCCTGGTACACGGATATAGCCATACACGGATTCGCTTGGATTGCATACAAAAGTAGTCATAGGGATTTAATATTCAAAAAATATTCTAGGAATTGTACAACAACGCCCTCTCAAAAGAATGGGCTATCAACAACGCATGACTCATAAATGGCGTAACTGGTCACGGGTGTGTTTGGCGTCTCGAAACAGATCAAACAAGGCCTCTGGGTCATTATTCTGTATTGCGCTGGCAATGTGATCGAGCTCCTCCTTGTAGCCCTGGATGAGTTTCACCAGGGCATCACCATTGGCGAGACAGATATCACGCCACATGACGGGATCACTGGAAGCGATGCGTGTAAAATCTCGAAACCCGCCTGCAGCGTAATTAAAAATTTCATCCTGGTCTGTCATTTTTGATAAATGGGACACGAGTGAAAATGCTAACATATGGGGTAAATGAGACGTTGCTGCTAAGACCATATCATGATGATGCACTTCCATATGTTCTACCTGGGCACCACACGCTCGCCACATATTTTCAACCACATTGACAGCGTCTTCATCAGTATCTTGAGCCGGGGTAAGGATCACCTTGCGCTCTTGATATAAACTGGAAAAACCAGCCTCAACACCACTATTCTCAGTGCCCGCAATAGGATGCCCTCCAACAAACCGAGAGACTTTATCACCGAGGATTTCGCTTGCATCCTGCATGACCGTTTCCTTTGCACTACCGACATCAGTGATAACCGCTGCAGGTTTAAGACTGGTCGATATCTGCGAAAAAACTTCACGCATGGCACCTAGAGGTACTGCCACAACGATGACATCAGCCTCTTTAACTGCTGCAGCGATATCTAAAGCATAGTCATCTATGACACCCAGTTTGACACCTTTTTTTAGATTCTTTTCAGAACGCCCACATCCAGTAACCTTGTTAACATTACCTGAATCTTTCAAAGCTAATGACAATGAGCTGCCAATTAAACCCACTCCAATGATAACGAGGTGATTAATCATAGAATCTCACTCAATGAGTCATACAGGCGTTGCATCTGATCAGGTGTACCTATTGAGATACGTAAAAAATCATGTAGTTGATAGTTGCCTAATGGGCGCACAATAATGCCTTTGTTCAATAATTTCTGGTACAGATCTGAAGTTCTGGATCCAAATTCAACGGTTAAAAAATTGCCCGCCGAGGGGATATAAAACAACCCCTTGTCACTACAGTATTGTTTTAAATCGCTCAGACCCTGAGTATTAACCTGGATACTTTGTTCAACGAATGCGCTATCCTCGAGACTGGCTTTCGCAGCACTTAAGGCTAATAGGTTGGCATTAAAAGGTTGGCGCACCCGGTTCAATAAGTCGCTGATTTCGGGGCTGGAAATGGCATAACCCAAGCGTAATCCTGCTAATCCGTAAATCTTTGAGAAAGTCCGTGTCACGATAAGATTGTTGAATTGGTTTAACCAAGTTGTGGAATCGGGATAATCAGGAACATTGACATATTCAAAGTAAGCTTCATCGATGACTACTGCGATATGTTCAGGTACTGCCTCGATGAAATTAAGCAAGTCGGCCTTTTCCACCCATGTGCCAGTGGGATTATTGGGATTGGCTATGAAAACAACAGCCGTATTTTCATTGATTTGTTCAAGCATCCCCTCGAGGTTGTGACCATATGCCTGAGCCGATTGTCGCGGTAAAGCTTTGCTTATTCGAGCTTTTGCACCGCAGGCTTGAGTCACCAGTGGATAGATTATAAAAGCAAACTCAGAAAAAACCGCTTCCTTACCTGACGTCAAAAAGGTTCTGGCAATCAAATCAAGCACATCATTGGAACCATTACCCATGGTTAATTGATGGGTTTCAACCCCCAGATTTTTAGCCAGGGCCTGCTTAAGATAATAAGCATTGGCATCTGGGTATAACGAGACTTCCGAAAGTTGATGTTCAATAACTTCTTGTACCCGCGGAGAACAACCCAGCGGATTTTCGTTGGACGCGAGTTTGATACTATCTGTGATTCCCAACTCCCGTTCCAACTCTTCCACCGGTTTACCGGGAGTATACGGGTGCAGGGATTTAATTTGATTTAATGCCGTATCAATAACTGACATGCTTAGAGCACAACTTTCGGGTAAGAACCCAGAATCTTGAAGAGCGCAGCCTGTTCCTGCAAGGCTTCTAACGCCTGTTTGACATGTTCTTGCTGCTGATGACC
>JASJBW010000148.1 GCA_030066315.1 Gammaproteobacteria bacterium
GGTTGATCACTGCGAAGTTGAACTGGATTATGATCGAGCTGAAGAAAATCCCAAGGTTTATACTCGAATTCATATGCATTTTATCGTTACGGGTAAGGATCTTGATGCGAAGCGGGTGCAGAGAGCGATTGAATTATCTGCCGAGAAATACTGTTCAGCTTCAATCATGCTGGGTAAAACTGCAGATATTACCCACGATTTCGAAATTATAGAAAGCGCTTGATCAATTACATCAGGTCAGAGGCGATAGGCTGTTGCCTTCATGACTTTGCTTACACTGGTCATTAGAAATTTGATGACCTCAGGTAACTCTGCAGCACCTGCGTTATGCGCACTTTGGGCATGCCGCTGTTCATCCTCCTGCATTTGGCTGAGTATTTTTTCACTGCGTTGATCTTCTTCGGGCAGTTTATTCAGGTGTTCCTGCAAATGTTCAGTGACTTGGTTTTCTGTTTCTTCAACAAAACCCAGGCTCCATTTATCGCCCATCGCCCCGGCGGTGGCTCCAATGGCAAAGGATCCCAGGTACCAAATTGGATCCAGCAGACTGGTTCGGGCATCAAGTTCCTGCAGGCGGGTTTGACACCAGTTGAGATGTTCGTTTTCTTCAGCCGCTGCTTCCAGCATTTCCTGTTGTACAGACTGGTCCCGTGCCGTAATGGCCTGCCCGCGATAGAGTCCCTGGGCCGCGACCTCACCCGCGTTATTAATCCGCATCAGTCCGGCAACATGTGCTTTTTGCGCGTCATCGAATTGAGGTTCGATTTGATTTTCAGCAGGATAGGGCCGGGAACCCAGCGGAGGTTTGATAAAGCAGGTACGTAAACCGTGTTCGACCTCTATGATGAATCGGTCCAGATTTGTAATGTTACGAATATTCATGATGGTTGGATACCTTTGCCCAATGAAGTCATTATTGACAATAGGATGAGTATATTAGATAATTCTTATATGCTGATCAAGGAGGCGCCCCTCGCTTCCTCAGCATAACTCCTCCATCCTCCTTTGGTGGTTTTGGCGTGGCCATTATGGCCACGCCCTTTTTTTAATCGGTTATATCATCTACCTTCATT
Source organism: Gammaproteobacteria bacterium (assembly GCA_030066315.1). Lineage (GTDB taxonomy): Bacteria > Pseudomonadota > Gammaproteobacteria > JACNJF01. Next base: position 1,074 of record JASJBW010000148.1, read on the forward strand.
TTTTCAGGTTTTAATTGGCACGTAAACAAGTCTGAAAAAATAAGCGATATTCTAGTGTTTGGCCTTGTCAAGAGGGGTTGAATCCGTTAGTATTCGCGCCCTTTCTTAAAGAAGACAAACGCTTAAAGCGGATTAAGGATTTATTATGAAAACCTTTAGTGCTAAACCAGAATCAGTAAAACGAGACTGGTTTGTTGTTGATGCCACTGACAAGACACTGGGTCGTTTATCCACAGAGATAGCCCGCAGACTACGTGGAAAACACAAGCCAGAATATACGCCGCATGTTGATACCGGTGATTATATTGTCGTGGTCAATGCCGAAAAGGTTAAAGTCACGGGTAATAAGGAACAGGATAAGATGTATCATCACCATACGGGGTATATTGGTCATTTGAAATCGGTGAACCTGTCAAAGTTACGAGAAACGCATCCGGAACGCATCCTGAAGACAGCCGTAAAAGGTATGATGCCTAAAAACGCATTAGGCAGAGCCATGTTTAAAAAGCTAAAGGTTTACGCGGGCGAAAAGCATGCACATGCTGCCCAACAACCCCAAGTACTAGATATCTAAGAGAATTTACCATGCCAGCTGAACAGTATTATGGAACCGGTCGACGTAAAAGCTCATCTGCCCGAGTTTATATGACGGCAGGAAAGGGCAGTATTACGATCAACAAAAAATCTATTGACGATTACTTTGGTCGTGAGACTTCCAGAATGGTTGTCAGACAACCCCTTGAAACCGTGGATTTGATGGATAAATTTGATATCAATGTCAATGTGAATGGTGGAGGCCCTAGTGGCCAAGCAGGCGCCATTCGTTTAGGAATTACGCGTGCTTTGCTGCAATATGACGAAACTTTTCGACCAGCGCTGCGTAAAGAAGGCTTTGTTACTCGTGATGCCCGTGAAGTGGAGCGTAAGAAGGTAGGTCTGCGCAAAGCACGTCGCGCTACCCAGTTCTCCAAGCGTTAATAAGACTTACATTTCAGTAAAAAACCTGCTTCGGCAGGTTTTTTTTTGTCGGAAAAAAATATTTATTAGTTAAATTAATTTTTAAAAAAAATTTATAAAGTAATGTTATTTAAAGGAATTTCGTGCTTCTTGGTTGACAACCCCAAAACCCGGGTCTACGCTCTTAGAACGATAAAAAAGAAAAAAACGCTGTCTGCGTACATTTTTAGCAATTAGTAGCTATTATTAGAATTGCTCCATCAAGTACAGGTATTGCTTTGTCTTATTTCACGTGGGATATACAAATGCAAAAAGGATTTTTGCTGCTGTTTATGTTTATTCTGCTTGGGCTCTTTACAAAAGTAGCCATTGCGCAAGCTAATTCAGATTATCTCGAGTCGCTCGAGGGCGAGGCGTCGGCTTTAACGCTGGATGAGGAAACTAAAACCAAAACGCAGAATACGCAATCTTCACAAGGATTTGATGCAGACAAACAATGGGTCAATAAAGGCGGAGCAATCGTTGAACTTAAACCTGGTTTAACCATTGAGCAGTTCGAGATTGTTTTGAAAAATAATTATATTGGCAGTTATCTCTTCTATAAACGTTTGGAAAACGTTCAAAAGGATGAAGTGTTTATGTTCTACCAGGATAATCCCGATCCTAAAAGTATCCGAGAGAAAATTCTCAAAGTGAGTAAAAAATAACGAGGTGTATGATGCCTATTCGATTGCTGACATTGTTATCAATAGTACTTTTTACCAACGCTTACGCGCTGGATGTGAAATTGACACCTGGTAAAGACTTTGTGGAAGTCATACATCAGGGCAAATTGGTCAAAATTCAACGTATTCAGGACCAGGATCATATTCTGGAAGGAGGCTTTGCAAAGACCTCAAGAAAGTGTCCACCTTTTTGTATCCAACCGATGTCAGGAGGTGAAGGTGTGAAGACTGTCGGACAATTGGAAATGTTCGATTTCATGGAAAATGAATTACTGGATGAAACGGGAATTATTGTCGATGCCCGAACCCCTGCCTGGTGGAAGCGAGGAACAATCCCAGGGTCTGTAAATATACCTTTTACCGTTTTTGGCCTGGATATTAATGATCCCCAGTTAATTGATATGATGCGTGTACTTGGAGCCAAACGTCGTGGTGAAGTCAGTGGATTTACCCGAACAATTGAGGGTTTTGGTTTGATGGGCGGGGATCAAAAGACTGATGAATGGGATTTCACCAGTGCTAAAAAAGTCATTCTCTGGTGTAACGGTATGTGGTGTGGCCAATCTCCCCGCGCTATCAAAGGATTACTGGAGCTGGGTTATCCACCTGAAAAAATCATGTATTATCGCGGTGGTATGCAAGGATGGCAGTCACTGGGTTTAACCGTCATAGATCCAGACGATTAAATCCTGAACCCATAAATCCCTGAGTGTTATTCACGCTTCAGGGACTTGTTACTGGTTAAGCAGAAACGGTGCGCACACCGTCTTCTCCGCCCAGTAAGAGCACATCAGCCGGACGATGGGCAAAGATACCGACAGTTACCACGCCGGCGATCTGATTGATCTGGGTTTCCATTTTCATGGGTTCCATGATCTCCAGGTTATGGACATCGAGGATCTGATTCCCATTGTCCGTTACAAAGTTTTCACGCCACACGGGTTGGCCACCCATCTTGGTTAATTCCCTGGCCACCATGCTGCGAGCCATGGGAATGACTTCAACTGGTAAAGGAAATTTACCCAGGATATTAACCAGTTTGCTGTCGTCCGCGATACATACGAACGTTTTACTGGCTGCAGCCACAATTTTTTCACGGGTCAATGCACCACCCCCTCCTTTAATGAGGTGAAGATGGCGGTTGGATTCATCAGCGCCATCAACATAAATGGATAATTCTCCGGCGGAATTTAAATCAATCACGGGAATTCCGTGATTTTTCATACGTTCAGTTGAAGCCTCTGAACTGGAGACGGCGGCTTCTACGGAGCCCTTCATTTTTTCGGCGAGTGCATCAATAAAATGATTGACGGTAGAGCCCGTGCCAACACCAATAATACTTCCGGGTTTAACATAGTCCAGGGCGGCAATAGCTGCCTGCTTTTTCTTTTCGTCTGCGGTCATAATTCTTTCATGGATAATTCTGAAGACGGAATAGTACTGATTGGCAAAGTAAATGTCATGATTATTCTAGAAACTCCACGACTGAAAATCAGTGAAACAACTTAGATATCGTCAGAATAAGTGCTCAATTTACCAAGCTATGAGACCTTTTAGTGAAATACCGTAAAACATTCGATGGCTTGTTATAAAAATACCCCAGAGCCATAGGTATTGAAAAATATAAGGCTATTGCCTATTCAGCAAGCATTCCCGATAATGCTCGCTTGTGAGCAGAGAATGTCTATGACCAGTAAAAAATTTCTTGAAAAGGTTTTAACAGCCCGGGTATACGATGTCGCGATAGAGTCGCCGCTAGATGATATGCCGATTATTTCGGAGCGTCTGGGCAACCGCGTTTTGTTAAAACGTGAAGACCTTCAGTCAGTATTTTCTTTCAAGCTCAGGGGTGCGTTTAACAAGATCTATCATCTGCGCAAAAAAAATCCGGAATTAAAAGGTGTCATAGCAGCTTCGGCGGGCAACCATGCACAAGGTGTTGCGCTGGCCGCACATAAACTTGGCTTGCAGGCCATTATAGTGATGCCGAATACCACGCCCATTATCAAGGTGAACGCGGTAAAGGCAAGAGGTGGCAAGGTTGTATTACATGGTGATAATTTCGATGAAGCTTACAGTCATTCTCTGGAACTGGCCGAAGAGGAGGGCCTGGAATTTATTCATCCTTATGATGATATCGATGTGATTGCTGGGAATGGCACCATTGCACATGAAATCATTCGCCAGCATCCTGATGATATTCATATGATTTTCGTGGCGGTAGGGGGCGGCGGCTTGGCCGCAGGCATTACCGGATTTCTAAAAGCGGTGAAACCTTCCATTAAGGTGATCGGCGTTGAGCCAGCCGATGCTGCCAGCCTCAAGGCGGCAATGACAGCGGGTAGACGTGTAAAACTCAAAGAAGTCGGCATCTTTGCAGATGGTGTAGCCGTCAAGCAAATTGGCAAAAATACATTTCAGATGTTACGTGATCAACTGGATGATGTCATAACGGTCTCAACTGATCAGATTTGTGCGGCAATCAAGGATACCTATGATGATACGCGGGCGATCTGCGAGCCTGCCGGTGCAGTCTCTTTGGCTGGCTTGAAGAAATATGTGGCGGAACATAATGTCAATGGCAAAACCCTCGTGGCCATTAATTGTGGTGCTAACATGAACTTTGATCGACTGCGCCATGTTTCTGAACGCGCTGAAATCGGTGAACAGCGTGAGGGATTATTGGCTGTTGAGATTCCCGAGCGCCCCGGCAGTTTTAAAACATTTTGTCGCCTGATCGGAAAGCGTCAAATTACGGAATTCAATTATCGTTATGCGGATGCTAAACGCGCCATGGTTTTTGTGGGGTTGCAGCTGACGTACGGCAACGAGGAAAAGGACCTGGTCATCAAACAATTGAGAAAGCATAAGTATCAGGTTGATGATATGACGGATAATGAGGTCGCAAAGTTGCATACTCGATATATGGTCGGAGGGCATCCGGGGCCTGGGGTGGATAATGAATTGTTATATCGCTTTCAGTTTCCCGAAAGGCCTGGAGCACTATTAACTTTCCTCACCGAAATCGGTCAGCGATTTAACATTAGCCTGTTTCACTATCGTAATCATGGTGCAGATTATGGACGGATCCTGATGGGTATTCAGGTAGATGAAAAAGACCATAAAGAATTTCGCCAGTTTTTAAAAGGCCTGGATTTTCCCTATTGGGAAGAAACGCAGAATCGTGCTTACGAGTTGTTTCTCAAATAATCATTAAACTGAAAAAGGAATAATTTCTTGTTCGGTAACCATCCAGTCGAGGGTTACATCCCAGGGATTACTGTGAAGCCCAGGATGTTCCTGGCAGCTATGGGCAATACCCACCAGTAGCGGTTTTTTCCAGATTTGCCTTTGGGTTCTGAAAGCCAGGCTACGGTCATAAAATCCCCCGCCCATGCCCAGCCGATGTCCCCTGCGGTCGAAGGCGACTAAAGGTAAAAGGATGATATCCAATTGCCTCGCATGCAGGGTTTTGCCCCAGTGTGTATCAGGTTCAATAATGCCAAACCGGTTACTTTTCCATCGGGTGTTTTCGTCATACGGGGCAAATCTTAAACGTGGCTCGATAGGTTCATACAACATGGGTAAAAATATCTGCTGAATTTCTGCAGCGGAAGCTATCCAGGGGTTTAGAGATAATTCCGCCTGGGTTGCGAGGTAAGCCGCAATTTTGGTATTTCGCTTATGTTTTAGTAATACATCAAGCTGTTCGCTGACGGCTATAGCGTGGGCTTGCTGTTGATTCGAGGTAAGCGAACGACGAAGCTGACGGTAATGTTGACGAATCTGCTGTGCTTGCATGTTATGGTTTTTATTGAAGCAATACCAACCACGGTGCCGTCGCAGTCTATCAACCTTGAACCGAAGGTTCAGGTGGGATAACCGGGCATTCATCAGGCTTCCCGATTAAGCTCGGGCATGCACACCAGAAAACCACATAAAATCCCGAAGTTGATAAATAGGCTCAAGGACTATGAAGGTGCTAACAAACACCGCAGTTGGTTATTTAACTATACGCTTGTTCTTTTTTTTTTGCACGGAAGTCCAAACAGAATTTTTTTATGATCACGCCTGTCTAATCAAATTTTTAATATTGATTTGTGAAATTAAATCGGGCAAGAGAAAGCAAAGGGCGGGTTAAATCAGGCGCTTAGTACGGAATGGAACGTTATCGCTGAATTAGAGTTCTAGTTGACGTGCTTTTTGTAAAGCTTCACTGACTTTATTTTCAAGATCCTTAAGGCGTGGTGGCAGGGTGTTATTCAAATCGTCTTTGAGCTGGTTCGAGTGCAATAATTCGTGAGCAATATTTAATGCGGTTATTACGGCTATACGTTCAGAACCAATAATACTGCCATTATCGCGTACCTCGCGCATTTTCTTATCCAAATACTCGGCTGATTCCAGCAGGGCGGATTGCTCGCCCGGAGGACAGGCGATTTTATATTCCTTATCTAGAATGGATATATTGATGGCTAAAGGCGTGCTCATGAACTTAATTCCAGAGATCTTAATCGCGTTATCATGGCTTCTACCCGGTTACGGGCAAGCTCTGTTTTTTCAATCAGCTGTGAGCGTTCGGCAAGCAGATTATCCTGCTGATGACGTAAGCTGGTATTTTCCTGCTTGAGTTGGTTTACAGCATCGATTAAAGCGTCGATCTGGTTCTCTAACTTTTGCAGGTCTGATTCTGTGTAGGTTTTATTATTGGAATCCATAATGCATTTTTGGTGATCATTAAAAATCTGTCAACTGGATACTGTTATTAAATCATAGTTTACCATTTTTGCACGGAATCATTGTGA
>JASJBW010000028.1 GCA_030066315.1 Gammaproteobacteria bacterium
CAAAGTCGCACGGCAGCGGACCAAAAGCCGCAAAGCGATTTTGTGGGATTAAAATTTCGCCTGGATCAAACTATCACAACGACCTCGGAGGGTCGCTATCGTTACTCAGGTGTAGACTGGAAAGTCATGATTGCTCCCGACAGTGGTGTGGATCGTATTGAGACGGGCACAGAGGTGGAAGTGCAATCACTGGATGTAGGTATTTTAAGAGTTAAACCTGTCTAAGAATAAAAACCCTTATCGAGGATTAGGGATCAGGTAGAGTTTAATGCTTCGCCATTAATTTTCTCATCAACCTTCACTTCACCCAGCATATTAAAATCATTCAGAATACAGTAAATCACTGGTACCAGGAATAGTGCGGTAATCGTAGCGGAAGTCAGTCCGAAGGCGAGACTGGCCGCTAAGGGTATCAGGATTTGAGCCTGAAGACTGGTTTCCAATAGTAAGGGTGTTAAGCCGGCAATCGTTGTAATTGAGGTCAATAAAATGGGACGGAAACGATTGCGTCCCGCTTCCTCGGCCGCCCGGATCACCTCGATTCCTTTTTGTCGAGATTCGCGAATAAATACCACCAGTAGAATAGAATCATTCACCACCACTCCAAATAGCGAAGCCATGCCGATAATACTGGGCATGGTGAGGTCCAGGTCCAGGGCAACATGCCCGAAGATCACGCCAATGAGTGCCGTGGGTATGATCGCCATAACGGTCAGTGGTGCCAGATAACCGCGGAATTGGAATGCCAGCAGAATATAAACACCGATTAAACCCAGGATCACATTACGTATGATGGATTGGCCCGTCTTGGCCATATTCTGACTTTCACCCTCGGTATCGATAACGACACCAGGATATTTTTTCTGAATGATCGGGAAGATATCCTTTGCAGCCAGAGCGACGAGTTCCTGGGCATTGGCAATGTCTCGCTGAACATCACCGAAAACGGTAATGGTGCGTTGACGATCCACCCGGTTAATGCGAGCCCAGCCTCGAACTTCCTCAATTCTGGCGATATTAGGCAAAGGAATCTGGCTACCCGATGGACCGGTAATACTGAGTTGATAGAGATTGTCGATTGATTCCCGGTCCTCTGCAGCCAGGCGAAGGTCGACCTCGTAGGTTTCGGCACCCACTGGAAATTCATCGATGGTGATACCCTGGAATGCCGCGCGAACCTGATTGGCAACCAAATTCGCATTAATACCCAACACACCGGCAGATTCCAACAAGCGTATGCGCAACTCACGTTTACCCGGGCGTAAGTCGTCGGAGATATCCACCACTCCGGCAAATGTGTTAAACCAGTTTTGTAATTCAACCGAAGCCGCTTTAAGTTGCAAGAGATCATGACCCCTTAAGCGCACTTCAATGGCGCGACCGGCCGGTCCAATAGCCGGTTCGGTGAATTTAAGCGATATCACATCCGCTAGATCTCCTACGCTAGATCGCCAGGCATCTGTGAACTCATCGATGGTGGTATTTCGCTCCTCCGCGCTGAGTAGGTCCGCTACTATGCGGGCCAGGTGAGGGCCTGATTCATTGGCATCCGGATTTTGTCCATAGATCACCGTGACATTTCTGACCAGATCCTGACCATCGGGTTGAGTTGGGGATAATTGTGCATTGAGTTTATTCAGGGCCTGAGTGATCTTTAGTACCTGTTTTTCAGTTTCCAGCAGAGGCGTACCCTGGGGTAACAGCAAACGAGCTTCAACAATATCCCCATCCGTATCGGGAAATCCGACAAATTTCAGGATGCCACCTGCAGGCATGGCCAATGAAAAGATCATCAACATGGTCACGATACCCAGCGTCAGGTAGCGATAACGAATGGCCTTGTGTAGTAGCGGAAAAAACCATTGATCTCTGAATTGTGTGAATCCATCTTCGAATCGTTGGCGGAAACGACTTGGATTTCGGTTTTCAATGTGTTTAAGACTATGACCCAGGTGGTTAGGCAATACCAGAAATGCTTCGATCAAACTCACGGATAAAACGATGATGAGCACGATGGGCATTATTCTTAAAATTTGACCAATTTCACCGGTAATAAACGCCAATGATCCGAATACGAGTAATGTCGTCGCAAATGATGACATGATGCCCGGTAGCACCTGCTTGACACCGGCAATGGCTGCCGCCATTGCTCGTTCACCTTTATCCAACCGTGCGGCGATATTTTCAGCAATTACAATGGCATCATCCATTAGCAAACCCACTCCAATGAGCAGGCCAACCAGTGAAATCATGTTAATGGTGATCCCTGCTAGAGGTAACACAAAAAGGGCGCCGAGAAAGGAAATCGGCAACCCCATGGTGACCCAAAAACTGTAACGAAAACTAAAAAATAACCACAGGATCAGGAACACCATGAGTAAACCCTGGATGCCATTTTTCACGATCATATTCAGTCGATCCTGAACAATGGACGCACGGTCCTGGGTGAGCGTCAGCTGGATACCATCCGGTTGTTGCTGGTTTTCCTGTTGAATGAATGTATTGATATCTTCCAGCGATCTTAGAATATCCTGGCTGGGGGTCTTGGTAATGTTAAGAATGGCTGCACGTTGTCCATTGAACAGAATCCGAGATTCATCACGGTCAAAACGATCAGTAATACTGGCTATTTCACGCAGGCGGATCGAGGCACCGGTTTTACCGGAAATAACCACTAAATCTCCCACCTGGGCAACTGTTTTGCGCTGGTCGTCAAAACGTAATAAAACATCTTCATGCGGCCCTTCCAATCGACCCGCAGGTGAACTGATGCTTTGATTACGCATGGTATCAGCCAGGTCGGATAAAGAGATGCCATATTGACGTAAGCGGGCAGCGGGTATTTCGACCCGAATCTGGTGATCGGAAAAACCATCGATGGTGACATTGGCAACCTCTGCCTGGGCCAGTAAGCGCAATTTGACATCTTCGGCATAGGCCTTGAGGATAACGGGATCACTGGGGCCAGTGATCGCAATTGAGGCAACAGCATCCGTTCTGGCCAATTCCTCGATGACAGGCGACTCTACCTGGTCTGGAAAATCATCGATGGCATCTATCTCGGCGTTGACATCGTCAAGAAAGCGCATCATATCACTTCCTTCTGTCATGACCGCAGTGGCTTTACCTAAGCCTTCCGAGGCTTCACAGATCATCTCGTCGAGATCCGCGATGGACTCGAGTGCATCTTCGAGTCTGCGACAGATGGCGTCTTCAACCTCTTCAGCGGTTGAACCCGGATATATCGCTGAAATACTGACCTTATCGTTGTCGATTCGCGGAAAGGTTTCACGCTGTTGATTCGATAAACTCACCACACCCAGGATGATAATCGCCAGCATGGTGAGATTGGCGGCCGTTGGATGTTCGGCAAACCACTTGAGCACGTTTTATTCTCCGCCCGGGTTTTGGGCTGCTTTCAGTAGCATGCCTTCGACGGCAGGGATCAAATCCGTTAAAACCAATTGTTCGCCAGATTCCAGCCCGTTTGCGATAATGCTGTACTGGCCCTGGTCATAACGTTTGGTGAGCGGCCGAATGGCCAGTCGACTGTCTTCATTCATGATATAGGCTGAGCCATTACGTAAGGCAGCGCGGGGAATAACGATGCTGTCAGGTTGGGTGATACCGGCAATACTGACTTCAACAAACATACCCTTGGATAGTGGTGGACGGATGCCAGGAATGATTTTTTTCAAAGGTTCCTCAACCGACACAACCACTCCCATGGTACGGGTTTCCTGGTCGACACTATCGGAAAAACGAACGAAGTCTGCCGCCCATTGTGCATACTGGTCATTGCCCATATCCAGTTTAACAGTGGGTTTAAAGCCCGTAAGGGTATCCAGGTTATTACTGAGTAACGAGATATCAGTAGGGATATGATTTGCGTGAGTAAACAGGTTCTTTAACGATGACAGGGCAACCTGTGCCGTAATTTCCACACGATCCACTGAGTCACCCGAAAACATATGCGTCCCATTACTGACATATTGATCGGCTTCGATCGACAAGGCTGAAACGCGCATATTGAATGGGGCGAAAATGTGGGTATTGGCTAAATCTCTTTGGGCTTGAACGACTTTGGCTTGTTGTAGTTTAATTTGAGACGGTAGCAGGGCCAGGGAGTTCTTCAGGTTTTGCACAAGCGTTGAAGTACTCAACATGGTACGTTCAGCATTATCGGCATCGCTTTGCGAAACACTGCCTTTTTTGACCAGCTTCTGTAACCGTTGAGCTTCTTTTTTAGCCAGTGCGAGATTGCGTTCTTCAATTTTTAAAGATGCCGCTGCATTGGTTTTTTCAACATCAAGTTTTGCTAATTCTGTCTCGGCCTGGGTGAGTTTTAATTCGTAATCCACTGGGTCGATTTGTAACAAGGATTCTCCCTGTTGAATAATTTCTCCATTATTGAGTCTGGGATGAATCGCTGTGATGCGTCCTGATACCTGGGCAATGGCTTTCCAAATCTGTGCCGGTTGAACCACACCGTAACCCGTTGCAACTGGAATAAAATCAATAGCTTGAATGGTTTGCACTCTGACTAGACGCGGAATTTCATTATTGGAAGTTGTTTCAGGCGGCTGCTTACCGCCTTGCATTATCATGAAAAAAACTATGCCGATGATAATGGGAGGGAGTGCCCAAAGGATTTTTAATCGGTTCGGGGTCTGGGCATTCATAACGGCATTCTAATCATTTCAGATAATAAGTGACCCTGCATTATAACGATGTAGACAAACTGCTATGTAACAATTTGTAGCATGGCAACTCTGCAATGATACCTAATGACAAAAAAATAAATAAATGCTTAGATTTTATTATGTGTGCCGTCACAAAAAGGGGCGTTTTTGGCTTGTTTACAGCCACAGAGGTAGACGGTTTCATCTTTTTCTGCCGTGAAAGCAACGGGTTCTAATCCGGTGCCTTTATGAGATCCATCACAGTAGGGCTGATTGTTGCTCCGTCCACAGGCACACCAATAGTAGGTTTTTTCAGCTTCAACTTCCGCGGCGTAAGGCGCTTTTTGTGCAATTAGAGCTTGTTCGGTCATGTTATTCTCTCGGTCATTAAATGGTAGTTTCAATATTAACGCTCTTCAGCTTGCATGGCCTCAATAATTTTATAAGCGGCTTCAAAAGTGGGTGCATACAGCTTGGCAACACAACAGGATCCGTTAAGGGCTGCATGTGCTTTTACCAGGCCCAATACCTGGACCAGGTTGAGCTGATCACCCGGGTGATACTCATAGCCAGATTGATCGTTTTGTTGAAGGTAATAGCGATAACCTGAAGCATCAATCAACCAGTCATCATCTTCTGCATATTGATGGATATATTGTTTCCATTGAGTCTCGTTTTGGAGCAATGTGAGTTCGTCATCATTTTTGTGTTTAACGATGCCGGGCCAATGAATTGAGGGAATGTTAAGCATTACCAGGATACTGATGTCCGATTAAAACAAGATTGCTCTATTAACGATTTCAGATCTTTACGGTTTCCTTTAAAAACGGCAGAAGGTTTCACCACCGTGTTGAATCCAACCGTGAATCATTTTTTTAGTCGTAAAACCACTGGAGCAGTTCCCGTGTTTGTCGATCACGATCACACCACCTCGACCGGTGACTTTGCGGCTTAAATATTCAATGCCGGCTTGAGTGCCTTGCTCTGCATCCAACCCCATGATCATGATGTAATCCGAAATAGTTTTGGCGATAACGGTACGCATGAAATCTTCACCATATCCCGTGGCCGATACTGCACAGGTTTCATTATCGGCATAGACTCCGGCCCCAATGATTGGAGAATCACCAACGCGCCCAAGACGTTTATTGACGATTCCACCGGTGGATGTGGCGGCAGCAAGGTTTCCATAAGGGTCCATGGCGATGGCGCCTATGGTGCCGTATTTCTGATCTTCGCTGTCGGCTTCAGTATCGTCATGATCCAGCATGATCTTGCCTTTTCTGCGTGCCTGCTTCAATTGCTCAATGCGATCCGGAGTATAGAAATAATCTTCCGGTACCCGTTTAACCTCGCAATGATCAGCAAAACGCATGGCACCTTCAGCAATAAGCATTACATGTTCGCTCTCAGTCATGACCATACGGGCCAGTTGAATGGGATTGGCGATATTATCTACAGCCGCAACAGCACCCGCTGACAGATCTCTACCATCCATAATGGCAGCATCCATTTCGACCTTGCCATGTTCATTCAGGACTGAACCGCAGCCGGCATTGAAGACGGGATCATCTTCAAGCAGGGACGCGCAGGTTTCAACGGCTTGTAATGCAGATCCCCCCAGTTCCATGACTTCACGGCCATGTTCCAGTATGGTACGAATACTTTCGAGGTAGCGCATGGCGGTTTTATCATCCTTAACATTATCCAGGGCGCCTGCGCCACCATGCACCATCAGGGAGTAATTCAATTGACTGCTCATCGATTGTTATTGCTTGAGGAAAATCGGAGAAGTCTACGTCATTCCAACAGGGATTGCAGTTCCTTATCCAAGTCTTCCATTTGTGATGAAGTGCCCGCTAGCAGAATCATCAGCCGTCCTTCCAGAATCGTTCCCCAATTGACCAATATAATGCCGTAACCACGACGAGCATCATACTCAAGAGCTTGTATCGGTAGACTATCAAGGTCTCGATAATGAGTCGTATAGGTTCTGGATTGCCATTGCTCGATGCCGAGTTTTTGTGCAATCAACGTGGGATAGGAGGCGCCATTGAAACGAGGATTACATTCAATGGCTGGAAATAACGGACCCTCGGGCGTTTCAACCACTGCGACGTCAAAGGCAAAAATACCTTGTATGCCTTTATTCACCAACCATTCAGCCATTGGATCAACCTTTTCCCAAGGGGTATAAGAAGCCGGAAATTTATTGCCCTGGTGGGTAAAACCATCAAGGATTTGCTCACTGCAGGCCAAGCGTATGGCTTTGCCATGTTCGGCCTTATACTGCATGTTTAAAAATGTAGTCGATATGATTTCCTGCTGGATTTGCACGGGTACATCATGATCAAAGCGACTCATGGCCTGCCTGAATTCAGTACTATCAGCGCAACGATAGATACCCACCCCGGCAACCGAAATAGCTGCTTTCAGGTAACAAGGGAAGTCAATAGCGGCAATAGTTTTATCGTTAATCTCATGGACACTTTCAAATCCAATCGTGAGAGGAATAGGGACGTCCAGTTCCTGCGCCAAGAGTGCAAAATTATTTTTAGAATTTATAAATTCTACGGTATCCAACCAGGCAAAATCTCCCCAGTTCAGTCCTTGCTGCGGTCCATAATAAAATACCGAAGGTTGGTACCCCACATGTTGACCGAGTGCTTTCATGTCAACATTCCAAAGCACTTCTCGGGAAAATTTTAAACCCACACGTTCATAATGAGCTTGTATAGCCGGCCACAATGGTTTTAATTCTGGGCTGAGCTGAATCATATCCACAGGATCAGATATGCCAAGGGCGCGGCCTGAATAAAGATGATTGCCCACGACACCCTCCGCTGTGCAATGCATGATGTCATGATTAATGATAAATTTATCCTGATAGATGATCTGATTGGCCAAAGCGGCGGACATGACGAATCTCCCAAAATAAAAAAGCATGTCATTGAAGGCTCAATTCGTCGAATTATGCGACTTATTGATTAAATGATGCACCAAATTGCATCGATTACTGTTTCAAAATTGAGAAGGTGCACCTATGTGGTTCAACCAGGGAATGTTAAAAACTGTTAACAGTCGCCATCAGCCAAATGCCAGCACCTGTGTTTTTACGGGACAATCCGTTATGCTGCGCTAGATAAACAACACGGATTCAATTATGTCTCAGACTAAGGTCTTAATCGGTGGCTCTGATCAGGGCCAGGTTCATCTCAATGCCCGTATGGCCAACCGGCATGGACTGATTTCTGGTGCGACCGGTACCGGTAAAACCGTCACTTTACAGGTGCTTGCCGAAAGTTTTTCAAGTATTGGTGTACCTGTATTTGTAACCGATATTAAAGGTGATTTATCCGGATTATCTCAACCGGGCAAGGCGCATCCAAAAATCGATGAACGTATCGAAAAGATCAAGATAGAGAACTATCAATCACGTCCAAGACCTACGGTTTTATGGGATGTTTTTGAAAAGCAGGGTTTGCCATTAAGAGTGACGGTCTCGGACATGGGACCTTTATTATTATCCAACCTGTTGGAACTCAATGATACCCAAACAGGTATTCTTTATGCCTGTTTCGATATGGCCGATGAAGAAGGTCTGCTGTTACTCGATTTAAAAGACCTGAATGCCATGTTGGGATGGATGGCCGATCATGCCAAGGAGTTACGCTCGGATTATGGCAATATTTCCGGTTCCAGTGTGGCTGCCATCAAACGCAAATTGCTGATCTTGGAAGAGCAGGGTGCCGACCAGTTTCTGGGAGAGCCGGCACTGAATTTGTCAGATGTCATGATTACTGATTTTTCTGGCCTGGGATTGATCAACATTCTAGATGCGACCCGGTTAAGTTCATTATCGCCCCGGGTTTATGCTGCCTTTTTGCTGTGGTTTCTATCTGAACTTTACGAAAACCTGCCTGAAGTGGGGGATGCTGACAAGCCAAAATTTGTGTGTTTTTTTGATGAGGCACACTTGTTATTCGACCAGAGTTCCAAAGCACTGGTGGATAAGATTGAGCAGATTGTACGACTGATTCGATCCAAAGGTGTTGGAATCTTTTTTATAACTCAGAGTCCCCTGGATATTCCTGAAGACGTTCTCGGGCAATTAGGCTGTCGCGTGCAACATGCTTTGCGTGCCTTTACGCCCAAGGATAAGAAAGCCGTGAATACGGTGGCCGCTACTTTTCGGCAAAATCCCAATCTTGATCTTAAAAAAGAAATCGGTCTGCTGGGTATTGGCGAGGCATTGGTTTCCACCTTACAGGAAGATGGTGCGCCGTCTATAGTTGAAAAAACGCTGATAAGACCGCCCGAGTCTCAAATTGGTCCCATTGATCCTCAG
>JASJBW010000149.1 GCA_030066315.1 Gammaproteobacteria bacterium
CCTGTTACTCCCTTTTACGGTAATGGGGTTAAAAAGGCGTTCTCATCGTAGATTTAATATCAGTTGGTTATCTATCGGATTATTGCTGGTCGCAACCTTGTCGCTTCCATTCATTTTGCAGTTCCCAGCCTGGTGGTCGATGGGTGGATGGCCGCCACCTCGTACCATAGATGCTATCTTTTTTGTATTTTTGTTGAGCTGGTTATTATTCCTCGGCGGGCTGACCCTGGCTGTTCAATCCAAAGTTAAAAAGTCTGCAAAAAAAACTAAAAGAAAAATGTTAAAGACTGGGGCCTTGTTGCTGTCAGTCTTGCTTTTTATAGGTGCAATATCGATTAACGGAAAATTACGCAGGGCCTATCAGGACCTGACTCAAAGGGCCCCGGTTTTTGATCGCTACATGCAGGATCGCCATGCACAGATCTATGAGGCGTTAGAACGTGATCAGGCTTATATTAAGGTCCCGGCTTTTAACAGGGATTACCCCCGTAGTATTTTTTTTAATGATATTAGAACTGATCCGCGCGATTGGCGTAACGTATGTTATGCCCAACAATTCGGATTGCAAGGTATTGCTCTGGAAAGGCGTCAATGATTCCAAATAAAATACCCTAATATAAAGAGGCAGAGTAAAAAATTGAATCATTATGAGTAAAAAGACAACATTATTATCCATATTGGTCCCTTGTTACAATGAACAGGACAGCATTGAGCCATTTACTCAAGAAATACTGCCGATACTATCTGAGTTACCCTGTAACTTTGAAATAATCTTCGTTGATGATGGTAGTGATGATGCAACCTTGCTGTTGTTAACCCGTTTATGCGAAAAAAATGCCTGCATAAAAGCTATATCTCTATCGCGCCATTTTGGAAAGGAGGCTGCATTAACGGCTGGACTGGATATTGTTGAAGGGGATGCGGTTATCCCTATAGATGTGGATTTGCAGGATCCCGTGGAATTGATTCCAGAAATGGTATCAAAGTGGAAATCAGGGGTTGAAGTGGTATTGGCCAAGCGTATTGATCGTCGTGCAGAAAGCCTGTTTCGTCGGGCAACCGCGCGGGGTTTTTACAAGCTGATTGCTTATTTAAGTGCTTCGCCCATTCCTCGTGATGTGGGTGATTACCGGTTAATGGATAAAATCGTGGTTTCAGCAATTCGTCAGCTACCGGAAAAGAACCGTTTCATGAAAGGATTATTGTCATGGCCGGGTTATACCACGGATGTTGTCGAATACAGCCGCCCTCAACGTTCTACCGGCAGCAGCAAGTGGCGTACCTGGCGATTATTTAACCATGCACTGGATGGCATATTTTCATTCTCAACTGCACCCTTGCGCATGTGGACCTATATTGGAATGATCCTGTCTTTCTTTTCGCTGATGTATCTACTGTATATCGTGTTTAAAACACTAATATTTGGTATTGATTTGCCTGGTTATGCTTCCATTGTATCGATTATTTTATTTTTCAGTGGTATCAATTTGATCGGGCTGGGTATCCTGGGTGAGTATTTAGGCCGAGTATTCATAGAAGTCAAACAACGACCGGTCTATCTGATCAAGGAAAAAATCGGATTCTAAGTGAGTGCTGATCCTCCCTCATGTTATCCCAGCTGATCAAGTTTTCTCTGGTGGGTCTGATTAATACGGCCATTCACTTCGCGGTGTTCATGTGGCTTTACCAGTATTTGAATGTATACCATTTAATAGCCTCGACAGCAGGATTTATCCTGGCGGTGATGAACAGTTATCTATTGAACAAGATGTGGACTTTCAAGGTGTCAGGTACTCTTGTGAGACATGAATTCAGCCGATTTTTTTTAGTCAGCCTGATAGCGTTGTTGGTAAATCTGGTCAGTATGGCGCTTCTCGTTGAAGTATTGACCGTTTATCCACCGTTGGCACAACTTATGACAATTGTATTGACGCTATTAGTTAATTTCAGTGGTAATAAATTCTGGGCTTTCAGGGTCAGATAACTCAGCATTGTTGAGCCGGATCAGCTGAATGGTGGATTTTCAGGGTATAGGCCATAGGTTCTATTTTACTGGCGTTCTTTAAGTTGTAAGATGAACTTTAATTTCACGGTGTTTAACTTCGTGTAGACGAGTGATCATGACTGTCAATAAAAGTTTTACGGGTGCTGATTATCCACTGATCGGTCCTGAAGATCCGCCTCCTTTTTCCTTATTGAATGAAAATGGGCAAGGTAGCGTGTTACTGGTAGGTGACCATGTCAGTAACACTATTCCCCGCCAACTCAATAATCTCGGCCTGGAAAAGGCTTCATTGAATGAGCACATTGCCTACGATATCGGGACCCATAAATTAATTAATCATCTATCACAACACCTTGATGCTCCCGCGGTGCTGGCCGGTTATTCACGATTAGTGGTCGATCTGAATCGCAGTCTTGAGGATGACAGCGTAATGCCGGAGGTCAGTGATAACACGCCTATTCCGGGCAATCAGGGAATGAGCACTGAACATAGACGGCAACGCGTTCATTGTTTTTACACACCTTACAGGGTAGCTGTGGACGGAATGTTACATCGATTCAAGGATCGAGGGGTGATACCTGCCTTTATATCGATTCATAGTTTTACACCTGAAATGGCTGGATTTAAACGCCCCTGGCATGTTGGTATTCTGTGGGACAAGGATCCCCGTATACCGGTACCCTTGATGCAGCAGCTTCGCGCGCACCCCGCTCAATTTAATATCGGTGATAATGAACCCTATTCAGGAAAACACCCGGCAGATTACACCATTGATCATCATGCCGAAGCGGCGGGATTACCCCATGTCTCTATTGAGATTCGTCAGGATCTGGTCAATAGCGAAGAGGGTGCCGAGGAGTGGGCGACCATTCTGGATGATGCACTTAGAGAGATACTCGCCAACCCAGAGCTCTATTCTATCTGGCAATCCTTATGAAATCGACGACACCCAGTTTCACCATTGGCGTAGAGGAAGAATACCTGCTCGTCGATAGGCAAACTCGGGATGTGGTTAATGATCCCCCGGCGGAGCTATTGGAACAATGCCGGGCTATTGATGGCGAACGTTTCGTGGAACCCGAACTGTTGCGTTCGCAAATCGAGGTTAATACCCGGGTATGTCGAAAGGCCAGCGAGATTCGTGAAAATTTGTCACATCTCCGTTCCATCGTGGTCAATACCAGTAATCAGTATGGGCTGGCGCCCATTGCGGCCTCTACACATCCTTTTGCTCGTTGGCAGGTTCAGCATCATACCCACAAGTCACGTTATGACATGCTCTCACGTAACATGCGCTCGCTGGCCCGACGGGTGATGGTATGTGGCATGCATGTACACGTGGGCATCGAAGATGATGATATGCGTATTCAACTGATGAGCCAGTTTACGAACTTTCTACCCTTGTTATTGGCCTTGAGTACTTCATCACCTTTTTGGGAAGGACAGGAAACTGGGTTGAAGTCTTATCGCATTCCCGTATTTGATACCTTTCCACGTACAGGGTTGCCGGAGCATTACCAAAGCTTCAGGGAGTACGAACAACAAGTTGAAATCTTACGAAGTGTTGGGGTACTGGATGATGCAACCGTGATCTGGTGGGATCTACGACCCAGTGATCGCTATCCAACCCTGGAAATGCGTATCACCGATATGTGTACTGATATTGAAGATGCCATTGGTCTGGCCGCCTTGACGCAGGCACTGATGCGTTATCTTTATCGATTACAGCTACAGGCAAAACCCTTGAAAGATTATCCTCATTTCCTGGTGGATCAAAACCGCTGGCGTGCGATACGTTATGGTTACGATGAAGGCCTGATCGATTTCTCGAATGCTAAGGTGCTACCCATAAAGGCATGGTTAGAGGATATTATTGATCGGGTTAGTGAGGATGCTGCCGAACTCGGTTGTCTGCATGAGTTGCAGCAGGTTTTGAGAATTCCACAACGCGGTACCAGCGCACATCAACAATTGGCGCTTTATCAACAGGCCCGTAGTGCGGGTAATGACCATCAACAGGCATTATCCCAAGTGGTCGATTTTCTTGTTGAGAAAACGGTAGAAGGGATTTAGTGGAATGTATCGGGACACTCGTTAGTGGGAAAGATGGCGTTGTTGACGCCGTGCCGCAGTCGGTTCTTGTTTCTCTTGAGGAGTAATAGGGCTTACTACACTGGCATAGGATTTCTTGATTCCGGTTCTGTTGAAATCGCGCATCAGCTGTTCATGCCATTCTCTGGAATCTGAAAAAGTATGTAGTAACTTAAATAAACGGGGTAGGGCAATCTGATGGGTTTGCGCGGTTTTGGCAAAGAGCCAATCAGTCAATTGCATGAAATGTTTAAAAGGAGCATCGCTTAACAAGATCGGCAAGCTATTTGAAAATCGCCCCGAGTTGGCGATCATGTCCCAGTAACGTGCAAAACGATTTAATCGAAACAAGGTGTCCGCATCCATATCCCGGGTACTGAGAATATTGTAAGGAGGATTGGGATTAAAGATCATCCGGTATTCGCTGCTATGCCTTATGATTGGGCTGCCTCTTAAGCGTTTAAGAATGCCGAGTTGGATTTCATGCGGTTGGAGTGATACCAACAAGTCGAATCCTCTTGCAAAACTGTCTAAGTTCTCCCCGGGTAATCCGGCAATCAGGTCGGTATGGAGATGAGCCTGGGTATGTTGGCGTAGGAACTTCAAATTATCCAGGGTTTTCTTATGATCCTGTTTACGGCTGATCAATTGTTGAACAGCAGGATTAAAACTTTGAATACCGATTTCAAATTGGAGTGTTCCCGCAGGAAATTGCTGGATTAAAAGTTTTAATGAATCCGATAACCGGTCCGGGATCAGTTCAAAATGAAGAAAAAGATCATTGGTCGGTTTGGATAAAAAGTACCCCAGGATTTTCTGACTGGTTTTTGCCTTGAGATTAAAGGTACGATCGACGAATTTGAATTGACGTGCTCCGCGTTGATACAATTTTTCGATGTTTTCGAGGAAAAGATCCGTGTTGAATGCTTGAGCAGTTTTATCGAGTGCTGACAGGCAAAATTCACATTTAAAGGGGCAGCCTCGGGAAGCTTCCACATATAACACACGCTGGCGGATATCTTCGTCCGAGTAGTAAAGATAGGGCGGTTTTAAGGCATCGGGGTGAAATGGTTGGGCATCAATAATTTTTTGTAAGGGGGGTGATCCTTTTATTAGGTGCAGGCACAAGTGCTTGAACTCAAGATCAGCCTGCCCCCGTATCACTACATCCGCATGCCTATAGGCTGGGCTTAATTCTGTCTCATAACTGATCTCAGGCCCCCCCAGGATGATTTTTAATTCAGGTTTGAGCGCCTTGAGAATGGCCATAACCTGAGTGCTTTGCTCGATATTCCAGATATATAGGCCAAAGCCCACAATCAGCGGATCTTGTTGCAGAATTTGTTCAGCAATGTCCTGTGGGCGCTGATTGATCATGAATTCCATGATTTGAGTTTGCGTCTGTAATTCACCCATTTGAGCGTAAAGGTAACGCAGTCCCAGTGCGCTATGAATATAACGGGCATTGAGTGTCGTCAGGACAATCATGGGAGGTCTTCAGGTATTTGCCGAATATCAATAAATGAGCCGCTGGGATATAACTGGCAGGCTGGTAGCTTTCCGGCAACGAGTGCTGCAGCCTGGTCGATATTCGGCATGGCCTCGGTTCCGTAAGCTTCAATCAGTTTTTGAATGGATGGATAACGTTGTTGATCCACTTCATGGCACAGGTAATCCTGCATACGAGTATGAATCAGACCGGGAGCCAGTGCACTGATGTGTGTATGTGGCATCTCATGTGCGTAAAGCTTAGCCAACATGTTGAGTGTAGCCTTGGACAGGGAATAAGCCCCCCAGCCGCGGTTGCCGTTAACCGAAGCGCCAGAAGACATGAGAGTCAATTGCTCTACTTTAATCTCATGATGAATGATCCAATCGATAATCATCTTATTGGACCAGACATTGATGTCCATCACCTTTTTTAATTCGTTAAGGCGGGTTTTAGCAAGGTCCTGAATGGTTCCCAAGATACCCGCATTAAGAATAACCAGGTTCAGAGTGGGGGGGATCAGATTCGAAAGGCAGTCATCAATCTGTTCGAGTGCAGATAAATCCAGTGTAACGTGGTTTAATTTGGGGTGCTCCAGCGGACAAGGACTTCGAGACAGGCTGTAGATCGTATAACCCTGTTGCAGGTAATAACGCGTTAAACCCAGGCCCAGGCCATTAGAGTTTCCAGTTATAAAAAGATTGGACATGAATTCAGGTTTAAATTAACGAACTGGTAGGATACTCTAAGCCACCTTTTTCAGCACAGGAGTTTATGGTGCGAGGTTATGTTCCTCCGGACCCGGAAACCGAGGTCTCTACCTATCAGTACGCAGTCGTTTACGTGCCGAGGCGAAGCCGAAATCGATTTGCGGCAAACTGTGTGCAAATAAAACCTTCACCCGAGCAGGCATTGAAGGATGCGGATCCTGATAACAAGTACTATGCAGCAAGGGTCATGGGGCCTTCAAAATCTTCTGAGGGCCAATACCTTTATTACTTGGCTGAATGGCTTGAGTCATGAATCGGTTTATTGATACTTTGGAAATGACTACCTTAAGAATGAATAATGAAAAAAGATGATGAATTAATACAGGAGGTTATTGATTTCTGGTTTTCAGATACCGTCAAACAGAAATGGTTTAACTCAACCCCAGAATTTGATGAGCTTATTCGTCAACGTTATGAAGAAACCTGGGGGCTTGCACGCGCAGGTACCTATGATCATTGGGAGCAAGAGTCTTTGAGTGCACTGGCGCTGGTCATCATCCTGGATCAATTCCCGTTAAATATGTTTCGAAGGGATGCGCGTCAGTATTCGACGGAAGCACATGCCCGCAAGATTGCCGAGGGCGCAATCGACCGGGGTCTGGACCAACAACTTGAAGCCCGGCAAAAGGCTTTCCTCTACTTACCATTCATGCACAGCGAAATACTGGCCGATCAGGAGCGCTCGGTGGACCTGTATCAACAGGCCGGGCTCGAGGAAAATTTGAAATTTGCCCGGCATCACCGCGATATCGTGAAAAGGTTTGGGCGTTTTCCTCATCGTAACCGCTTCCTGGATCGAGAGAGCACGGCCGAAGAAATAGAGTACCTGGAAAAAGCCAATTGGTGAGACCATGAATTTGATTCAACAATCCAGGCAATTTATCTGGGGACATAATCTGACGGAAAAATCGGGCTGGCAACGGCAATTGATCCAGTTTTTACAAATCATGGGCATGATTGGTCGAGATCTGGGGGGAGGCATGCTCACGTTGCGTTCCATGAGTCTCGTGTATACCACCTTGTTGTCTTTTGTACCGTTATTAGCGGTCAGTTTTTCAGTGCTTAAAGGTTTCGGGGTACACAACCAGATTGAACCCTTACTGCTCAATGTTCTTGAGCCTCTGGGAGATAAAAGTATTGAAATCACCGAAAAGATTGTCGGCTTTGTGGAGAATATGAAAATTGGTGTATTAGG
>JASJBW010000146.1 GCA_030066315.1 Gammaproteobacteria bacterium
GGTGAGTTCAGGCCTGGACATTTAACCGGTGTCAGCACCATTGTGCTCAAACTATTCAACCTCGTTCAACCTGATATCGCTGTTTTTGGAAAAAAGGACTACCAGCAATGGCGCATGATTGAAAAAATGGTGCATGACCTGAATCTGCATATAGATATATTGGCCGGTGAGACCATCCGTGAATCTGATGGATTGGCCATGAGCTCCCGCAATCAATATCTATCTGCCAATGAACGTCAACAATCATCACAATTATTCAAACAGCTTACTCAAGCTGCGCATCTAGTGCGCGCAGGAAAAAAACCATTTACTGATATACAGCAAATGGCCATTGAAACGCTAAAGGATCATGGCTTCATTGTTGATTATTTTGAGCTTTGCAATCAGCATAGCCTGGAACCTGAATATACAGGTGATGATTTAGTCTTGCTGGCTGCTGCGCATCTAGGCAATACCCGCTTAATTGACAACCTTGAAATCGAATCACCCCATAAAAATTGAAAAAAAACACAAACAAACCAAAGAGGCAATCCCTATGAAACTTGAATCTCTCGCTTTACACCACGGTTACGAATCTGAAGCCACCACCAAGGCCGCGGCTGTACCGATTTATCAAACCACATCCTATACCTTTGATGATACCCAACATGGTGCGGACCTGTTTGACCTGAAGGTCGCAGGTAACATCTATACCCGTATCATGAATCCCACAACGGCCGTTCTGGAACAACGACTGGCGGAAATGGAAGGTGGCATAGGTGCATTGGCCGTTGCCTCAGGAATGGCCGCCATTACTTATGCGATTCAAGCTATTGCCAGTAATGGTGACAATATTGTCAGTACGACCCAACTTTATGGCGGTACTTATAACCTGTTTGCACATACCTTGCCTAAACAGGGTATCGAGGTGCGCATGGCTTCCTTCAATGATTTCGAAAAAATGGAAAGCCTTATAGACGATAATACACGCGCGGTGTTTTGTGAGTCTATCGGCAATCCGGCTGGCAACGTAGTGGACATTGAGTCACTGGCCGAAATTGCCCATCGACATGGTGTCCCACTTATCGTGGATAACACGGTAGCGACACCCTATTTGTGCAGAGCCTTTGATCATGGTGCTGATATCATTATTCATTCATTAACCAAGTACATTGGCGGACATGGCACCACCATTGGCGGCATTATTATTGACTCCGGTAAGTTTGATTGGGTCGCTAACAAGGATCGATTCCCTATGCTAAATGAGCCTGATCCCTCTTATCATGGCGTCGTCTATACAGAAGCCCTAGGCGAAGCTGCCTACATAGGACGCTGCCGCGTGGTGCCCTTACGTAATACGGGTTCAGCCCTGGCGCCGCACAGTGCTTTTTTGCTATTACAAGGACTTGAAACCCTTGGATTACGTATGGAACGCCATTGTGATAATGCCCTAAAAGTCGCTCAACATCTGCAAAATCATGATAAAGTCGACTGGGTCAGTTATGCAGCACTGCCCGATAGCCAATACCAGGCCAATTGCCAAAAGATTACCGGTGGCCAGGCATCTGGTATTTTGAGCTTTGGAATAAAAGGGGGCAAAGAAGCGGGCGCACGCTTTATCGATGCATTACAGATGATATTGCGCTTGGTTAATATCGGTGATGCAAAATCGCTGGCCTGCCATCCCGCCACAACAACACACCGCCAGTTAAGTCCAGAGGAACTCGACACGGCCGGCGTATCCGAGGATTTGGTGCGCATATCCGTTGGCATTGAACATATCGATGATATCATTGCAGATATTGACCAAGCATTGGATAAGGCCTAATAACCTATCCTCTCATTGATACCTTTCTATCGAAAATCCACTGGATGCATCAATGCATCCAGTAGATATAAAATATCATTCTTAATATCCAAAATGGTTGAACTCGATGTTCGCAACTGGATGCTGATTAGGGCATGCATAGGCTTTTTGCCCGAGTCAAGCAGAGTTAATTGCCTCGCTCTTGAGCGTGAATATTCCAAGATTGCGTTGGAATGGCCAGGTGTAAAAAAGTAATCATTGATTTGAGTCAGCTACATCGTTCTATTTTATTGAGCAATATAAAGAAAAGGAGTAACTTTTAACTAAAATACTTATCTGCAGGAGCATGTTTATGAAATGGTCTATTCATTCAGTCACAGTGATATTATTTTACTTGTTTGCTTTCCCAGCATCTTATGCTGCCCTACCCTTTAAAACCGTCATTTATGATTCTGTCACTGAAGGTCCAATGATGAAAAGTACCTCCAGTCATTATGACTCCTATGATGGTGATGCGGCTTCGGCTATTTCAGCAGAATGGCGAACAGAAAGTATCATGGGAAGACAAACCCGAACCCTAGTACTGAGCAAACAGGGTAAGGTTTATAATGTTAATCTGGTGACGAGGCAGTGTACGGTTACCGATGTCAGTGGCATAACCCATTCGATTACGGATCCTGAGGGTTTTGCGAAGTCTCTTAGGCAGCAAATGAATTTTCAACAGGCAGGGGCTTGTACTGGTGCTGGCATGAAAGGTATTAAATATACTTCTCAATTTGGTGAGATGTGTTTTTATAAAGATGTATTCATGCTTTGGCAGAAAACTATGGGTACTAATATGAGGGTAACCAAGGTCACATTCGACCAGAAACTACCTCAGGACAAGATCAGTTTACCTGCAGGGATTGAATGTATAGAAGGACCGGATCTGTCAAAAGGTCTACCCGGTATGAAATCCTGGGACGACAACCGACAGAGTGATCCGCAATCAGATGAACCCAGTGGAAACGACCAGCAGCCCTCTCAACAAGACATTGAAAAAGCAATGGAGCAAGCCAAGGATGTCATGAAAAAACTGTTCGGTAACTAGATTAATAGACTTTAAAATGTCTTGTAAGGCTTTTTTTTTCGGCTTCTCAAATGAAGATAGATCAATCCGAGTTATCGAGCATTCTGATTTGTTCACGATAGGCTTTAAGTTGCATCTGGATGTGCTTAAGCTCTTCGGGAGAAGCATTTTTGGCTTCTCGTGATTTAAGGTCAATTTTGTGAATGAGTTGCGCTTTACGGATGGTCACATCCAAATCATCCAGGGTATTCAAAAACAGTTCTTCTGATTGGATATCGTTTTGCATCATGCCTGCTCCTTTCCTTATCAAAAATAGATGAACCAACCTTAAAGGAATTGCCTTTTTCTCGGTAAGTGGCTCCAACCAATAAGCTGGAGACTAAAGAGATTAACTAAGTTTTCTCATCTTTTAAAGGGGTGGTCTAATAGGGTGCACGGTAATAGTTGAAATAATAGGACATCGACCCAATCTGGATCATACTGAAATCCCTGCATGACTGACCATGGCCAAGGAGCTGTCAGCGAATTCTAAGATTGTAAATCTAAGGTAAAACCCTCTACAGTCAGCGGTAATTCCAATACAATGTAACCCTGCGGCATTCTGATTATCGATAAAATGAAAAACTACTCTATTTAGAGGTTAATACCATAAACAGAGAAATGGTAGATATTATAAAAAGGCGGCTTTTACGAACAAAATTGAACTGAAAGGTTTAATTGAAGTAAATAATCAGAATCAACACAACGTTAGTGAGGGTAAAACCCAGCACTACGCTTTTTAATAGAGACTTAATGTTACTTGATTTTGACACGTTGTATCACCGTTTTCTGAAGCCAATCAATTGATTATTGAGTCAATATGGGGAGAAGCACTCTAATCAATAGAAACAGATTTTTCATTAACATAGGTTTACGAATCATTACTTTAACTAAAAAAACCCATGGCTAAAGAAGTATTACGGACCCTATTCAATCTGCAGTCGAACGGGTTAGACTGAATACAGGCTATCTCTTAATTGATCAATAAAATATCCCTCGTATGTCAACAGTTATTGAATTAAACCAGGTGAAATTTACCTGGCCACGCTCCGATAAACCGGTGCTGGATATCGCAGAGCTGGTCATCGACAAGGGCCAGCACTTGTTCATTCAGGGTGAAAGCGGTTGCGGTAAGACCAGCCTTCTCAACCTGTTAAGCGGTATTACCGAACCGGATTCAGGTAATTTGAGAATTCTTGATCAACCCCTGACCGCATTAAGCCCCCATCAACGTGACCGGTTTCGTGCTGACCATCTGGGCGTCATTTTCCAGCAATTCAACCTGCTACCGTATTTAAATGTCATTGAAAATGTGACCTTACCCTTTTATTTTTCTGACAGGCGTCGTCATAAAGTCAAAGACACTCATGACGCAGCGATTAACATTCTGAGAGAACTTGAAATAACTTCAGGCCTTTTTGAAAAAGATGTACTCGATCTCAGTGTCGGACAACAGCAACGCGTGGCTGTCGCCAGGGCCTTGGTGGGCAATCCAGAACTGGTAATTGCCGATGAACCGACCTCGGCGCTCGATAGTAAAAATCGCGATACTTTTCTCCGTCTCTTGTTTGAACTGAGTACGGAACATGACAGTACCCTGATTTTCGTCAGCCACGATGATCACTTATCAAGCTTTTTTGAACATAGTATCAACCTGGCTGAAACCAATCGCGCCTATCAGGGTGAGGCCGTATGAATCTCATACAGCTATCCATTAAAAGCGCCTGGAATCGACGTATCAGTCTCGGTCTGACAGTACTGTCCTTGGCTGTCAGTATTTTACTCCTGGTTGGGGTTGACATGATTCGCAAGGAAGCCAAGTCCAATTTTATGAATACCATTTCGCAAACCGACTTGATTGTTGGTGCCCGCAGCGGCCCCATTAACCTCCTATTATATAGTGTATTTCGGTTAGGCAATGCCACCAACAATGTGTCCTGGGAATCCTTCCAGGAATTATCTAATTTAGATCAGGTCGCCTGGTCAGTACCCTTATCCCTGGGCGACTCCCATCGCGGCTTTCGCGTGCTGGGTACGAATCAGGATTATTTCAAGTATTATAAATATGCAAGCAATACGCCACTGCAATTTGACAGCGGCGTCGTGTTCAAAGGTGTTTTTGACGTCGTACTGGGTGCAGACGTCGCTCAAAAACTTGATTATCGCTTGGGACAGAAAATTGTCGTGTCTCATGGCCTGGCATCAACGGCTTTTTCCGATCATGATGATAAACCTTTCACCATTGTCGGCATCCTGGAAAAAACAGGAACACCGGTGGATCGTACCTTGCATGTCTCACTGGAAGGCATTTCCGCCATACACATTGACTGGCAGTCTGGTCGCCGCAGTGCCTTCGAAATCAGTGCTGAGCAAGCGCTGAAAATGGATTTACAACCCAGGGAAATCACGGCGTTCATGCTGGGGCTGAAAAAACGCATCACTACATTCCGCGTTCAGCGTCAGATCAATGAATATCGCCAGGAGCCCTTAATGGCCATCATTCCCGGCGCCACATTGACCTCGCTGTGGCAAACCCTTAACGCCTTTGAAATGGTCCTATTAGGTATCTCGGCCCTGGTAGTGTTGGCCGGTTTGATCGGCATGCTCACAGCGATCATGTCAAGCCTGAATGAGCGCCGGCGAGAAATGGCGGTGATGCGTGCACTCGGTGCGCATCCGTATCACATTATTGCTCTATTTACGTTGGAAACTTTATTTCTGATGTTGATGTCCATAGTACTGGGATTGATCCTACTATATAGTTCGCTTTGGGCCTTGAAACCCCTTCTATTAGAATGGATGGGTATCCATATACAGATTGTCTGGCTGCATTGGCATCAAATGATGATTATCGGCGTAATAACATTGATAGCGTTGCTGATAAGCTTAATCCCCGGATTGATTGCACATAAACGCTCACTCCAAGACGGTTTAATGATTCGGATTTAATTATGAACACACTTTTCTCCAATGTTCGCTTATGGATGCTGGGCATTACGTTTTTATTCTCTTTGGGCTGTAGTTCACAAGACCAGAATGACGCGGCAAATGCGCCCCCTGCATCTGAAATCCAGCAAAATACAGAGACCGCGATATCTCAGACTGATACCTCAACTACCAACACCAGCTCTGTTACTACGGAAAGGCAACCTGGCGACCCCCTACCCACCATCAGCTCAGCCTCGCAGGTAGACGATGGTTATCAAGAAATAGAATGGGATGCATTGGTACCTGAGGGTTACCGCGCGGAAAACATCTTAATAAAATACCAGGATCAATTGGCCGAACTGGATGACTCTGACCCTAAAGCAATGGAGCTGTTTGGCATCATGCAGGCTGAAATGGATAATGCACCCGTTAATGAAAAATTAAACGGCAAGAAGGTAAAACTCCCAGGATTCATCGCACCACTGGAAAGTGCTAATGGAGAGATATCGGAATTCCTACTGGTGCCATATTTTGGCGCCTGCATTCATGTCCCACCCCCACCCGTCAATCAAACCGTATTGGTTAAAACAGTCGCTGACAACGCCATTGACGTGGATAAAGCCTGGGAACCCTATTGGATTCGAGGTGTATTAACCACTGACCGCACTTCTACCGATATCGGATCAGCAGGTTACAGTATTGCCCAAGCCACAACAGAACTGTACTAAAACACTGAATGTCTGAATGGATATCGAAGCGCATGCCTCCCACTGTCATCGCACTTCACATCTTCAGCGAAGACGGCGCCATCGTTCATTGGAAATAATTGCACTATTTTTGTGCGCGTCAATAAAATAATAATTAAAAATGCTTTAATTTGGGGCGCTATGGACAGGGAATTCGCATTTTTTTGGATTGGCTTGATCCCTCCTTTAATATCCGCACAACCCTAAGCGGGGACAAAATTGTGAAATGGGCGAAACCTAATTCAATCGCTCAACAATGATTCCTAAAGCACAAGGCCTTGGCCTTAACTGATCTTTGTTTGGAGATATAAAGTATGAAAACTAAGCTGGAATATATCTGGCTCGACGGCTACAAGCCAACTCAGAGCCTTCGCAGTAAAACCATGGTCCGCTCCGATTTCGGCGGCACACTCGAAGAATGTCCCATGTGGTCATTTGATGGTAGCTCTACCGAGCAGGCCGAGGGCAATGCCTCTGATTGTTTATTAAAGCCGGTTGCGATCATTCCTGATCCCGGTCGTAAGAATTCTTACCTGGTTATGACTGAGGTTTTAAATGCAGATGGTACTCCGCATCCTTCTAACGGTCGCGCGACCATTGAAGATGATGATGATGATTTCTGGTTTGGATTCGAACAAGAATATTTCCTGTGGGATCCGGTCACTAACTTGCCCCCAGGTTTCCCTCCAGGCGGCTATCCTCCACCCCAGGGCCCTTACTATTGTTCAGTAGGTGCTCGTAATGCCTATAGCCGTGACCTGATCGAAGAACATTTTGATTTGTGTCTGGAAGCAGGGCTTAATGTTGAAGGTATCAATGCGGAAGTCGCAGCAGGTCAGTGGGAATTCCAGATCTTCGCCAAGAGCGCCAAGCGTGCTGGTGATGAAATCTGGCTGGCACGTTACCTGCTGGAACGTACCGCTGAAAAATATGACCTGGCCGTTGACTGGCATCCCAAGCCTTTGGGTGATACCGACTGGAATGGTTCCGGTATGCATTCCAACTTCTCCAATGGTGTAATGCGTGAGGCAGGTGACGAGAGTGTATTCACCAAGATCTGTGAAGAATTCGGTAAGAACGTAGGCGCCTGCATCGCGGTATACGGCGCACATAATGAACAGCGTTTGAC
>JASJBW010000143.1 GCA_030066315.1 Gammaproteobacteria bacterium
TCTGTTTTTTTTACATTATTGTTGTCGAAAAGTGCAATGAGTTGTGCCATCCATATGCGTTTAATCAAAGCTTTTTTCTTTCTCATTCAACTACTTGCCATACTTTTCATGGTTTCTTCCTGCGAGGCTCAGACAGAAACAAGTAAGCCGACTTATTCTAAATTACAACATAAGCATTCGCTCGAAAAAGAGCCAGAAGTGTTCAATGGCGATTTTGAAGAGATCAAATCGCGGGGGCAGTTACGTATTGTAATCCCGGCTAATGTGGGCGGTGGCAGATACCTTCCAAGAAAAGGTTCCCCAGTCAGTCAACAGTTTGAAATTGCTGAGGCTTTTGCCCGTTTTCATAACCTTGAACCCGAATTGCTGATTACCGAAAGTTTTGCCGACATGATTCCCATGCTGGTTGAAGGAAAAGCAGACATCGTGGTGGGCAACCTGACCATAACCGAAAACCGGCGTAAAAAGATTGCGTTTTCAATACCGCTTGACCATGTGCGGGAAAAGGTTTTGGTTAGCAAGGAAAACGACGCTATTACAGCCGTTAAAGATCTGGATAATAAACGTGTCATGGTTTCACCCTCCTCTACCTTCTGGGAAGCACTCAGTTGGTTGAAGAAAAATAAATATAAAGATATGGAGCTGGTGCCCAGGCCGCGTGGCATGGTGGATGAAGAGGAACTGGATTTGCTTGTGGATGGAGAGATTGATGCCACCATTCGTGACAGTAATATCGTGGAAATGTATTCCAGTTACCGCGATGACTTCAAGGTCGCAACCAACTTCAGTAAACAGAGAGATATTGCCTGGGGCGTACGTAAGGGCGCACCGGCTTTACTCCATGCTTTGAATGAATACCTGCAACTGGAGCATATGTATCAGGATCCCAATGCGATCCACACTGATGATTTTGATGCCATAAAGAAACGGAAGGTTCTACGCGTATTATTGCGCAACAATGCCTATTCTTATTTCCTATACAAGGGAGAGTTGATGGGATTTGAATATGAAATGGCCAAGGCCTTTGCGAAGGCGCATGGTTTAAGACTGGAAGTCGTGGTGCCACCCAGTCATCGTGAATTAATGACTTGGCTCGTGGAAGGCCGGGCTGACCTGGCGATAGGCTTCCTGGTACCCACAAAGGCCCGTAAAGCCTTGGGCATTACCTTCTCCAATCCTTATAACCACGAGGCTCAACACGTGGTTGTCCACAAGGATGACCCCTTAACCAGTTTGGATGGCATCAATGAAAAAAGTTTTCATGTGCGTCGAACCAGTGCCTATTGGGAAACTCTGGAAAATCTCAAAGAAGAAGGCCACCGTTTCTTTTTACATGCCGCAGCGGAAGATACGGAAACCGAACAACTGATACAAGATGTGGGTTCTCAAAAGCTGGATGCAACACTGGCTGATGCGCATATCCTTGATATCGAATTGGCCAAATCCACACCGGTTAAATCTGCCTTTGCCATCGGAGAGGAAAAACCCCAGGCTGTTGCCATGCGTGAAGAGAATCCAAAACTGGTCGCAGCCATCAATGATTTTATTAAGAAAAACCTGCGCACAGAATATTATAACGTTTTATACAACAAGTATTTCAAAAGCCGTAAATCCATCAAACGTCTGGCCAAGGGGCGTATTGACAGCCTGGAAAATAACAAGCTCTCTCCATGGGATGAAGTCACCCAGAAACATGCCGATAAATATGGCTTTGACTGGCGACTAATCACTGCACAAATGTACCAGGAAAGCAGGTTCAATCCTAAAGCCAAATCGTTCGCCGGGGCTCGTGGATTAATGCAATTGATGCCACGCACAGCGAAGTCGATTGGCATAAAAGATATCGACAAACCTCATAACAATATAGAAGCAGGCATTAAATACCTGGACTGGCTCAGGGATCGCTTTGACGATGATATACCTTTATCAGAAAAGACCTGGTTTATTCTGGCTTCATATAATGCGGGCCATGGTCATGTCTCAGATGCACAAAGACTCGCCAAGAAAAAAGGCTGGGATCACAAGCGCTGGTTTGATCATACTGAAAAAGCGATGCTGTTGTTATCCCAAAAAAATTATTACAAGAAAGCCCGTTACGGTTATGTCGATGGTAAGGAACCGGTTAACTATGTCAGGAATATACGCAACCGTTTTGAAGCTTACACCAACCTCAAACAGGAAAAACTCGCCCTCGTTGAATAAATCAATTTATAACCGCAACAAAGCAAAAAGATCAGTCACTGGAAAAAATATCGGTGGTGATTGATCCATTAAAACCCGGAAAAATAACACTCAAATCATTGGGATCTGTGGCCAAACGTTTGACCAGCATTTCAGATAGCACACTGCGAAGGTCTGTAGTAATTTTTAAATCCTCGATGAAAGGGTCCTGGTCTCTCAACGTTTGAATATCCAACAAAGTCGGCAAGCCTGGCCAATCACTGAAAATACCGCTTTTAACATCCTGGATGAACCCATTGACACCTCCACCCATTAGATAGGCCAATCCTGCGGTACCATGATCCACACCTTGTGAAGCATTTTTAGCTAAGCGGCGGCCAAATTCTGTGTAAACCAGCACCGTTATCCGAGACATCTCTGTTCCCATATCAGTATAAAAAGCACTGAGTCCCTGCGCCAGCTCATCTAAAGATGCGTTAATAAACTCAGGAAGTCTCTCATGATGATCCCATCCATCTGAATCCAGGCAGACCACTTCAACCGGTAGCGAGGATTTTATAAGTTGGCCGGTCTGCCTCAACTTATCTCCCAAAGGACCTTCAGGATAAGACGTATTATCCAGCAAATCTATCTGCTGCAATTCTTCTAAAGCTAACAGAGCATCTTGCGCTGGGCCGGAAAAAGGTATGACACTGCGGTAAAGTTTAGACAACACATCCGGGTAACCTAAATCAATGATTTCCTGCTCAAAATTAAACTCTCCCAGGTTACTAATAGCCAGGGCACCGCTTGAACCCTGCAAGGCTACTGGCACATTACCACTGATGGAAATTGCGCGAAAAGATGATCCTGTTTCTGCAGGCTTCAGGCTGAGATAACGATCCAGCCACCCTGAACTGGGCAGGCCCTCCTTGCTATCAACACCACGTTCAACCAAATCTTGTGCCGCAAAATGAGAACGGTTTTCATGCGGCATACCTGTAGCGTGTACAAAACATAAATCGCCCGCATCATATATAGGTTTTAATGGGGCCAGTGCAGGATGTAACCCGTAAAACCCATCAATATCAATGATATCTTGAGGAGGAACAGAAATATTGTCCCTTAATTCCGTATAATTCAAATCACCATATGGGACCAATGAATTCAAACCATCGGCAGCACCACGTTGGAAGATACAAACCAAGATATCACGATTGGATGGAATACTGGGATGGGAAGCAACTTTAAGTCCAGACATGATGACTCCTAGCGCAATTGAAAATAACTGGAGCTCAACATCAAAGCCGCTAACAGAGGAGAGACAATAATCCTCTGTTCAGCAGTCAGTGGCTCGTTACGACCTAAATTAAAACTGTCAGTAATCCAGTCCAGTACCAGGTCACGATCATTAGCAGATAAGGGACGCATTAATAAATTTTCGGTCAGCGCATCGACAACACCAGTGGGTGTATCCGCTCCATCCAGCATATCATCATAATTTACGGATATAATACTGCTCAGTTCTGGAAGAAAACTGGCCAGACTGAGGAATGACAAGCGCCAACGGTTCAGTAATCCACCTGTACTGGCCCAGTAAGTCTGCTCATCAGGGTAACCGTCTGGTGTCGGCCAGTAGAATGGCAGTTGGCCCATGATACTTTGTGCAAAATAAAACAGCTGGCCATTATCAGATGGGTAAGCGCGATCCGGAGACAGGGTGCGTAACGCTCCGGCCAGGTATTCACTCGGCCGGGTAAATTTTAAATCAGCAGTCTGCTGAAAGGCTTCGCTGGCAAACAATGCCCGAAGCATTTCCTTGATTTCTCCACCCGAATTCGTGAAAGCTGTTGCCACAGCATCAATAGTTTCCTGCTCAGGTTCATCACTGATAAAGCGGCGACACAACTTGGTAGCAATAAAGCTAGCTGTCGACGGATGCTCTGCCAGCAAATCCAAAACAAACTCGCCTTCTGAAATACCACCAGAGGAAACCTGTTCTCCCAATATCGTTTTACTGCCCGTATCATGAATCAATGGTTCAAACTTAAAGGTGCCATACTCTTCAGGGGCGTCATCTGGAAAATAAAAGGTCCACCCGGTAAAACATCTCGCGACTTCTTTAATATCATTTTCAGAATATCCCCCACCCTCACCCAGGGTATGCAATTCCATCAATTCACGGGCATAGTTCTCATTGGGAGAGGTTGAAATATTGAAGAAATTATCCAAGTAAAAAAGCATCGATGGACTTTTAGCCGAAGCATTTAATAAATCCTTGAAGTTACCCAATGCATGAGGACGAATTACTTCCCTGTCATCCACAGGTTTCAGGGTCGGTCCCAGGCCGTTTACCAAGTGGATATTAAAATGATCTGACCAAAACTCGACCATCACTTCGTATAACTGTCGCTGACTGAAAATCTGCCGGTATTGAGTAGCGCCGATCATCTGCAGCGCTATATTGAAAATATTATCAGGAAATCCTTTTATCAATTCTGCCGCAGTTTGTTGGGATTGAGTTAATGGAAACAAGGAAGCGATAGTACTTTCAAGATCACCATCATCTATCGAAGTGTAGTTCAGTTGTTGTTCCAGGAAGGCATCAATGCCCATCGATTTAATTTCAGAGAGAGCATCCCGGTGCACCCCGAAACTGGTACGCTTTAATACCGTGTATTCCCTGGATGCAGGCGGTATTGCCGGTAAATCAGCATCATCACCGCCGCCACTGCCACAGGCCGGTAACAGGGTTGCTAAAGCCGAATAACCTAAGCCTTTACCCAATAACTTGATGAAGTCACGGCGACTGTAAAGCTCATGCAATAGAGTGTTCAGATCATTGGGAAACTTGTCAGTCATGGTCTTTAGAATCGGGATGAATGCGACAAACCATATCGAAACCTGCTGAATACAATCTGAACAGTATGCCCGAATTGCCCCGAACCCACAGTAACTAAATTACCCAACGGTGCTAAATTAGGGTTATACAGGACTTGCAATAAAAAACCCGGTCTAAGACCGGGCACATTTTTTACTTAACAATGACCGTTCCGCTCATATTGGGATGATAGGTACAGTAATAATCATAGCGTCCAGCTTTGCTGAAAGTATGCTTAAATGTTGCCCCTTGACTCAGCGTGGTAGAGGCAAATGAAATACCATCTTTCGCGGTTACCGTGTGGGGTGCGGCATCCTGGTTAGTCCAGATAATGGATTCACCCACCTTGATCTCCATCTGCGCGGGATTGTATTTCATACCGGATATCGCGATTGATTGGCTTGTGCCCTCAGTTACCGGTTGCTTTCCTTGGTTTTGCGGAACGGGTTGACCGCTATAACCCGGGGCACGGTAAGGTGGACGATAAGAGCGATATGCAGGCGGCGCATATCCCTGCCGATATCGAGGCGCATAAGGCCTGGTCTGGTAAGGCGGAATCACGCGCATGGGCGGCATTTTGTTCATGGGTGGGATGGGCTGCATCGGTGGTATCTGGCGCATCGGAGGCATTTGAGGAATCGCCTTCATGGGTGGCATTTGATAGTTATAAGGTCCTGGATAAGGCATGGGTGCCGATGAAGGTGCAGGCGCAGTAGTCTGAGATTCAACCTTGATTTCGCCAGGCTCATGGCTATCCGCATTCAGAACTTTGGGAGCAGTCACTATCATCAATGAAAAAACGACGTATTTTGATAACTGGTATTGAAATAGATTCATCATATATTCCTGTAGATCGATTAAAAAATAGATCGTGCTATTTTTATCTCTACTCAGCGAAATTGCAAAACATTGATTTCAAATTCATCAATCTGTGTTGCTCTTCGATGGATTGTCCACGCGAGCAGAAAGACCTTATGATGAAGGAATGATGCCCAATCTTCTCAAAATTCAATTTCATGGCAAACTCAATGATTTTCTATCTGGCGATAGGAAAGGCACTTACATAGAACACCCTGTTCAAAAGCGCCGCTCTGTCAAAGACCTGATTGAGTCATTAGGAGTGCCTCACACCGAGGTCGATATCATTGTCGTGAATCATCAATCGGTGAGTTTTGATTTTATTCTTTTTGGAGGAGCTGTTTTAGAGGTTTACCCCTCCGGTAAAACACCACCGCTAGAAGCATTGATCCACAATGCGGTGCCCATACCCGAGCCCCCTCGTTTTGTGCTCGATGTGCACCTGGGTAAGCTCGCCAGTTATATGAGAATGCTAGGATTCGATACCTGGTATCGAAATGATTATGATGATCCTGAATTGGCGGCTATTTCATCGCAACAACAACGTATACTCATTACTTGTGATAAAAGGTTGCTGATGCGAAAAAAAATTTTACTGGGCTATTTCATGCGCTCAAGAAAACCCCAACAACAAATAAAAGAACTGCTCACCCACTTTAACTTGTTTAACTACCAGCCCACGCATGCCTTGTGTATCAGTTGCAATGGCATCATCCATGCTGTTAACAAAGAATCTATACAAGAGAAATTATTACCTTTAACCCGAGAACACTACCAGACCTTTTATCAATGTTCTGATTGCAAGAAAATCTATTGGGAAGGCAGTCACCATACACAAATGCAGCAATTAATTGAGCGAATCAAAGCACCATAAATGATGATTTATCGGTAATTCATTTGATCTAAGTTAAATAAGATTTAATCAACATCTAAAGTTTTATTTTTTTTAATTTTTATAGTTGCAGATCTATGATGGTAATTTACAATCTTAATAGCTGCCGGGCTATCATTCATTAAAACCTGAGTTAGTGCAGATATTTTTGATATGGCAATGTTCTTGGTTCTAGGCACCTTGAACATATAAATAACCACCACCCGAGGATGAAAAAATGGTCACCAAAACGAAAAAAACGGCTAGAAAAAAAACTGGCCTGAAGAAACTCAAAAATAGGGTTAGTCGAAGAGCCTCCAGTATTCGCGATGAAATAGAAAAAGCCAGAGAAGTCATTGTCTCCGAGATTCAGGAAGGTTTTGATGTCGTCAGTGAAAAAGCCAAGAATGCCGGTCACGCTGCTGCCGATGCCACCGCCAGTGTTAAAGACACGATCTCAGATGTTCATCCTTCAGAAATGTTTCATAAGCTTGTAGAAGAAGTTGAAGAGATTGCTGAAGGTTTAATCGATGGTATCAGCGCGAAGTTCAATCAATTAAAAGAAAAAGCCGAGAAAGGCCCGGCTAAGAAAAAAACAGCTGCTAAGAAGGCGGCCCCAAAAAAATCGACGGTAAAGAAAAAAGCTGCCGCAAAGAAGAAAGCAACGCCTAAAAAGAAGGTTTCCAAAAAAGCCGTCGTCAAGAAAAAGGCAGCGCCTAAAAAGAAGACCGTTAAAAAGGCCGCCGCAAAGAAGAAGGTAGCTTCCAAAAAGAAGGTTTCTAAGAAAGCCGTCGTCAAGAAAAAGGCAGCGCCTAAAAAGAAGATCGTTAAAAAGGCCGCTGCAAAGAAGAAGGTAGCTCCCAAAAAGAAGGTTTCTAAAAAAGCCGTCGTCAAGAAAAAGGCAGCACCTAAAAAGAAAACCGTTAAAAAGGCCGCCGTAAAGAAAAAGGTAGCCCCCAAAAAGAAGGTTTCTAAAAAAGCCGTCGTCAAGAAAAAAGCGGCGCCTAAAAAGAAGACCGTTAAAAAGGCCG
>JASJBW010000144.1 GCA_030066315.1 Gammaproteobacteria bacterium
TGAGCCTGACCGAATTAGCAGATCAAGTTGAAGATAATCCCGAAAAATTTACGCCATGGTTTAAAAAGACCGCATACATATTGGGTTACTTACCTAAGCACTTCATATAAATGATTTCAGACTGAATTCATAATTTCATTATTAGAAAAATTATAGCTTGACAGAAATATTGGATGATTCTTTTACTGTTTCCATGGCTACTAAAGTTCTGGAATCACGAACTCCAGGTAATTCCTGGATAATTTCTCCCAGTAACGCTCGATAGGCGGCCATATCTGCAATACGAATTTTGAGCAGATAATCAAAGTCCCCTGAAACCAGATGACATTCCTGAATTTCCGACCATTTCCTGACCGCATCTTTAAAATCTTCAAAAACATTGCTTGAATTGTAATTTAAGCTGATCTCAACAAACACCAGCAGACTGGCCTGTAATTTTTGTGCCGCTAATTTTGCGTGATAACCTAAAATCCAACCCTCTTGTTCAAGCCTTTTTACCCGCTCTAAGCAAGGCGACGTGGTTAAACCTACTTTTTCAGCCAGTTCCACATAGGACAAGCGCGCATTTTGCTGGAGTTGCTCCAGAATATTTCTATCAATTCGATCAAGTAGCCTGTCTTTATTTATCTTAACCATATTTTATTTTGTATCTTAAAAATATTTAAGATTATTTTCTGGTAAAAATGATAATTCCGCAACATTTATTTCTGTTTATAAGATACGCTTTTAAAGTATTGAGAATAACCAACCGAATGAGGACTTGATATGCATATTGCAATTCTAGGTGGCGGAATCATTGGAATTACTTCAGCCTATTACCTTGCGAAACAGGGTTACCAGGTTACTGTCATTGACCGTCAAGCCGGTGCCGGTTTAGAGACCAGTTTTGCTAATGCAGGGCAAATATCTCCTGGTTATGCGGCGCCATGGGCTGCTCCCGGCATTCCTCTTAAAGCACTCAAGTGGATGCTCAGTCAACATTCTCCCCTGGTAATAAATCCTAAACCGGAATGGAATAAGATTAAGTTCATCACGCAAATGCTGGCCAATTGCACATCGGATCGTTATTCATTGAATAAAGACCGCATGTTAAGACTGGCTGAATACAGTCGTAACAGCCTTAATGAACTCTCCCGAGAAATCCAATTAGACTTTGATGCCAGCAGTAAAGGCACCTTGCAATTATTCAGAACGCAACAACAACTTGACGCAGCGCAGAAAGACATCGCCCTTCTAGAAAAGAACCAGATTCCTTATGAATTGCTGGACGCTGACTCGTGTATTGCCGCTGAACCAGGACTCGCAGCAGTTAAGTCAAAAATAAAAGGTGGATTGAGATTAACGCTGGACCAGACGGGTGACTGCTTTAAGTTTACCCAAAATCTGGCCGAAAAATGCCAACAAATGGGTGTTAACTTTTTATTTCAAACGGAGATTAAATCAATACAGGTTAAACATAACCAAATCGTTTCAGTGAATACCAACGCTGGCCAATTTGACGCGGATCAATACGTTATGGCCATGGGAAGTTACTCGACTACACTATTAAAACCGATGGGTATTGATTTACCGGTATACCCGGTTAAGGGATACTCAATAACCTTGCCAGTGGTTAATGACCAGGCCGCACCCTTATCTACCATCATGGATGAATCTTATAAGGTTGCCATTACTCGTCTCGGCGACCGAATTCGCGTAGCCGGTACTGCAGAGTTAAATGGTTACAACCTCTCACTCAACCAAGGTCGACGCTCGACCTTACATCACGTGGTAAGCGATTTATTTCCTAATGGAGTAACGTCTCAGACAGACGATGGTTTCTGGACGGGTCTTCGACCCATGACACCTGACGGGACCCCCATCATAGGCAGCACAGAGATTCACAACCTATACCTCAACACGGGTCATGGTACTTTGGGCTGGACCATGAGCTTTGGTTCTGGACGTTTATTAGCCGATATAATCACGCAGAAGAAAACGGGGATTGTTCACTCTGACCTTTCCCTCGAGCGTTGCAAAAATGCCAATGCACTTCTAACGCAAAGAGACTATACACTTGAGCCCATGTAACTCATAAAGATTGGTTTTTCTGGCAACTGAGCTTGTAATTCTTAAGAGAACCCCATTAATCCTGGGAGCCACAAGACTATACTCGGCATGGCAACCAGGGCGGCAATAGTCAAGGCATCGGCTATGAAGAAAGGGATTACTCCACGAAATACATCCTGGACCGAACACTCCGGTCGTACTCCAGCCACCACAAAACAATTTAATCCAATGGGTGGGGTAATCAGGCAAAACTCGGCCATCTTAACCACGATAATACCGAACCATATGGAGCACCCTACCGCCGAAACACCAAAGGCCGATTCAGCAGCGGTTACCCCTTCCCCCCCATTTAAAGCAATAACCGCTGGATAAACAACAGGCAATGTGAGTAATAGCATTCCGATTGCATCCATAAACATGCCCAGTACCGCGTAAGCCAATAATATTAAGATAAGCGTTAGCATGGGGCTTTGATCGAGGCTGGTGATCCAATCAGAAAACGCGGTAGGTAAATCGGCAAAACCAAGGAAGCGAACGTAAAGTAATACACCCCAAATGATGGTAAATATCATAACCGTCAGCTTGGCTGTTTCAATCAAAGCATCCTTTAATTCATGCATACGCATACCTTTGTATAGAGCCATGCAAAGAATAACGAATGCGCCAAGAGAACCTGCTTCAGTAGGGGTTCCTACGCCACCGTAAATACACACTATGATAATGCCCACGACCAGAAAAATAGGCATAGCACCCGGCAGGCTCTCGAAACGTTGCTTCCAGCTGAAACCTCGGACTGGAGGTCCAAAATCTCTACGCGATTTCGCCATAAAAATGACCAGGCCACCGTAAACCAATGCGGAAAAAGCACCCGGGATAAATCCAGCCATAAGCAATGCCCCCACATCCTGTTCAACAATGATGGCATAGATAACCAGAATTGCTGAAGGGGGAATCAATGATGCAAGGGTACCACTAGCCGCTACGACTCCAGCAGCAAAGCGCTTGTCATAACCGAGCTGCAACATTTCTGGAATGGCAATTCTTGCAAATACCGCTGAGGTGGCTACCGACGCGCCAGATACCGCCGCAAAACCGGCAGCCGAAAAAACAGTGGCCACACCCATTCCTCCGGGCAACCATCCCACCCAGCGCTTCGCAGCTTCAAATAATGATCGGGTAAGTCCCGCATGATAGGCAAGAAAGCCTATTAAAATGAAGGTAGGGATCAAAGATAATGCCAGCGTGGATACCTTGGAATGAGGTATGGTTCCAGCCATTTTCATCGCAACGAGGAATCCCTTTTCAAATCCCATTCGTGCAGAAAACACCCAGAGCAAACCCAAGAAGCCAGCGATAGCCGCGGCAAAGGCAACTCTGACACCTATAACGACGAGAAACAGCATCAATCCCGTCACCCACAAGCCGATACTGACGGTGTCCATCTGCCCCAGGGTCTCAAATAAATTCATGACTTACGCTCGTCAGAATCAATCAAGTCTTCACCCAATACGGATTCTGCTTCAGCGGCTGCCATCGATGCCGCATCTTCTATCAAGGGCACCGCAACTGGCTCATCCCCTCCTTGTTTTAGCGCACGAGCATAGCCCCAGATATTTAATAACAAACGTAAGGCCAATACAGATAAAGCTACCGGTACGACAAGCTTGGCCGGCCAGGTTGGCAAGTTAATATCAAGGGACGAATCTCCAATCTGGTAAGCCCTTAAGAAATGCAGGAAAGAACCGTAAATTAAAACCAGCGTCACCAGCAACATCAGGATTGCAGACACCAGCTCGGTAAACCATAAGGGCCTTCCGTGGATATGGCCTACCAGCATGTCCATTCGTATGTGTCCTCCCTCGCGCTGGGTATAAGCAATACCCAGAAAAGCAAAAAATGCCATCGCCTGTTCAACCCAGTCGATATAACCGGATATAGGCAGGGAAAAAAACCAGCGACCCAGTACGTTAGTAGTGGCTAAAAAGACCAACAAGAAAATAACAATACCGCCCACTAAATTCAGCACGGTCTCGAATCGAAAGTACATCCGATCGAGTCGGCTTAACCAGGTATTGTCGCTAAGAACAGTATGGGAAGCTGACATAATTTCAACCCGTGCCTTGCGGTACGGATCCGCAAATTATTCCGCAAACAGTGCTGAAGTAAAATCAAACAGGGTTTTCGAGTCAAACTTTCCAGCATACTGTTTAACCCAGTCCTCACGGACGGAAGCAGCCAATTGATTCAGTTCTGCCGTCTGTGCGGGGGTAAAAGTGACTTGTGTGAGGCCTTCCTCAGCAATCGCTTTTTGATATTTCCCCGTGGTATTGTTGTCATAATTATCTACATAGAAAGCAATCGCTTCATCTACTGATCCTAACAAGGCTTTTTTATTTTCAGCACTGAGCGCGTTTAACGCATCCGTATTAACCACGACCGGACAGTTAGCCGAACCTAGATTCAGATTGGTGGAAGCCCACTTACCTACCTTATAGGTTTTAGTAGCCAGGTGAGCATGCGGGGCAAACGTGGCTGAATCAATGACACCGGAATCCATCGATTGCCGCACCTCGGAAAATGGTACACCCGTTTTCACCGCACCTAATTTACCTAACACCCCCATGATACCACCCGGGCCCCTCACTCGTACCCCTTTTAAATCAGATAACGAAGTTATCGGATCAGTTTTACTGACTATATTATATTGCGGTAAAGGTGTAGACATTAAAATAGTAGCATTCCAACGCGCCAGGTCCTTAACCACGATAGGATGCTCATGCACCTTTTTGTAGATTTCAGCAATTCGAGTTAGTGAAACATCTTTGGTAAAAGGCAACTCAGTAACCGTAATGGTGGGATTTTTATCCTTGTGATAAAAGGAACAGAATTGAGCCATTTCAAAAGCACCGAATGAAATACCATCCAGATTTTCTTTTGATTTAGATAATCCACCGTATGAGATTTTCAGTTTAAAATCTCCATTGGTTTTTTGTTCGACCAACTCTGCCAGTTTTTCGACATTCTCGGTAAACGCGCGGCGTTTACCCCA
Source organism: Gammaproteobacteria bacterium (assembly GCA_030066315.1). Lineage (GTDB taxonomy): Bacteria > Pseudomonadota > Gammaproteobacteria > JACNJF01. The sequence continues at coordinate 5,099 of JASJBW010000144.1, forward strand.
TAAGGACACATTCCATTCGGTGGCAGCATGGACTTCGGAAATGACAATGCAAGCTGAAATAGATGAAAGGATGGCTAGTTTCTGTATAGCATTCATGTTTGACCTCGTTCGGTAATTGTTTTTATTTCAGGCTTAAGCCTGTTATTCAGACAAGAAATCATCTTTTAAAGATAAAATCAATACAAGGAATTGTAGGTTATTAGGTTATAGTCAGTTATCAATAGCCCATAAAGGCACGAATGTGGGCCTCCACGCTGCGTGACAAAGCCTGTAATTCATAACCCCCTTCCAGACTCGAAACCACGCGACCATTCGCACTGATCGAGGCCAGTTGTGTCAGCTGCCGAGTAATCCAGGCGTAATCAAATTCCAACAAGTTGAACTGGGCCATATCATCTTCACGGTGACCGTCAAAACCCGCGGAGATCAGGATCAGTTCAGGCGCAAAAGCTTCCAGGCGAGGTATCCATTTTTCCGTCACAGCCTCTCTAAAGCTCGCACCATCGGTTAAAGCAGGTAACGGTATATTGATCACATTGTTGGCCGCCGAATCATGACCACTTCCAGGATAGAACGGATGCTGAAAACTGGAACAGAATAAAATACGCTCATCTCCGCTCACCACATCTTCGGTTCCATTACCATGATGTACGTCGAAATCCACGATGGCTACACGCTTTAGCCCCCAATGATTAATGGCGTGGTAAGCCGCAATCGCGATGTTGCTAAAAAAACAGAAGCCCATGGCTCGATTTCGTTCTGCATGATGGCCAGGGGGTCGCACCATGCAGAATGCCTGCTTGATTTTATCCTGCATAACCAGGTCAACTGCATACACACCCGCACCGGCTGCATGTAAAGCCGCTTTCAACGTATAGGCATTCATCGCGGTATCTCCATCGAGCCAGGTCAAACCCTCAGATGGCGACGATTCAAAAACTGCGTCAATATAAGCGCTATCATGAGCAGCCAATAACTGTTCTCGCGTGACCTCGGGGGCATCGTAATGCAAAAGCACCATATCCAGGCCGGAGGCAATTAAACGATTGTTAATGGCATCGAGTCGAGCCGGTTGCTCGGGATGGTGAGCCCCCATTTGGTGCTTATTACAGGCAGAATCAGAAATAATTCCTATCGACATAAATAAAGCTGTTTTTTTTTGAGTTTAAGGTATATTTGTGCAGTGCAGCAATTTAGTTTTTATAGTCTTTATGAGATTCTAAACCGAAATACATGAAAGACCATTACCTTAAATCGATTTTTGAACCTGATTCCGTCGCGATTATTGGTGCCTCTGAACGTAAAAACTCAGTTGGCAACCAGGTTCTCCACAATATTATCGAAGGCGAATTTGCAGGTAAAATATATCCGGTCAATCCCAAACACACCGAGGTACAGGGATTGCCCTGCTACCCTTCCCTAAAGGAAATTGATCATCCGATTGATCTGGTGGTTATAGCCATCCCTGCCAAACGTATTCCTAAGGTTATCAAGGAATGTGCACAACTTTCGGTAAAAGCGGTCATTGTATTGTCGGCTGGATTTGCAGAGATTGGCAAAAAGGGGCAATCCTTACAGAATGAAATTGTTGATACCGCCAAGACCTATAACATTCCCTTACTGGGCCCAAATTGCTTGGGAGTGATACGCCCAAGAGTTGGGCTGAATGCCACTTTTGCTAAAAGCAATGCACGTAAAGGCCATGTAGCCCTGGTCGCCCAATCTGGTGCTTTTTGTACCGCCTTACTGGATTGGGCAGACAGTGAAGGTTATGGTTTCTCAGCAATGGCTTCATTGGGTGCAACTGCCGATATTGGTTTTGGAGATGTGCTGGATTATCTCGCCGGTGATCCTGAAACTCATAGTATTCTGCTCTATGTGGAAGGTGTTTCAGACGCGCGTTCTTTTATCAGTGGACTCCGCGTGGCTGCCCGGTTGAAACCGGTGATCGTGGTTAAATCAGGTCGTAATGATACTGGAACCCGCGCCGCGGTATCGCATACCGCGGCGCTGATCGGAAGCGATAATGTATTTGATGCCGCCATTCAGCGTGCGGGGGCTGTACGTGTTACCACGGTAACCCAGCTCTTTGCAGCGACCTCCACACTGGCCTCGGGAGTTCGAGTTGATGGTGCCCGTTTAGCCATCGTTACAAATGGTGGTGGCCCCGGTGTTATGGCGGCCGACCATGCAGCGGACCTTCCATTACCCTTAGCGCAATTAAGTGAAGAAAGCATCACAAAATTGAGCAAGGCTCTGCCCGAACACTGGTCTCACAGCAATCCCGTCGATATTTTGGGTGACGCAGATGCAGACCGCTATGAAGCAGCGACCCGTATTGTATTAGCGGATAAAAACGTGGATGGCTTGTTGATTTTATTAACACCACAGGGCATGACCGATCCTTCCGCCTGTGCTCAAGGTGTCATCAAGGCTGCAAAAAAAACCAAAAAACCGGTACTCGCCTGCTGGATGGGTGAAACACTCGTCGCTGAGGGCCGCAAACTTTTTTCTAAAGCGGGCATCCCCCAGTTTCGAAATCCAGAATCAGGGGTGGATGCCTTTGGCTATCTCGCCTGCTACCGTCGTAACCAGAAAGCCCTGTTGCAAGCGCCATACCCATTGTCTCGATCTAAAGAACCTGATGTTGAAGGCG
>JASJBW010000145.1 GCA_030066315.1 Gammaproteobacteria bacterium
CAAGGTAACGTTCAGTCAAATACTGATGCACTGCAGCTCATTTTCATATCAGGGTATCAGTTATTTTTGGCACCCTGTTCGATCCACTTTTCCACTTTGGCGATATCAGCAGCAGACATGGCTTCTTTACCATGTGGCATTTGGATGGAAGGGTCCACCAGTCCGGCGATGAGTCTATAGAAGGTGCTCGCAACAGAATTACCCGGAATGACTACCGGACCATACTTAGTGCCTTTCATAATCGCGTCATAGTCCGTTGTTATAAATCCGCTGGCATTCGCTCCATCACCACCACTGGTGTGACATTCAGTACAATTCTTGGTAATCAAAGGCATGACATCATTACTAAAACTGATTTGGGGTTCCTGTGGTGCCTGATTACAACCCGTAATGAATGCCATCATCATGGTTAAAGTTATTATTTTTTTCATGATACCCCTCCGTATCTGTCAAATTATAAATAAGCCCATAATACGCCTACGATGGATTTAAGAATTGACTTAGAACAATTCCAGTGCATTTCATATTCTCAATAAAAATCGAATCCACTGTTTACGCGGGTTTCGCTGCCACTATACAAGGATGGGGAGAGATTTCACCCAGGATCACTTAACGTCACGCTTAACCATTACTTTTCACTATACTGCTTGTGTAATTTCACTGGTACTGCGGCCTTCTTGCGCATGCGGATGTTCATCATTTCCACACTGATAGAAAATGCCATCGCGAAGTAAATGTAGCCCTTGGGCACATGAATGTCGAATCCTTCGACGATCAAGGTAACGCCAACCAGGATTAGAAAAGACAAGGCCAGTATCTTGATGCTGGGATGTCGTTCAACAAAGTCGCCAATGGGTTTTGCAGCAATCAACATGATGGCGACAGCGATGATGATTGCAATCGCCATGATCGATACGTGATCGACCAGACCCACCGCAGTAATGACTGAATCGAGTGAGAACACGATGTCAAGGATCGCGATCTGAACGAGCACACTGGCTAACCCCCCGACTTTAGGCACACTGGCCTCTTCCTCGATACCCTCCATGCTTTGATGGATTTCTTGCGTGGATTTATACAGCAGAAACAAGCCACCAACGATCAGAATCACATCCCTGCCTGATATTTCCTGTTCCAGGATCGTGAACCACGTATCCTTTAAGCCCATCACCCAGGCGATAGAAAAGAGCAATGCAAGACGCGTCAGCATGGCCAGACTGAGACCAACCTTGCGACCGATTTCTCGTTGGTGTTCAGGTAGGCGGGATACCAAAATGGAAATAAAAATGATGTTGTCTATGCCGAGTACGATTTCTAGCGCGGTCAGAGTAGCCAGTGCAATCCAGGCCTCAGGGCTTGCGATCCATTCGAACATGGGATTCTCCGAAGGTTTAATATTTCCGGATTATACAAAAATATTCAGGGTAACTTTATAAAATGTAGGGGATTATTAAAGTATTCTTTTGGGTCTTTGCAGACCCAGGGAATGGTTAATTTGAATATCGGCTTAACGGAAAAAGAGATTTGATCAATGAAATTCCTTATTGTTTGGGTGCCTAAAAATTTGTGCTACCCGTGAACTAAATGGCTCAGACTGGAGCCTGAACGCCCCGTTATCGATCATCTTTCCTGCGGCGCATTTGTTGTTCAACGGTCACTTGCCAATCTGTAATATCTTCCTCATATTCAGCCAGTTTTACTTCTAGCTCCTTGATGCGATCAATAGCGGCTTGAATCGTTTGAGCATCTGATTTTTGGGATTGAGATGCTAATACCTTCAATTTCGCGATCAGGTTAATCATAATCTTCCCCCGTTTTTATAATCAACTTCAACTGCACATATATAAGTGTAGCCTAATAAAAGATAACGGAAATTAAAATTTATTAGATTTCCACCTAACACCATATTGGCAAATGAATTTATATTTTTCCTTGAGCCTTGATCTCGCAAATTTTTTCATACCTATCTGTCTCTACATTCAACCGCGTTACCCTCTATAGGATCATCACTCTTTCCCAGGTCCAGTAGAGGCCCATTGCGGCAATGGCAATGGAGCCGGGTATTACGATGGTTTTACGATAAATATTCTTTTGCTTTCTTATCCAAAAAACGGCAAAAAATGCCAACAAGATAACACTTATCTGCCCCAGCTCGACCCCGACATTGAATGTGATCAATGCCGTCACAAATTCATTTTCTGGCAATCCCAGTGCTGTCAACACTCCCGCGAACCCCATCCCATGCAACAGCCCGAAAATAAAGACGATTAACAAACGCCAGGGTTTAAGCTCTTTGGTTACAATATTTTCGATCCCGACATAAGCAATCGATAAAGCAATTAAAGGTTCAACGATGGTTGCAGACAGATTGATATAGCCATAGATACTCAATGCCAGGGTAATACTGTGTGCAACGGTAAATGCAGTGACCTGCCACAATAAGGGCCCAAACCGCGTACTGAGTAAAAACAGACCCAGGACAAACAAAATATGATCAAGTCCCTTGGGTAGAATATGTACAAAACCTAGCTGGGTATAATCCCATGCAACTTCGGCCCAAGGCCTCTGGATACCCCCTTCATTGAGAGGATATACCGGGCTTTGTTCCCCTTGCACCAGCCAAAGACTGGTTTTATTTCCTGTCGAATTAAAAGAAAAATTAACCACTGCATCGCCATACTCGGGGGCGTATGACCACTGCATCTGTTCAGCCATGGGTGGAATATCAGCCTGAAAACGGACAACTGAATTTCGGGATAGGCGGGTATCACCTACAGCAGGAACATCAATAGATACCAACTGCCAATCGGCCAGCTGCCCTGATAAACTCAACAGTAATCCCTTTTTATATTCGTTTTGAAATGCCTGGAATTTATTCTTCAGCTTTTGCGGCGGTAACTGACGCAGCTGACGATACACATCGGCTTGCGGCGCATCCTCAGTGTTATCATGTTCAGGCCCGATACCTGCGAGTAGCGCCTCTAAGTTGGTTTCTATTTGAATTTTTACCTGAGCTGTATTGTCAAATACGATATCAATAATCGCAGGACGCAAAGTATGAGCTTGGACCGGCATCATGCCCATCACAAGCATTAAAATGACACACGCAATATGAAAAAAACGCATTTGAATGTACTGATAATTAGTTTGTTAATGATCCTATGGACAGGGCACTCTATTGGCCATGATTTCTGGCTGGAGGCGCATCCATTCTATACCGAGAACAATCAAACCGTCGAGCTATCGGTGCACGTGGGTAATGATTACGCGGGAGATAGTCTACCGAATATTACCCAATGGTATAGCGACTTTTCACGCTATCAGTCTAATAACAAGACCGACATAGCCGGTGAATTAGGGCGGGATCCAGCCGGTTACTTTACGCCCAAAAAGACAGGAACTCATTTGATTGGCTACCAGAGTATTTGGCATTTTGCCCATATTGACTCTGACACTTTTAATAAATACCTACTTGAAGAAGGCCTTATCAATGCGATAAATGATCGCGAGGCAAACCAACAAACTGATCAAGCAGGCAAAGAGAATTACATTCGTCATGCCAAGGCTTTGGTACAAGTCGGTAACCAGTGGGAGGTAGATGATTCCACGCATCCGATAGGCTATGAACTTGAAATCATACCACTGAGGAATCCTTACAAGAGCTCAATCAATGACCTTCTTACCATCAAAATCTTGTTCCAGGGAAAACCCGTTCAGGGCTTGCAATTGGTGGCCTTCAATCGCAATACTCCTAAAGCTATTCAAAAATCACTCAGCAACAAAGAAGGTGAAGTCACTATAAAGCTCAACCAACCGGGGGATTGGTTGTTAAAAACGGTTAAAATTTATCGAATCGATGACGATGAAGCGGACTGGCAAAGTCACTGGGCCAGCCTGACTTTTAGCCTTCAATAGGGGATGATCTACCCGGCGAACCACAGCGCCAGCAAAGTTGAAAATTACTTTCATTAGATTCGCCACAATTCTCACAGGTCCATATTTTCCCCGGGTCTGCATCGAGTGCATCTTGAATGATGCGTTCTGCAAGCCTTAACTGCTTGGGCTCAGCCACCCAAACCTCAGGCCATGTTTCAAAAGCGGCCAGATCACCAACACCACCCCCAGCAAATTCATTTTTAATAACACATTGAATGCCCTGCTCTTCCAACAGGTTTTTCATGTTATAGACAATCAACCGGTTTTCATGGGTAAATACTTTTTTCACATGAGCGGTCAATCCGTAAATCGATAATGTTTTGAAATGAATTCAATCACTTTCCAGGTGCATGACATGCCTTTGGGGAAAGTGACCAAATCTCCGCGGCCAAGCTCTACCGGATCACCCCCATCAGGCGTCACGATGACCTTTCCTTCCAAAATGTAACATTCTTCCTGACGATCATAAGTCCATGGAAATTCGGAAGGCTCCTTTTCCCAGATAGGCCATTCTTCAACACCCAGCACATCCAGTTTTCCAGGAGCAGGATTATGCTCATATAAAATTTGACTGATCATTTCATTCCTCTGGAAGCTTTAATTTGTTCATAGGCATCTTTAATCTGTTGGGTTTTTTCCGTGGCATCTTTGATCATTTCTTCTGGAAGACCTTTGGCTACCAGCTTATCTGGATGATGTTGGGACATCAGTCTGCGATAGGCTTTTTTCAATTCTGCATCACTCACAGATTGATCAACCCCCAGGATGGCATAGGCCTCTTCCAAAGTGGTTTGGTGTCGTGGTTGACCGGGTGGCTGGTAAGATCCCTGGCCAAAACCGGCTTTGAGCATCTCCTCTAACCGAGATAATTGTTCCAATGGCACGCCCAGGCGGCGACAAATATGGGTTAACACCTTTTCTTCAGTATCATCCAACTTGCCATCGGCATAAGCAGCCTGTAATTGTATTTCCAGAAACATTTGGATCAGGGTACTGCGTCTATGGACTTCCTTGCGAAACTGATCCAGTACATCATCCAGCGGGAAATCATCTGATTTACCTTCGTTGAATAATTTTTTGGCAGATTCACGCACATCCGCGGAAAGCCCCATGTTGGTCATGACGGCCTCGGCCATTTTGATTTCGGCTTTTGAAACACGCCCATCGGCTTTGGCGATGTGACCCATCACAGAAAACGTGGCGGTAAAGAAGGCCGCCTGTACGCGTTCTTGTTGACCGGGTTCAAATCCGGCATCATTCATGACCGAGCCTAATCCTCGATCAAAATTATGCCCGAAGGCAATTCCAATCAATGCCCCAAGGGGCCCGCCCATCATGAAACCAAAGGCACCCCCAAGAGCTTTACCCCACCAGGCCATCACTCACCCGTATCACTTTAATAACCAGAAACCATTCATAAAATTTATTGGCCAATTTCCTCATGAGGAAACCGCGGCCTGAGGTTGATAAAATTCACGTAATTCTTGCGCAGTAATACAAAACACACCAGAACCACCATATTCAAAATCTATCCAAGACAAAGGCAAGTAATCGTATTTAAGCATCATGGCCTGTTGAGAATTACCTACTTCCACCACGAGCAAGCCCTGCTCAGTCAAATAGTCTGAGGCATGCTCCAGTATTCGATCCACAATCTCAAGACCATTTTCACCGGCAGCAAGTCCCATTGAGGGTTCAGCTTTAAATTCATCTGCCAATTCTGCCATATCATCAGCATCCACATAGGGTGGATTGGAGACAATCAGGTCAAATTCCTGCTGCGGAATCTGGGTAAACACATCAGACTCGTATAATTCGATTTCACGGGATAGGTGGTGGTTTTCAAGATTGATCTTGGCCACCTCAAGGGCATCCAATGAAAGGTCTGAAGCACAGACATGTGCATCCGGAAAAGCATGCTGACAACTAATTGCGATGCAACCACTGCCAGTGCAAAGGTCCAATATACGGGTGACCTTGTCGGCATTCAGCCAAGGTTCGAAGCGTTGCTGAATCAGCTCCGCAATAGGTGATCTGGGAACCAGTACGCGCTCATCCACATAAAACGGTAATCCACAAAACCACGCTTCATGTGTAATGTAAGCAGCCGGTTGTCGGGTTTTAATACGTTGCATTAAAATCGCGAATACATAACTACGTTCTTCTTGCGTTAATTCACAATCGAAGTATTTTTCAGGCCAATCCCACGGCAGATGCAAGGCATGCAACACTAAATAAACCGCTTCATCCAATGCACTATTGAAGCCATGCCCAAATGATAAATTAGCCCGGTAAAATTCAGAGCTACCCCAACGGATATAATCCCTGAGGGTAGTTAATTCATCGGTGATAGATGTGGTTTCCACTGGGTTTAAGCTTGGCTTTCAATTATAATGTCGCGGATTTTACACTTAAATGCAATTTCATTGCGAACGCTAAAACATCAGGTACACCTTCTGTGAAAAAACCCCTCGTTATTGCAACCATGGTTGTGGCCATGGGGCTTGGTATTGCGCTTTCCTTGGTCTGGTTAAAACCCAAACCCGTGGAACTGCAAGCCATGACCTGGTTAGGCCAACAGGCCATTCCTTTACCCCCTTTTGAGCTGAAAGACCATAATAATCAGGCATTTACTCATGAAACATTGAAAGGTAAGTGGCACTTATTATTTTTCGGTTTCACCAATTGTCCCGATATTTGTCCAGAATCACTGCAGATGTTGACCAATATGGTTAACACGATAGATCAACCTTCTGTCATTGATAAAATACAGGTGGCTTTTATTTCGGTTGACCCGGATCGGGATGACCTGGAAAAGATCAAATCATATGTCACTTATTTTAATCCGGAATTCCTGGGTGCGACCGGCGATTACGATGAGATTAATAAGTTGACCGATGCCGTTGGAATTCTGCACTACATTTCCAAATCGGGTGATACCGATGATTACGACGTAGCTCATAGCGGTAGCCTGATCCTGATCAATAAAGAAGGTCGATTTGCGGGCGTATTTTCCTCGCCACACGATAGTCAGAAAATTGCTCAAGATTTAACCACAATCATTCAAGGATAATCACTATGTTTAAATATTTTTTCCTTGCCATTTTATGGCTGCCTTCACTTGTCATTGCCGATAGTACCCTGGTCAGTTTTAGCAATGGCTGGATAAAGCAACTGCCCCCGGTGGTGCCTATGCGCGCAGGTTATATGCAAATTGAGAACACTGGGGAAAAGGAACAAACCATCATTGCCATTCAAAGTGAACAGTTTGAACGCGTAGAAATGCATGAGACCAAGATGTCCGATGGTATGATGCAAATGGAAGAACTCTACAACCTGGTCATTCCAGCAAAGAGTAGCGTGGAACTCAAACCAGGAGGCAAACATCTGATGCTGATCACCCCTACGGTTTCATTAGAGGTAGGCGACACAGTGGATATCACCGTTACGTTCAGTGATGAAACTGCACAGCGTGTACAACTTAAAATCAAACCTTAACCATGATCCAAAAAACCGGCGCGCTATCAGAAAAACTCTTAAGCTGGGTGTTTGTCATCCTACCTCATCACCTGATCTCACGTGTTGTTTTTTACCTGACTCGCATCAGAAGTCCTTTGACAAAAATTGTGATCCGCTGGTTTGTTAAGTCCTACAAACTAGACATGACCGATGCCCTGCATGAAGACTTGAATGATTACGCCACTTTTAATGAATTTTTTGTCCGCGCCCTGAAGCCCTCGGCAAGGCCCATCGCGATTCAGGAGAATGCTATTGCCTCTCCGGTTGATGGGCGGG
>JASJBW010000169.1 GCA_030066315.1 Gammaproteobacteria bacterium
GGCTAATACTCAGGATCATATTCCTATAGGGACGCCATATTTTATACCACGAGATATTCCCTGCTACATGTGTCCGGATATACCTTGCATGAATGCTTGTCCGACCGGTGCATTAACTCATGATCTTGAAAAAATCGAAGATTCACGGATGGGGCTGGCCGTAATCGATATCGAGAATTGTTTATCTTGGCAGGGCCTGCGTTGCGAAATTTGTCATCGCGAATGTCCGGTCAAAGGAACAGCGATAACGGTTGAGCAACATCCTCGAAAGATCAGTAAACATGCGATGTTTATTCCGATTGTCCACAGTGATGCCTGCACCGGTTGTGGTATCTGCGAAAAGGCCTGTCCCACCGATGAAGCAGCCATCAAGGTCGTACATCCGAAGCTTGTAAAGGGGGCAATAGGGAAGCACTATCGACTGGGCTGGGAGTATGACAGCACAATTACGCAAGATTTTAAACCAGCAGCAAAAGACGTAAAACCAGTTGAGCCAACGGGACTCGATTATTTGAATACAGGTGATCTCTAATGCCCGATTCCAATGACGTCAAATTAGGTCCTAATGGAAAGCCCGTCAGACCCTTTGTAATGCCGGAGAGTATTCTCGGCAAATTAAAAGTATGGCGTTTTTTGATTTTTCGTCGTTTTGTACAGCTGTCAACTTTGTTGTTGTTTTTTGGATCTGCACACTGGGGCTGGATGTATAACGAAAAGCCACTGATAACGGGTAATTTATCAAGCTCCCTGCTATTGGACAGCATACCATTGGCTGATCCGTTTGCCGTATTGCAAATCCTGGTATCGCAGCAGACCTTATTAAGCGAGGTGCTGATCGGAGCGTTAATTATTCTTATATTCTACTGGCTGGTAGGAGGGCGGGCATGGTGCTCCTGGGTTTGCCCAGTTAACATGATTACCGATTTAGCGTCTTTCGTAAGACGCAAGTTCGATATCAAAGATGCATTGCAGTTACGCCGTAAATTCAGATATACAATGTTGGCCCTTGCGTTGATTTTATCTGCTTTAACAGGCATTGCGGCATTTGAATGGATCAGTCCTATCAGTATATTGCATCGTGAAATAATTTTCGGTCTGGGCACTGGTTGGGCTCTCCTCATTGGTCTGTTCATATTTGATTTATTGATTCTGAAGGATGGATGGTGTGGACATATCTGTCCACTGGGTGCTTTCTACTCGATAGTCGGTAAATTTTCTCTTTTAAGAATTGGTTTTAATACTGCAACTTGCACGCATTGTGCTGAATGTACCGGAGTGTGTCCCGAACCCCAGGTATTAAACCTCAAAAAGGCCGGTGAAAAAGGCTACATTTCAGCAGGTGAATGTACCAATTGTGGTCGCTGCATCACCGTCTGTCCTGAGGATACCCTGCATTTCGATATCAAATTATTCATAGCCAAAAATAGTGCTCAAAAATTAAGCAATCAATTAGATGATAAACAAACTCAAGATGATCATAGGAGACAGATAGCATGAAAAAACAACAGATATTATTAGGTATTGTTTTAGGTGGTTTTGTTTCAGGACTGTTATATGCAGGTAATGCGATAGAGGATTTGAACATGGGGCTAAGCAAAGCGAGCGTTTTTGATACGCCGACACCTGAGGTGGCTGAATATAGTAAAAGCGAAGCGGGTAAGAATGAGCGTTTACCAATAGCCTATTCAACCTTGCCGCCCCAAATTGGGCATACTGTCGAGGAATATCTTCCGATCACCCGTGAAGAAAACGAGTGTGCGGATTGTCATGACCGCCGTAAATTATTAAAACGAGAATGGCGAGTGGGTAAAAAATTACCGATGCCAGACAATCATTATGGCAGTTTCAATAAACAGGGTGGTGTCGAGGAAATAGCAGGCGCTCGTTATAATTGCACACAATGCCATGTGCCATTATCTAACGCACAACCTTTAGTCGAAAATACATTTAAATGATTGTCATTACCCTCGTAAATGTGAGTTAAAGAACTCAATGTCAGTCATTCAAATTGATTGGGTTAATAAATAGTGGATCCAACGATTAGTAACAGTCGTCGCGGCTTCTTTACTGGTGCTTTGTTGCACCGGGAAGGGCGTACGCAGTTGAAGGAATCCATCAAACCTATTGGACCGTCACCCCCAGGATTAAGTCAGATTGCGGATGCACACATCTGTAGTTCGTGTGATGCTTACTGTGTTCAGGCATGTGATCAATCCGTAATTAAAAGACATCCAGACAACCATGATTTACACGGGATACCTTATCTAGATTTTTCAGAAAATGGTTGTACATTCTGTAGCCAATGTAGTACCCATTGCCCAGAAGTCGAAGAAATAGAATTGGAATCCAACCATGATCTGGGGAAGGTTGTTATTTCATCCTCTTGTTATTTAAAAAATTCTATTATCTGCATGTCTTGCATAAAATCCTGCCCCAAGAGCCTGATACATTTGAATCACTATCGTCAGTTAGATATCAATATCAAAAACTGCGATGGTTGTGGTTCTTGTGTATCAAGTTGCCCGGCACAAGCTTTGTCAGTATCTGCCTAGATTTTATTAAAATAAAGTGCCACCAAACATTAAATGATCGGTAATTTAGCGTTGTATAAAGGCGTTATATATCGGTATTGAAATAAATATTAATATATGCTAATATACTACTAATTAATTTTTGTTTTATGTAAACGTAGTTTTAGGTAATTTTTCTATTTAGTAAGCGTTTTTTCTACAATATATGGTATTTATTTGTTTTCAAGCCACTATATATTGTGTTTTTGTTAAAAGCTTTTATACTCTTCAGCCATTATAACGGTCGAAAGCTTAATGATAATTATTGATTCAATGAGCACAGAGCAGTGATGGTGTTCTAAGGTAGTTTAAGTAATGGCCAGAAGAGAAAGATAAATTACCTTAATAGATGTAAAATAATTTTTGATTAATTATGAGATGCTTTTTGAGTAAAAGATCCGCAAATTGCACTTTTATTCGACTAGGCTCTCTAATTTCGATGACAGTAGTTAGAACTATCTAAAGCTGATTTGTGTGATCAATTTTTGTAGTGGTCGCCTTAAAAATGACTGGATGTCTGCCTGATGCCTGCGGACTTAGACAATTTCGATTTTCTATAGGCTTACTCAGTGCAGATTAAAGTGGGGAGATGAGTGAAATAATATTTCACCCATCTTCTGCGAATAACGTTAATGAGTATGCTTCAGGCTGAAAATGCTTGATAGGCTGAAATTGGTATTACAATAAATGAAACTAAATTATCCATCGAAAGCAATTCTACTTCTTGGCTCAGTGCTAACGTTATTCTCTGGTGCTTCTCATGCCTGGCAGCTGATGACCGTTGAAGCCGCTGAATTTGGCAATCGAATTAAAATTGGTGGTACCGTTATTCCTTATAAAGAGGTCACGCTTTCAGCTCAGGTACCGGGAAGAGTCCAATATATTGCCGGTTCCGAAGGCGATTATTTCCAAAAAAATAACTTATTATTGTCTATTGATGATGATGACCTGGTTGCAAAACGTCGTGCTGCTCTGGCACAACTGGCTAATGCAGAATCAAATCTTCGCAATGCCCGCGTTCAGTATTCCCGAGAATTGATTGCACCCCGCAGCGAGAGTCTGAGTGCATTACCCGGTATGGGGCTTCCTAATCTTTTTGACAATGTCTTCACCCGCAACATGGGTAACGCGATGGGGGTAGGTAGTACGGATATTGAACGTTATGGTGATCTATATTCATCTGGCGCCCAGGTTAAGAACGCAGAATCAGCAGTTTTATCAGCAAGATCAGCACTTGATGAGCTGGATGCAAAATTAAGGGATGCGCGTGCAATAGCACCGTTTGATGGCAAACTCACGCGTAAACTAGTCGAAGAGGGGGATACGGTACAACCAGGAACACCCCTGTTGAAATTTGCACATACTCAATATTTACGAATACAGGCGGAAGTCCCAGCCCGATTAATTTTTGGTCTGACTAAAGGCAGCCTGGTAGATGTCAAACTGGATATTAACAATACCTACACCAAAGCCAAGGTCGCCCAGATTTATCCGGTAGCGGATCAACAGAAACACACAGTGACCGTTAAGTTTGACTTACCTGAAGGCTCTCCGGGTGGACCGGGTTTATACGCTGAAGTCACCATTAACGATACCTCAGCCGCTAAAAAACCCGTGCCGGTGATTCCAAAAGATGCCGTGATTTATCGTGGTAGTTTACCCAGTGTGTTCATTCTTGATGAAGAGAATAAGGCTCAGATGAAAATCGTCAGGCTGGGGTCGGAATATGATAAAACCAGAGTGACGGTTCTTTCCGGGATCAAGGCGGGAGATCGCATCATCAGTGCGCCACCAAAAACCATTAAATCCGGTTGGACGCCGGACATTCAAAATATCAATGCAGGCGCAGACAGTTAGTAGTCCCTTTAGGGTGTTAACTTACTAACGCATAATCAGACCGTAATCGATCATGACAAATCAATCAAATAACGAAAATCAAAAAAATAAATCGTTGGGTATCGCAGGCGGGCTGGCGAAGGCGTTTATTCATTCGCCGCTCTCTCCACTGCTATTGATTGCCTGTTTTGCGCTCGGAATTATTGGTGTTGCCATGACACCTCGTCAGGAAGACCCACAAATTTCCGTGCCCATGGTTGATGTATTTGTCAGCTATAAAGGGGCATCGGCCCAGCAGGTTGCCAAGCTGGCTACAGAGCCACTTCAAAGGATATTGAATGAAATGTCAGGTGTTGATCATGTTTATGCAGCAGCAATGCGTGATCAGGGCATGGTAACGGTCCAGTTTGATGTCGGAGAAGACCTGGAAACATCATTGGTCAAACTCTATGACAAGATTTCCTCCAATATGGATAAGATTCCACCGGGTGTGGATCAGCCGTTGGTTAAACCTAAAGGTGTCGATGATGTACCTGTTGTGACTTTAACGCTATGGTCAAATCAACATGATGATTCGGTATTACGTTTGGTGGCTCTGGATATTCTTCAGGGTATCAGTACGGTTGAGAATGCCAGCCAGGGGTTTGTTGTCGGTGGCCGATCAGATCAATTAAAAATTGAGGTATTGCCCGAAAAATTATCAGGGTATGAAATCAGTCTGGACCAGATTGCCCATACCATTCAAACAGCTAATTCAGAATTGGGCTTGGGAAGTATTGAACAAAGTGACCAAAGCTCCAAGGTTTATTCAGGATCGTTCCTAAAGACGGTCAGCGATATAGAAAGCCTGGTGGTGACTATCAAGGATGGTTCACCTGTCTACGTTCGGGATATTGCCCGAGTCACCGCATCTCCTTCAGATACCAAGCAACTGATGAATTATTATACTGCTCCAACCCACCAGCTCGAAGGTGATGAAGAAGCTTATGCGGCTTCTGCGGTCACGGTGGCCATTGCCAAGAAAAAAGGCTCGAACGGTGTCAAGGTTGCAGAAGATATTTTAGCCAAGGTCGAAACCATGAAAGGTGATGTCATTCCGGATGACATCCATGTCGAGGTTACACGTAACTATGGTAAAACGGCCAAGGACAAGGTGAATGGGCTGATATTAAAGTTATTCATCGCAACCGGTATCGTAGTTATTCTGATCTGGGCCGCTTTGAACTTTCGTTGGGAGCCCGCCCTGGTAGTAGCCATCGTCATCCCGGTGGTCATCTTGGTTACAGTTTTTTATGCGCTGATTACGGGTTATACCATTGATCGAGTGAGTCTCTTCGCCTTGATATTCTCGATAGGTATCCTGGTGGATGATGCCATCGTGGTGGTGGAAAATATCTATCGGCGTTGGTTAATCGATGAGAGTACCGATACCGATGTCGCCATTGATGCGGTGCGTGAGGTGGGTAACCCGACCATATTAGCAACGCTGACCGTCATAGCGGCATTACTACCCATGGGATTTGTACGCGGCATGATGGGGCCGTACATGGAGCCGATTCCGGCGTTGGGTTCCTTTGCGATGCTGTTCTCCGTGTTCGCGGCATTTATGTTTACCCCCTGGTTGGCTATGCGTATCAAGCCTTCCATGGAAAAACTAAAGGACATGGAAGATTCCGAGCACCGTCAGAATGAATGGCTGGGTAACCTTTTTCGACGTATCTTGATTCCATTAATTACCAATAAAACCAAGGGCAGGTTATTCCTCATCGGTTTGTTCGTGGTTTTCTTCCTCTGTATCGCCTTGTTTTACACCAAGAGTGTACCGGTCAAGATGTTACCCCTGGATAACAAGCCAGAATTTAACGTGGTGATTAATATGAAAGAGGGTACGGCTTTGCCGGTCACGGCCAATGTCGTTAATCAGTTATCCAACACCTTACTTGAGGTTGAGGAAGTCACCTCTTTGCAGACTTATGTGGGTACCGCGTCACCATTCAACTTCAATGGCCTCGTGCGTCACTACTATCTGCGTTCTCAGCCTTGGGAGGCGGATATCCAGGTGTTATTGCTGGATAAGGATGATCGTAAACGCAGCAGTCATGAAATAGCTGAGGATGTTCGAGCTCGGTTGAAAAAAGTGATTGAGGGTAATGATCTGGTGAAGATTCAGGTTGTCGAGATGCCCCCAGGACCGCCAGTTTTACAATCCGTCGTGGCCGAGGTTTATGGACCGGATGACGATATTCGTCGCCAGGTTGCGCGTGATCTTGAAGAAAAATTTAACCAGTCACCCAACATTACCGACGTTGATACCTTGATGGCTGACCCCTATAAAGTCTGGCGTTTCGATGTTGATACGGAAAAAGCCGTTCGCCGAGGCATATCGGTGGATACGATCAATCGAACATTACAAATGTCTTTGGGCGATTTTATCCTGGGTGATGTAAAAAGTGGTTACAAGTTAGAACCCACCTATATCGTCATCCAGGTGCCTATCGAGGTCAGGGCCGATCTTCCACGCTTAAAAGAAATGCCCGTTCCGAGTCAATTTGGGGGTACGGTACCGCTTGGTGAATTAGGAGATTTTTACCAGATAGACCAAGAGCAGGTAATCTATCATAAGGATCTTCGACGCGTTGAATACGTTACCGGTGAGACCCAAGGCCGTTTGGGAGCGCCCATATACGGCATGTTCGATGTCATTGATGCTCTAGAAGACTATACCACCCCGGACGGAGTAGAGCTGAAAGGGACCTGGACTGCGCCACCCGAATCTGATGCCCAGTCAGGATTTGAATGGGCTGGTGAATGGACGGTCACTTATGAAACGTTCCGCGATATGGGAATGGCTTTTGGCGCGGCCATCATACTGATCTATATGCTGGTTGTGATGGAATTTGGGAACTTCAGTTTACCCGCCGTCATTATGGCGCCCATTCCACTGACATTGGTGGGTATTATTCCTGGACACTGGTTATTTGGGGCCGAGTTTACCGCTACATCGATGATTGGTTTTATAGCCCTGGCGGGTATCATCGTTCGAAATTCAATATTACTGGTAGATTTCACCAAGCATGAAGTTGAAGATGGACGACCCGTCACTGACTCGGTATTGCTTGCCTGTAAAGCTAGAACGAGGCCTATTGTGGTAACGGCTTTGGCATTGGTAGGTGGTTCCGGTGTTATCATTTTTGACCCTATCTTTAAAGGTATGGCTATTTCATTGGCCTTTGGTGTGCTGGTATCCACTATTTTAACGCTGGTGGTCATACCTCTGGGCGCCATTACGGTACGCAAGGCTTTTGCTGCCAAGACGATAGACGCGAGTGGTGCAGCGGTTTATGCGGAGTTACCTTATGACCCTATCCTGGAAGGTGAGTATGAGGGTTACACCAAGGAGGATGACGAAAAGGGGCTTATCGATTACCTGGCCACGGCGCTTAATTTCATTTGGATCTTTGTTTTATCCTTGATTGTGGCATTATGGGATTTCTTATTGGCGCTGTTTAAGAGCTTACTAAAACTGTTCGCACGTAAGTCTGATACTCCGCCGCCATCATCGCCGCCTGCGTCAGG
>JASJBW010000170.1 GCA_030066315.1 Gammaproteobacteria bacterium
GATGCAGAATGCTGTTGCCGAGGGTGAGGGCGCCATGGCCGCGATTATTGGGTTAGATGACCAAGATGTTATCCAAGCCTGTGCAATGGTGGATAAAGGTATTGTATCTGCAGTCAATTTTAATTCTCCTGGACAGGTTGTGATTGCCGGTAATACCCATAGTGTGGATCGCGCCATGGACAACGCTAAAGAACTGGGCGCCAAACGAGCATTACCCTTACCCGTCAGCGTACCTTCCCACTGTGACTTAATGAAAGGTGCTGCAGATAGTCTTTATCAAGAATTACTCAATATTCCATTGAACGTGCCTGATATCCCGGTCATCCATAACCAGAATGCAGATCAGGCTCGGGATGTTGATGAAATACGTCAATTACTCAAGCTACAACTTTATCAGCCGGTACTTTGGGTTCAGTGTGTCCAACAACTCGTAACTAAAGGTGCCACTGACTTAATTGAAATGGGCCCGGGTAAAGTTTTATCCGGTTTAACGCGTCGTATTAACAAATCTCTTGGTTCGCATCCTGTCTATGACCTTGCCAGCCTGGAAAAAACTCAACAAAACTTGGAGGATGAATAATGTCGCTGACTGATCAAGTGGCTCTGGTAACCGGCGCTAGTCGAGGAATTGGACAGGCTATCGCCATGGGATTAGGCAATTCCGGTGCCATTGTTATTGGAACGGCAACCAGTGAAGCAGGTGCAGAAAAAATATCGGCCTATTTGGAATCTGCAAATATCACTGGCAAGGGATTGGTCTTAGATGTGGCCAGTAGTGAATCGGTGGCTGAATGCCTGCAACAGGTCAATGATGCATTCGGTGCCCCCGAAATTTTGGTCAATAATGCGGGTATCACCAAGGATACCTTGTTAATGGCCATGAAAGAGGATCAATGGGATGCCATCATTAATACCAACCTGAGCTCTATCTACCGGATGTCCAAAGCGGTCATTCGCGGCATGATGAAAAAACGCAATGGCCGTATCATTAATATTTCATCGGTTGTTGGTGCTTCAGGAAATGCAGGTCAAACAAATTATGCAGCGGCCAAAGCAGGTCTGGTAGGTTTCAGTAAATCGCTGGCACGTGAAGTGGGTTCACGCAACATTACCGTAAATAGCGTAGCTCCAGGCTTCATTGATACCGATATGACAAGAGAACTTGATGAAAAACAAAAAGAAGCTTTACTCACCCAGATACCTTTGGGCCGTTTAGGTAGTGCGGAAGAAATTGCTTCTACCGTGGTATTCTTGGCCTCGCCAGAAGCTGCCTACATTACCGGGGAAACTATCCATGTAAATGGTGGCATGTACATGGCTTAGCCGCTTATTGATGTAAATAAACAGCTTAACTAATTGATTAAAAAGTAATTTTTATTTGTTTTAATAACAGTGGCATGAGGCGATGCTTTTCAATACAATAGCGCGTCACACAAACATGCCAAAGAATTAATATTTAGGAGAAACTCAAACAATGAGCTCTGTTGAAGAACGTGTAAAAAAAATTGTTGCTGAGCAACTGGGTGCTAAAGAAGAGGAAGTGACTAACAGTGCTTCATTCGTAGACGATCTTGGTGCAGATTCACTGGATACGGTTGAACTGGTCATGGCGCTGGAAGAGGAATTTGAGACTGAAATTCCCGATGAAGAAGCCGAAAAAATTACTACCGTTCAATTAGCCATCGACTACGTGAACGAACACCTGTAATTTTTACGCTATAGGTTTACTTATATGCCGCTATTCATGCAGAATGATTAGCGGCTTTTTTAATATTGGAACCATACTGATCTAAGTTCGAGGTTATTTCATTGTCTAAGCGTCGCATTGTTGTCACTGGTTTAGGTATGCTAACCCCCGTTGGAAATACCGTAGAAGATACCTGGAAAAATATTGTCGCCGGAAAGAGTGGGATTGCCCCCATTACCGCATTCGATGTTACTGATTTTCCCGTTAAGATATCTGGATCCGTGAAGGATTTTGATGCCTCACAATATATTGCCAAAAAAGATTTAAAAAAGATGGATCCTTTTATTCACTTCGGTGTTGCGGCAGGTATTCAGGCCATGGAGGACGCAGGGCTCGAAGTCACTGAAGAGAATGCCGAACGTATTGGTGTTGCCATTGGTTCGGGTATTGGCGGTTTACCGGGAATTGAAAAAAATCGCGACCAGTTTGTGACAGGTGGTGCGCGTAAAATTTCTCCATTTTTTGTTCCCAGCTCAATTATCAATATGGTGTCGGGCAATCTTTCTATTATGAAAGGTTTGAAAGGTCCTAATATTTCAATCGTCAGCGCCTGCACTACCGGAGCACATAATATTGGTGATGCCGCTAGAATGATTGCCTACGGTGATGCTGACGTGATGATCGCCGGAGGTGCTGAAATGGCCACTTCACCTCTAGGCGTTGGTGGCTTTGCCGCGGCAAGAGCCCTGTCCACCCGAAATGATGATCCTGAAGCTGCAAGTCGCCCCTGGGATATCGACCGTGATGGATTCGTTTTGGGTGATGGCGCCGGTGTTGTGGTGATTGAGGAATACGAACACGCCAAACAACGCGGTGCTCGAATTTATTGTGAACTGGCGGGTTACGGCATGAGTGGTGATGCCCACCATATGACCCAACCCTCACCCAGTGGAGAGGGCCCAGCACGTTGTATGAACAATGCTTTAGCAGACGCGAGCGTTAATAAGGAAGAAGTGGGTTATATCAATGCTCATGGCACTTCCACTCCCGCCGGAGATAAGGCAGAAACCATGGCAGTCAAACTTGCGATGGGCAATCATGCTGATAAAGTTGTCGTCAGTTCAACAAAATCAATGACTGGACATTTACTGGGCGCTGCTGGCGGGATCGAAGCTATATTTGCCATTTTAGCCTTGCGTGATCAAGTCATACCCCCAACGATAAATTTGGATAACCAAGATCCTGAGTGTGATCTAGATTTCTGTGCCAATACTTCACGTGATGTCAAAATGAATGTGACTTTATCCAACTCTTTTGGCTTTGGTGGTACCAACGGCACCCTGTTATTCAAGGGCATCTGATTTCTCGACATTAAGTGTTGTTCCAGCGCCAGGAGCTCGAATTTCTACCGGATTTACTCGCGTTACATCAGTATAAACCTGAGACCTATCCGTATCTGCTAGCCTCCACTACCCGTGGACATTCCAATAGTCGTTATTCCATCTTAATGGCTTATCCTGGGAACAATACATGCCAATTTGATGTGCAGTCCGATTGTCTCGAGCGGGTTGATACCCAGTTGTCAGGGCATAGCATAGACACCGATTTACCTTTCATTGGAGGTTGGTTTGTTTATCTCAGTTATGAATATGCAGGATTGATAGAACCATCCCTGGGTTTCCATCAAAACCAGGATAACTCACCCATTGCCTGCGCAGTCAGGATTCCCGCAGCTATTATTATCGATCATGATTTGGAAAACTGCACGGTTGTTGCTGTGGCAGATCAAGCCCACCTGTTAGATAAAATCAAATCGGATATTGAAAACGCGCCTGCTCTGCAAATTTCTCCATTACCCGGCTTTAAATTAACGGAAGATAAACCTGAAATTTATTTAGAACAACTCCACGCCATTAAACGGTATATTTACGAGGGGGATATTTTCCAGGCCAATCTTTCTCGTAACTGGCAGATTTCATTTGATCAGGATTGCGATGCGGTGAGCTTGTTTCATCGCCTAGCCCAGAGTAATCCCGCACCCTTTGCATCTCTGATCAAGTTAAAGCACGGTTACATTATCAGTTCTTCACCTGAACGCTTGATTTCTGTGGATAAAGGCATTGTCGAAACGCGTCCAATTGCGGGCACTTATCCTCGTGGGCAAACAGCTGATGAAGACCGATTGCTTGCTGAAAACCTCGTCAAGCATCCCAAAGAACGTGCCGAGCACGTGATGTTGATTGATCTTGAGCGCAATGACCTGGGTCGCATCTGCCAACCGGGTTCGATAAAAGTGGATGAACAAATGATCGTGGAGACCTATCAACATGTTCACCATATTGTTTCCAGCATCCGTGGTGAATTGTTGTCAGGCCAATCCGTTAAGGATGTATTACATGCTGTTTTTCCGGGAGGTACTATCACTGGATGCCCTAAAGTGCGTTGTATGCAAATCATTAATGAACAAGAAGCGTTAATCAGAGGCGCTTATACCGGTTCACTGGGTTATATTAGTGATCACGGACGAATGGATTTGAATATCCTGATACGCTCCATGACTTTGGATGCTAATGGAAAAAACTTAAACTTTAGGGCAGGGGCGGGTATCGTACATGATTCCATCATCGAAAAGGAACTTCATGAAACCCGACATAAAGCTCGCGGAATGATTAATGTCTTTCAATCTGATCACTGACCTGTCTGCCATTCCAAGAATCAAACCATCCGAAAGGGGCCTGCATTATGGCGATGGCCTGTTTGAGACTCTTTTAATTCATCAAGGTGTTATTCACTATTGGCAAGAACATTATGATCGGTTAAAGGCTTCCTGCCAACGTCTCAACATTCTTTGTCCCGATCAATCCTGGCTAGAGCAGCAATTACAGGGTTATATCGATTTGAATGAGAGCCTTGTGATCAAAATCATCATTACTCGTGGTGATGGCGGACGCGGATTATCATTACCTGAAAATACCACTCCCAATGTTTATATTTTTAAATATAGTGCTAATTTAAGTCAATTTAATCAATCAGTTAAACTAATTATTTCAGAAATTACTTTACCTGATAATCAAGTATTAGCAGGTATCAAGCATTTAAATCGTCTACTCTATGTACTGGCCGCTGAACAACTTCAAAGCCATAGTGACTATGACGAAGCCCTGCTTCTGGATACAGATGGATTCATGATCGAATCGATTGTGCACAATCTTTTTTTCATCAGAGAGGATATCGTTTATACCCCGGATTTAACCAAGTCGGGGGTGGAGGGTGTCATGCGGAAACTCATCTTAAAAAAACTGAAAGCGTTAGGTAAAGCAGTTAAAATTGGTTATTACACTCCTGAACATTTATTAAAAGCGGACGAGTGTTTTTTATGTAATAGTGTCCAAGGCATTAGACCTATTATTCGCATGCAAAATCAGATATTCAAAATAGGACCTGTAACCCGGTTACTTCAACAATCTATCCATGGCATATAATTTTTTTAAAAAACTCATCACCCTAGGTTTGATTCTTGGTGTTTTAGTCTCAGCTTTTCTAGGTTACAAGTTTAATCAGTTTCAACAGCAACCCATTAACCTGGGAACTGATGAGACCACCTTTACCATATACAGTGGCAATACCATTCGTCAGGTTGCCCAAAGCCTGGCTGACCTGGCTTATATAGAAGATCCCGTGATGTTTATAGCCTTAGCCAGGATGCAAGGTGAGAATACCCGAATAAAGGCCGGAGAATATCTGTTAAAGGCCCAATATACTCCTTCAGACTTAATGGAATTATTCACCAAAGGTGAATCTATTCTCTACAGTTTTACCATCATCGAAGGCTGGACTTTCAAACAATTACTGGCAGCCATTGCCAAAGATGATGTTTTGGTTAAGACCATAGACATCAATGCCGACCCCATGGCCATCATGCAGCAGATAGATCCAGAAGCGGGGCATCCTGAAGGTCTTTTTCTCCCCGATACGTATCATTTTCCTCGAGGTACAACGGATATTCGTTTTCTGCAAAGAGCTTATAAAACTATGCAAAAACAGCTGCAAAAAGCCTGGGAAAACCGAGATCCAGGATTACCTTTAAAATCTCCCTATGAAGCCTTAATCCTGGCCTCGATCATTGAAAAAGAAACGGGTGCAGCTTTCGAACGTCCTTTAATTGCAGCTGCTTTTATCCAACGTTTGAACAAAGGTATGCGGTTACAAACCGATCCCACCATTATTTATGGTCTTGGTGAAAGTTTTGATGGCAATATTCGCTATGGCGATTTGCGTAAAGACACACCCTATAACACCTATCTGCATAAGGGTTTAACCCCTACACCTATTGCCATGCCAGGTCTCGATGCTATCCATGCCGCATTACATCCCGCTAATTCTGAGGCCGTCTATTTTGTCTCTAAAGGTGACGGTACTCATCATTTTTCCATTACCCTGGAAGAACATAATGCAGCGGTCAGCAAATATCAGTTAAAAGGAAAAAAACCCAAACGCAAGGCTGAACCTGGATGAGCGCTCTGAACGTGATGTCTTCCAGAAAAAATAAAATGATCGTGATCGATGGTGTGGATGGCTCTGGTAAAGGTGAGCAAACCCGACGTTTACATCAGCGCTTTACCCAAGCTGATTTACCCTGCATCCTAACACGCGAACCGGGTGGGTCAGCCGCCGCTGAAGATATCCGAGAATTACTGGTTAATGGAGCACCGGATAAATGGGATAGCATGACCGAATTGCTGTTGATGTATGCGGCACGTCGAGCTCATCTTCGCGATACGGTATGGCCTTCGCTCGAAGCGGGAACCTGGGTCATCAGTGATCGTTTCGCCGATTCAAGCCGAGCTTTTCAAGGTATCGCCGGAGATCTTGGTCTGGACACGGTTGAAGCCATACACCAGATCAGTATTCAGGATTTTAAACCAGACCTGGTTATAATTCTCGATATCGACCAGGATGTCGCCTTATCCAGAGCAGAAGCAAGGGGCACAGGTGAAGACCGTTTCGAAAAGAAGGGCCGCGAATATCATAAACGGGTACGTCAGGCTTTTCGACAGATTGCATTATCCGATCCCCAGCAATATCAATTGATTGAAGCTTCAGGATCAATCGAAGAGGTGAGTCATACTATTCTGGAGGTCATCAATCAACGTTTTGAACTACAGCTACCCTTGTAAAGGCGCTTTTTATGTCGGTTGATGATTCTGCCATTGATCTCATCGAGGGAAAGGTCTTGCCCTGGCAACAACAAACGGTAAAACATCTGGTCGAACTCAACCAGCAAAGGCGATTACCCCATGCTATCTTGATCGAAATAGCAACCCAGGTGGATAGTCGAAACTTTGGCTGGTACCTGGTTACCGCCTTATTGTGTAAAAATCCGGGTGACGAACATAGGCCATGTGGCGCTTGCCAGCATTGTCGCTTAATGCATGCCAACAATTATCCTGACTTCACTTTCACCACGGTAATAGAGAATGAAAAGACCCATAAACTTAACAAGGATATTAAAATTGATCAGGTACGTCGTCTGATCCATCAATTGTCGCTAACACCGAATCTTCAGGCGGGCAAGCTGGCATTAGTTTATCCTGCAGAAAAAATGAATACATCCTCTGCCAACAGCCTGTTGAAAACACTGGAAGAACCCGCAGATCAATCGACCCTGATCCTGTTAACTCATAATGCCGGTAAATTACCTATCACGATTCGCAGTCGTTGCCAGTTCATTAAGTTAAATAACCCACCGATGGATATGGCGCAAAGCTGGCTTACACAGCAAGGCGTCGAAGCTCAAGTTATTCAAGAATATCTACAGTTAACGCATCAGGATGCTGAGCTGGCTCTCAATCTTAGTAAACAAAATTTCATAGAAAATCTTAAACAAGCCCAAGCCCACTTTCAAGATTACCTGGATAATCAACTCGACGTGGTAGGACTCTATAACCAACTGAAACACCTGGAGCCATCTACTTTACGATTGATTATTAAGAATGTGTTGATTGGCAGTATTCAGGCATGCCTTGAGCGCCCCCTTGAGGCATCAAAGAAACAACAACTTAAGCACTTGATCGACTTAACAAAACACTCTAACTTTGTCCTTCAAACCGAAGAAAATAATCTAAATTTCCAACTTCAGCTAGAAGACGTGCTAATATCATTTAAACAAATACAAAATAGGGGTAACGATAATGCCAGCACCGAGCCAGGGTATCTTGTCACTTAACATTAAAGATAAAAGTGCTTTATATGCTGCCTATATGCCTTAT